>NZ_JAMXAX010000054.1 GCF_023913775.1 Acidovorax facilis
AAGAAGGCGAAGCGCTGCGCAGGAAAGTGGCGCGAAACGAAGACGGTACAAGCCAGGAAGGCGGGAGAGCAGCCCACACCGATCAGCAGCTGGCCCACCATCAGCCAGCCATAGCCGGGCGCGAGGGCTGATACCGCGGCCCCCAGCCCCGCCAACGGGAAAGCCACCAGCACCGTGCGGCGCAGGCCGTACAGGTCCATGCCGATGCCCATGAGGAGCTGGGTCACGCCAAACGACAGGCCAAACAGGCCGGCAAACGCGCCCAGCGAGTCCGGCGAAATGCCAAAGTCCGCCTGCAGCCCTGCGGCGATGATGCTCGTCACGGTGCGGTAAGCCTGACTCAGCGCAAAGGCCGACAACAGGCACAGGTACATCACCCAAAGGGCGCGGCGTGGCGAGGGCGGATCAGGCAGGACAGCGGGGGCGGCTTGGGTCACGGGTGAAGCAGGGCTGGCAGTGGGCGCGCGGCGGGTATACGGCGGAGTGCGCACCGCATCACAAGAACAGAAGAACGGAACGCACGTGCCCGAGCCTACAGAATTTGCCACCCGCGCGTCGTCGCCGTGCGGACAACCCCACGGCCAGCTGCGGGCCGAGGCCAGCCCACGCGTTCAGCCAGCCGCCGCTGTCGCCAGCGAAGGCGCCATCCGCAGCGGGATGGTCACCGGGCCGTCATTGATGAGGTGCACCTGCATATCGGCGGCAAACTGGCCCGTGGCCACCTTGGGGTGCACCTTGCGCGCCTGGGCAACCACATAGTCGTACAGCCGCCGCCCCTCATCGGGTGCAGCCGCTTGGGTGAAGCTGGGGCGGTTGCCGCCGGTGGTGTCTGCCGCCAGCGTGAACTGGCTGACCAGCAGCAGGCCGCCACCGGTGTCCTGCACGCTCTGGTTCATCTTGCCTGCGGCGTCCGAAAAAATGCGCAGCTTGAGGATCTTGGCCAGCAGCTTGTCGGCCTCCATCTCCGTGTCACCGCGTTCGGCACACACCAGCACCAGCAGGCCTGCGCCGATGGCTCCCACGGTCTGCCCGTTCACCTCCACGCGCGCTTCGCGCACACGCTGCAATACGCTGATCACTTCACGGCATCCTTCAAATCGTCACGGGGGTCGTCGAAATGCGCTTCCACATCGGTGGGCAGCAGCTCGATGGTGGCGCGCAGGCCGGGTACGGCGGTCATCAGCGCGCGCTCGACCTGGCCGCGCAGTTCGGCGGCGTGCCGCAGGGTCCAGTCGGCGGGCATGTGCAGGTGCATGTCCACAAACTGGCGCTGGCCCGCACGGCGGGTGGAGACATGGTCAAACCGCACGGCACCGGGCGCCTGCGATAGCACAAACTGCTGCAACGTGGCGTCGATGGTGGCCTGCACCTCGGGCTCTACCGCTGAATCCATGAGGCCCTGGGAGGATCGCCACACCAGCTCCACGCCCTCTTTCAGGATATTCAGCGCCACGGCAATCGCCGCCAGCGCATCCAGCCACAGCCAGCCCGTGAGGGCCGCGCCCGCAATGCCCACCAGCACACCGGCCGAGGTCCACACGTCGGTGACGAGATGACGCGCATCGGCCTCCAGCGCGATGGAGCGGTACTCGCGGGCCGAGCGGAACATGAGCCACGCGAGAAAGCCATTGAGCGCCGAACTGAGCACCGACAGGCCCAGGCCCCAGCCCAGCTGTTCGATGGGCTGCGGGTCCATCAGCCGGTGCCCGGCCGCCCACAGGATGCCCGCCGACACCCCCACGATGAGGATGCCTTCGAACCCTGACGAAAAATACTCAGCCTTGTGGTGGCCATAGGGGTGGTCGTCATCCGCAGGCCGCGCCGCCACGGTCACCATGGCCAGCGCAAACATGGCGCTGGCCAGGTTGACAAACGACTCCATCGCATCCGACAGCAGGCCCACCGAGCCAGTGACCACCCAGGCCAGCGTCTTGAGCGCGATGGTGATCCCCGCCACCGCAATAGACGCCCACAGCAGGTTGCGGGGTGTGAGTCATTGGTGAGGCTTTGGAGCAGGGTTGGACATGGGTGGAGGTATTGGAGGAGCAGCGCTGAAGAACCGAGCCGGAATTACACCAGAGCGGCCTTAAGACCCGCTTTACGCCGTTTGCTCAGGCAGCGCTACCTTGGGCGAAGCGCGTCCCGCGCAAGCCCCCATGCCAGAATCCGCGCATGACCCCGGCATGGCGCCGCCGCCTTCCCTCGTACCGCACCCTGCATCTCCCCAGCCTGCTGCTCTGGGCCGTGGTCGCATGCGCGGGCGCCAGCTGGCTGGCCGTCGCGCGTTTGCAGCAGCTGCACGCAGCGTTCGAGACCGACGCGCGCATCGTGCACCGGCTACTGAGCCAGCGTGTGGTGCAGCACGATGCCATCATGGCCACGCTGGCGTTGCTGCAGCCCACCGCTGCAGCGAGCAACAGCACCGACGCCGCATCCCCCCTGCCCCGCCTGCCTTCGGTCTACCCGCAAATTCTGGCGGTGCTGCAGCGCACAGCGCAGAGTGATTGGCCCCCCGCACTGCAGGCAGAACTGGCGGCCGCTGAAGCCTCCTCACGCCGCACCGGCCATGCGGCCATGGCAGGGCTGAACCTGCCCGCAGGCCGCTATCACCTCGTGCTGGCAGGCACGCCCGCCAGCTACGCACTGCACATCGACCTGCGCAGCACCATTCCCATGGACGAGTGGCCCATGGACAGGTCCACCAGCCCCGTGCGTGTGACGCTGGAGCGCGATGGCGAGGCTTTCGTCGTACAGCCGGGCCGATCCGACGTGGGCGCCTGGAGCCGCACCTACGAGTTTCACAAGCTGTTGGCGGCACAAAGCCAGCCGCTGGACGTGGTGGCCCGCCGCAGCGTGGGCCTGCACGAGCTGCCGTGGTGGGGCATGCTGGGCTGGTGCGTGCTGACCGCTGCGCTGTGGGCTGCAGGCCGCGCACTGTGGCGCCAGCGCGTGGCCCGCCAGCGGGCCGAAGAGCTGCTGCGCCTGGGCCAGGTGGCACGCCTGAACACACTGGGCGAGCTGGCCGCCGGCATGGCGCACGAGCTGAACCAGCCACTGACGGCCCTGTTGTCGAGCACCCAGGCCGCCCAACGCCTGCTGGCCGATGAACCGCCCGACCTCGACACTGCCCAGATGGCCATGGCCCGTGCGGTGGAGCAGGCACGCCGCGCTTCCACTGTGGTGGGTCGCCTGCGCCGCCTGGTGGAGCGCCCCGACCTGGCAGGCCAGGCCCAGCCGCTGGCGCTGCCCATGGCCGTGCACGACGCGCTGCACCTGCTGGAGCCCGAGCTGGCCCAGCGGGGTGTGGTGCCCAGCGTGACCACCGCCCCCGACCTGCCCACCGTGCTGGCCGAGCCTGTGGCCCTGCAGCAGATCATCCACAACCTGCTGATGAATGCATTGCAGGCGCTGGAACAGGTGCCAGCCACCGAACGCCAGCTGCACATTGCCCTGGCGCGCACCGATACCGGGCACGTGGCCCTGTCGGTGCGCGACCACGGCCCGGGCATACCACCCGAGGCACGCCAGCGGCTGTTCGAGCCGTTCTACACCACACGCACGGGCGGGCTGGGACTGGGCCTGACACTGTGCGACAGCCTGGCGCAGGCCATGGGCGCGCAGCTGGCCCTGGCGCCTGAGGCCACTGCGCCAGCCCAAGACCTACGGGGCGCAGAGTTTGTGCTGACCCTGCCCACCGCACCGCCCGCCCATGACCGATAACGCGCAATCCCTCTCGCCCCTGATCCACCTGGTGGACGACGATGCCGCCGTGCGCGACAGCCTCTCCCTGCTCATCAGCACCGTGGGCCTGCGCGTACAGGCCTGGGCCGACCCGCAGTCCTTCATGGCGGGGTTTGACCGCGCCAGCATCGGCGCCATCGTGCTCGATGTGCGCATGCCCGGCATCAGCGGCCTCACGGTGCTGGAGCAGCTGCTCGCGCAGGGCGTGGACCAGCCCATGATCCTGCTGACCGGCCACGGCACGGTGGAGATGTGCCGCCGCGCGTTCAAGGCCGGGGCGGCGGAGTTTCTGGAAAAACCGGTGGACGACGAAGTGCTGATCGAAGCCCTGCAGAACGCCGTGCGCCAGCATGTGCGATCCCGCGAGCGCCACCAGGCCGACCAGCAGGCGCGCGAGCGCTTCGCGCAACTGTCGGCCCGCGAGCGCGAGGTGCTGGGCTTGATCGTGGAGGGCCTGACCAACAAGGAGATCGGGCGCGCGCTGGCACTGTCGCCCCGCACGGTGGAAACGCACCGCGCCAACCTGTTTGGCAAGCTGGGGGCGGAGTCGCTGGCGCAGCTGATACGGCGGTATGCGGCGCTGGTGGATGCGGCATCCTGAGCTGCTTTGCCAAGGCCTTCCGTAGTTTTACGGAGGCCCGCGCGTAGCCGCCCGAATGGCTGAAAACCGCAGCGTTCTCTACAGTTCTCCCACGGCGCCACAACGGGTGGTGCCGACGTCAAAAACACCGGAGAACACCATGCAAAACCGCCTCGCCACCATCGCCGCCCTCACCCTGTCCCTGGTCGCCACAGCGGCCAGCGCCGAAGGCGTACGCACCGAAAAGAACATCTCGCTGGACCTGGCCACGCAGATCGCCGCGCAAACCGTCGCCACCTGCAGCGCCAACGGCTACAACGTGACCGCCACCGTGGTGGACCGCGCAGGCACCGTGCGCGCCGTGCACCGCGCCGACAACGCAGGCCCCCACACGCTGGAAGCCAGCCGCCTGAAGGCCTACACCTCGGCATCGGCCAAGAACACCACGCTGGCCATGATGGAAGGCGCGCAGAAAAACCCTGCTGCTGCCAACCTGGTGAACATCCCTGGCTACCTGCTGCTGGGCGGCGGCGTGCCGGTGAAGGTGGGTAACGAAGTCATCGGCGCCGTGGGCGTGGGCGGCGCACCAGGCGGCCACCTGGACGAGCAATGCGCCGTGGCCGGCATCGCCAAGGTGCAGGATCTGCTGAAGTAACCCCCCGCCCACACCTGCAACGCACGCCATCGGAGACACCCGTGAAGCACTGGAACCTTGTATTCACACTGGCCGCTGCACTGGCCTGTGCCACCACGGCCCAGGCCCAGGTGCCTCCCACGGCGGCCGAAACAGCGGCCTACCAGGGCCTGCATGCCGCTGCGGCGTGGGGCGACATGCCGACGTTGAACAAGCTGATTGCCGCAAAGGGTGACCTGAACGCCCGCGACGCTTACGGTCGCACACCGCTGCATGTGGCCACCTACGCGCGGCAGGCCGAAGCGATCCGCGCCCTTGCCAAAGCGGGCGCTGGCCTGGATCTGCTGGAAAACGACCGTTACGACGCCGTGACCATTGCCGCCGTGGCCGACGACGAGGCCACGCTGCGCGTGCTGCTGCAACTGGGCGCCAGCGCCAAACAGGTGACCAGCCGCTACGAAGGCACGGCGCTCATCGCCGCTGCCCACCTGGGGCACGACGGCGTGGTGCGCCAGCTGATCGCCGCTGGCGCGCCGCTGGACCATGTGAACAACCTGCACTGGACGGCGCTCATCGAGTCCATCGTGCTGGGCAACGGCGGCCCGCGCCACCAAGCCACCCTGCAAGCCCTGTTGCGGGCGGGTGCGAGCCAAACGCTGACCGACCGGCAGGGCAACACGCCGCTCCAACTTGCACGGCAGCGCGGCTTCAGCGAAATGGTGCGGATGCTGGAAACGGCAGGCGCCAGGTAAAGAGACGGCGGGTGCGGGAAGCACCCATGCCAATGCCCCCATACGCACTTCGCTTCAGCGGTACAGCTCGGCGCCCGCCATGCGCACCTTGTCGGCGCGCGCCGAGCCCAGGGCATCCACCACCGGCTCCCACACACTCGCGTAAGCGGGCATGGCGTGCGGAGCAAACGCCGTATGGGGCCAGTCCGAACCCCACACCAGCCGCTCACCCATCAGCCCTGCCACGCGGCGGATCGCGCCGTGCAGTTCGGCGTAGGGGGCCACGGCCTGCAGGCGGTACCAGCCCGACAGCTTGACCCATGCCCCCAGGTCGGCCAGCCTTGCCAGCGCCTGCCAGGCCGCATCGTCCTGCGCCAAGGCGGCGTGCATCCCCGCCAGATGGTCCAGCACACAGGGCAGCCCCGTTTGCGCATGCAGCTGGGCAATCTGCGCCAGTTGGGCGGGTGCCGCATACCACTGCACATGCCAGCCCAGCGCCTTCAGGCGGGGCGCCAGCGCCTGCATGGCCTGTGCCCCGTTGCCCACGGGGGACACCAGATTGAAACGCACGCCGCGCACGCCCAGTGCGTGCATGGTGTGCAGTTCGCTGTCGGCAATGTCGGTATCCACCACCACCACCGCGCGGTGCCGACCCGGTTCGCGCGCCAGGGCGTCGAGCACCAGCCGGTTGTCGGTGCCATACACACTGGGCTGCACCAACACGAGGTGGCCCACGCCCAGCTTCGCGGCTTCTGCCTCAATGCGTTCGAGAGGCTGGTGCGCAGGCTGGTAGTGCCCGGCCTGGACCGGGGCTGCGGCATCAAACACATGGACGTGCGTGTCCCATCCCTCCAGGGCTTCCCGCAACGGTGTGGATGTGGCCAGCGCACCCATGGGTCAGCCCACCACGATCTTGCGCTCACGGATGACCTTGCCCCACTGCACTTGCTGGGCCTGGATGAACTTGCCCGCACTGGCCTGGGTGGCATCGGGAAAGGCATCGCCGCCCAGCGCGCGGATGCGGCCCAGCACCTCAGGGTCTGCCAGCGCCTTGCGGATGGCGTTGACCAGCTGCGTGCGCACCTCGGGCGCAATGCCCGCCGGAGCCAGCACGGGGTTCCACTCCAGCACTTCGTAATCGGCGACACCGGCCTGCGCCATGGTGGGCACATCGGGCAGCGAACGGGCGCGCACGGCGCTGGTCACTGCCAGCGGCCGCAGCTTGCCCGCCTGGATGTGGCCCAGGGACGAGGCCACATTGGCAAAAAACAGCGGCACCTGGCCGCCCATCACGTCGTTCATGGCAGGGCCGCCCCCACGGTAGGGAATGTGGGACAGCCGCACGCCCGTGCGCTCTTCAAACAACGCCCCCGCCAGATGCTGGGCCGAACCATTGCCGGACGACGCATAGGCCACGTCCTCGGGCTTGGCCTTGGCGCGTGCGATGACTTCCTTGACGGAATTGACACCGAAGCCCGGGTGGCACACCAGCACGTTCGGAAAGGTCGCCAACACGGCCAGTGGCACAAAGGCCGTGTTGCTGTCGTAGGGCAGCTTGGGGTAGAGCGATGGATTGACGGCGAACGACGATGCATCGAGCAGCAGTGTGGTGCCATCCGGCGTGGCGCGGGCCACGGCCGATGCGGCCAGCTGGCCGCTGGCGCCGGGCTTGTTGTCCACCACCACGCCTTGCCCCAGCGCCTCGGCCATGCGGGGCGCGATGATGCGGGCCATCAGGTCGGCACCGCCGCCTGCCGGGTAAGAGACAACCAGGGTCACGGTGCGTCCGCCGCCCACGCCCGCGGCGCGGGTGTGCACCCAGGGGGCGGCCAAGGTGGCGCCCACAGCAGCCAGCGCCGCGCGGCGCGATAGACCAGGGGGGTTCAGAGGATCGGACAGATGGGGCATACAGGTCTCCTTGGTTGAGTTTTCAGGCGTTCAGGGGGACACGCAGGAAGCTGGCGCCCCAAGTCCAGCAGGGGGTGTGAACTGGCTTGGCAGGCCACGGACACCCCCGCGGTTGTCGTTCATGTAATGGTCACGGTGTAGTGAAAGGCATGGGCATCGCCGCGCGTGGTGCGCCATTCGACGCAGCGCCCGCCCAGGTCGTAGGCGGCCCGTTGCACCACCACGCCCGGATGGCCTGCGGCCAGCCCCAGGGGGATGGCCTGAGCGGCCGTCAGCACGGCAAAACCAATGTCGTCCACGGCACGGTGCACATGCACGCCGCAGCGCCGCGCGAACATGGGGTACAGCAGATCGTCCCATTCGGCGGTGCTGCCTTCAGCCAGGGGAGCAAACACATCCAGCGGCAACCACAGCTCTTCCAGCAGACAGGGCTGGTCGGCCAGCAGGCGCAAACGCTGCAGCCGCAGCACCATCTCGCCCGTGGCCAAGCCCAGCCTGCGGGCCACGGCGGCCGGGGCCGCCACGCGCTGGCGTGACAGGATGCGCGAGCGTGGCATTTCGCCACTGCCACTGTCAAACCTAAAAAAGCGCAGCATCGACGCACCGGCAATCCCCTGGCGCACAAAGGTGCCCCGGCCGTGTATGCGTTCCACCAGGCCTTGCGCCACCAGGAGTTCCAGCGCTCGGCGCATGGTGCCCAGCGCCACCTGGTGCTCGGTGGCCAGCAGGCTTTCTGCCGGCAGGGCCGAGCCGGGTGGCCACTCCCCTGCCACCACGCGGGCACGCAGGGCGGCGGCCAGGGCGGCGTAGCGGCTCAGGCCCGGGGCACTGTCAAAGGCAACAACTTTGTGGGATGTGGTCATGCCAAGAACTATAGTCCTCTATAGGTCTTGATGCAATGCGTAGATGTCACAGGCGGCGTGAAAAAACAGCTGCGGAAATGATCCGCCGCCGGGCAGAACCTGGTCGCTATCAAACAGATAGCAACAAATGACACCCATCAAGCGCTGGCGGCATTTTTCACCCAAACTTTCACCTGCCACCAGCGCAGCCAGCCTCCGCGCAGCGGCGCTGGCCCCACGTGAGCGCCTCAGAGGCTGAGAGTTTTTTAGCCGCGCCCGAAAAGCGCGCGAAAACGCCTCGGATCTATGCGCAAAGCACAGCCATAGCTCGGGCTATGGCGAGCATTTGCAACGACGAGCCGGGGCGTTTTCGCGTGCAAGGCGGGCATGGATAAAAGACTCTCAGCCTCTCAGTCCGTGACGAGCCGCGCCTTCACGGTCTTGCCCTTCACGCGGCCCTGGTTCAGGCGCTGCGCGGCCTGCGCGCCAATGGCGCGGTCCACCGCCACGTAGGTCGAGAAGTCGTTCACATTGATCTTGCCGATCTGCTCGCGGGTGTAGCCCATCTCGCCCGTGAGCGCGCCCAGTACGTCGCCCGCACGGATCTTTTCCTTGCGGCCACCGATGATCTGGATGGTGACCATGGGCGGCACCAGCGGGCCGCTGCCCGTGGGCGTGAGGTCCGCCACCGGGAACCAGCGCGACTCGCGGCCCTGCAGTTGCTCGATCTTGCCCACGGAGCCCATCTCGTCCAGGCTGGCCAGGTTCAGCGCCAGGCCGTCGGCATCGCCCCGGCCGGTGCGGCCAATGCGGTGGATGTGCACCTCGGGGTCGGGCGTCACATCCACGTTGATCACGGCGGCCAGGTTGGCAATGTCGAGGCCCCGCGCGGCCACGTCGGTGGCCACCAGCACCGAGCAACTGCGGTTGGCAAACTGCACCAGCACCTGATCACGCTCACGTTGTTCCAGCTCGCCAAACAGCGCCAGCGCGCTGAAGCCCTGGGCCTGCAGCACCCCCACCAGGTCGCGGCACTGCTGCTTGGTGTTGCAAAAGGCGATGGACGATTCTGGGCGGAAGTGGTTGAGCAGCTGCGACACCGTGTGCAGGCGCTCGCTGTTTTTCACCTCGTACCAGCGCTGCTCGATCTTGCCTTCGGCATGCTGGGCCTGCACCGTGATCTGCTCGGGCGACTTCATGAACTGGGCGCTGAGCTTGGCGATGCCCTCGGGGTACGTGGCCGAAAACAGCAGCGTCTGGCGCTCCTTGGGGCACTGCTTGGCCACCACGACGATGTCGTCGAAGAAGCCCATGTCGAGCATGCGGTCGGCCTCATCGAGCACCAGGGTGTTGAGCGCTTCCAGCGACAGGTGCTGGCGCTCCAGGTGGTCCATCACGCGGCCGGGCGTGCCCACCACGATGTGCGCGCCATGCTCCAGGCTCAGTGTCTGGGCGCGCAGCGGCACGCCGCCACACAGGGTCACGACCTTGATGTTTTCTTCGGCCCGCGCCAGGCGGCGGATCTCGGTGGTCACCTGGTCGGCCAGCTCGCGCGTGGGGCACAGCACCAGCGCCTGCACCGCAAAACGGCGGGGGTTGAGGTTGGCCAGCAGGGCCAGGGCAAACGCGGCGGTCTTGCCGCTGCCGGTGCTGGCCTGGGCGATCAGGTCCTTACCCAGCAGCGCGGGCGGCAGGCTGGCCGCCTGGATGGGGGTCATGGTGGTATAGCCCAGCTGCTGCAGGTTGGCCAGCGTGGCGGGGCTCAGGGCCAGCGTGCTGAAATCAGTGCGGGCTTGGTTTTCTTTGGAGGTCATGGGCCGATTATCCGGCCCCGCCTTCACCAGCCGCTATGCCTGCAGGGCCAACACCCCCACAAAAGCCAGGGTGTGCGCCAGCACGCCCGGTGCCACAGCCAGCGCGTAGCGCCAGCCACCACTGGCCAGGGCCACCGCGCACTTGCTGCCTGCATGCACCAGCAGCGCGGCCATCAGGGCCTGCGCGATGGCGGGTGCGGCCGCGCTGTGCGGGCCGCCGCGCACCAGCACGGCCGCCGTGGCGGCATGCACGTCGGCCAGGGCCGCCAGCAGTGCGCCCGCCAGCATGCCCGCGTCGCCTTGCCACGCCGTGAGCCCCTGCACACCGGCCTGAATGCCAGTGAGCAGAGCTGCAATCAGCAAGGCATCGCGCAGCTTGAACATGGGGGTGTCAGGGGGTACAGCAACCGCCACCTCCGCACCGGCGTCCGTAGCCTTCGCAGACAGGTGCGCCGCGCCGCGCCCGCCCCACCATCCCACGGCGGCCGCCACACACGCGCCCACCAGCGCGGGCAGCCACAGCCGCGCCAGCCACTGCGGCTGCACGGTGGCGGCCACCACCACGATCTGGGCCATGGTGGCCACACACGACAGCACCGCTGCGCCTGCGTTGGTGCGCGCCGTGGCGCGGCCCGCTCGCACCTCCATACCCAGGCTGCCGATGGTGGCGGTGCTCGACACAAACCCGGAGGCCAGCGCCGACAGCGCCACGGCATGGCGCGCCTGCATCAGTCGCTTGGCCAGGTGCGCGAGCGACTGGATCACCAGCAGCACGATGACCAGGCGCACCACCACCTGCGGGTTCAGCACGCCTTGCCACAGGGGGGTGTTGGGGGCCAGTGGATACACCAGCAAAGCCAAGGCGGCCAGAATGAGCCCGCTGCGCACCTCGCCGGGCTGCAGCCACTGGTTGGAAAACTGGTGCAACACGTCCCGCAACGCCAGCAGCCCCGTCACCACCACCGCCAGGGCGGCGGCCAGCAACTGGTCGCGCGCGCAGGTCACCCCGATCAGATAGGCCAGAAACAAGGCGATCTCGGTGGTGACGCCAGGGTCGCCAGAGCGGTCGCGCGCATAGGCCACCACCGTGAGGGCCGCTACCAACACGGCCCCCACCACCACCAGCACAGGAACCGCCGTGAGCGCAGCTGCCGCGCCCCCCAGGGAAGCCAGGGTGAACGACCGCACCCCGGCCAGCGCCCGGTCGGGCCCCGCCCCTTTGCGACGCTCGCGCTCAATACCCATCAGCAAACCGCACCCCGCTGCGCTCGCCAGCACGGCCAGCGCTGAGGAAAAACCTCCGAACTCCTGCATGGAACTCCCGCACCTTTCCTGTCTTTTGTTCTTGTGGCAATGCCCCATGGTGACAGAAAGACCCACCGCAACCCACCCACCCGCGCAGCAAACTTGCATGGGGAGTTGCCCCAAGCCTTGCTGTCAGGTCTATCGGCTATAACAAAACCCATCAGCGCCTGCCCATGCAAGACCTTACCAACGCAGCCCCCACCCCTGGCCCCCGTGGCTCCAGCGATGCTTTGCTGCGGCTGATTGCAGACTCCGTGCCCGCGCTGATGGCCTACTACAACCTGCCCGGCCTGTGCTGCCAGTTCGCCAACCAAGGCTATGCCGCCTACAACGGCCACACGACCGAATCCATCCTGGGCCTTACGGTGCAGGAGGCCATCGGCGACAAGGCCTGGCTGGCCATCCAGCCGCATGTGGAACGGTCCGCATGCGGCGAACATGTGAAGTACACACGTGAGCAGACCTTGCCCAATGGCGAGGCCCGCATGATCGAGGTCAACCTGATCCCGCACTTTGACGCCAGCGCGCAGCAGCTGGGCTCGTTCGTTCTGATCACCGACATCACTGAGCGCTGGCGCGCGGAGCGCCAGGTGCGCCAGAGCGAAGAGCGCATGCGCAAGTTCACCGAGGCCACGGACGAGGCCATCGTGTTCCACCGCGACGGCATCATCACCGACGGCAATGAGGCACTCACCCGCCTGACGGGTTATGCGCTGCAGGAGGTGGTGGGGTTTTCCATCTTCCACTTCATCAGTCCGGAATGGAGGGCCGTGGCGCTGGACTACACGCGCACCGGGCGCGAAGACCCCTACGAAGTGACCATCCGCCACAAGGACGGCCACGCCATTCCCGTGGAGGTGGTGGGAAAGACCATGCCACTGCACCATGCCGACTACCGCATCGTGGTGGTGCGTGACATCACGGCCCGCAAGCAGGCCCAGGAACGCGAGGCCTTCATTGCGCTGCACGACACGCTTACGCAGTTGCCCAACCGCCACTTCCTGATGGAGCAGCTGTCGCAGGTGCTGTCGCTGGCCCGCAGGCGCCACGGCCGTGCGGCCGTGCTTTTTGTGAACCTTGACCATTTCAAGACGGTGAACGACTCGCTGGGCCACCATGCAGGCGACCAGCTGCTGTGCAACGTGGCCGAACGCCTGCGCCAGGGCGTGCGCGACGCTGACGTGGTGGCGCGGCTGGGCGGCGATGAGTTTGTGGTGGTGCTGACCGATGTGCAGGGCCCTGACGATGCCGCCCGGGTGGCCGACAAGCTGCTGGCGTCCATGCACGGCGTTTTCACCCTGGGCCAGGTGCCGCTGACGGTGTCCCCCTCCATCGGTATCAGCCTGTTCCCCCAACACGCCACCACCGGCGATGCACTGCTGCGCTGCGCCGATGCAGCCATGCACCACGCCAAGGAAAGTGGCCGCGGCAACCGCCAGTTCTACACCCCGAGCATGGAAGCCAGCGCCATCGACGTGCTGCAGCACGAGCGCCTTCTGCGCGAGGCCATTGTGGACAACGCCTTTGTGCTGCACTACCAGCCCCAGATCAGCCTGGAAGACGGCTCCCTGCAGGGGCTGGAGGCTCTGGTACGCTGGCGCCACCCGCAGCGCGGCCTGGTGGGGCCCGACGAGTTCATCACCTTTTCGGAATCGCGCGGCCTCATCACCCCCATCGGCCGCTGGGTGATGCGCGAGGCCTGCCGCCAGCTCAAGGAATGGCAGGACGAGGGCCTGGCCCTGGTGCCCGTGGCGGTGAACCTGTCGGCCCTCGAATTTCGCCAGCGCGATGTCGCTGGCGAAATCGCTGCGGCGCTGCGCGATACCGGCCTGGCGCCGCAGTACCTGGGGATTGAGCTGACCGAATCCGTGCTCATGCACCAGACCGGCCAGGTGCTGGACACCCTCAATGCCCTCAAAGCGCTGGGCGTGGGCATCTCGATCGACGACTTTGGCACAGGGTATTCGTCGCTGGCCTACCTCAAGCGCTACCCCATCGACAGCCTCAAGATCGACCGGTCTTTTGTGGTGGACACGCCCGGCAACCCCGACGACGTGGCCATCGTCACGGCCGTCATTCAGATGGCCCGCAGCCTGCAGCTCAAAACCGTGGCCGAAGGGGTGGAAACCCCGGCGCAGGTGCAATTGCTCAAGGGCCTGGGGTGTGACCTGATCCAGGGGCATGTGGTGTCGGTGCCGCTGGATGCCGTGGCGCTCCAGCGCTGGATGCGCGATTTGCCGGTGTAAGAACCTGTTTCCGATCCCTTCCCGGTGCCGTCACACAGACACGTTCCCGGCTTGTGGACAATAGGGGCATGCCCCTCATCCCCGACTTCATCGCCCCCACCCGCCACACCGACCCGGCCGACGCACTGGCCCAGGTGCAGCGCATTTACCAGCAACAGATTGGCCACCTGCGCGACGCCATGCAGCGTTTTGTGGCAGGCGAAACGCCCGAAGGCGCCGTGCGCGCGTTCTACCCCTTTGTACGGGTGCACACCACCACCGTGGCGCGGGCCGACACCAAGCTGGCCTATGGTTTTGTGGAAGGCCCTGGGCGCTACGAAACCACCCTCACCCGGCCCGACCTGTTCGCTCACTACTACGCCGAGCAGTTTCGCCTGCTGCGCGCCAGCCACAACGTGGAGCTGGAAGTGGGCACCAGCGCCCACCCCATTCCGATCCATTTCTCGTTTGCCGAGCACGACCACATCGAGGGCACGCTGACGCCCGAGCGCCGCATGCTGATGCGCGACGTGTTCGACCTGCCCGACCTGGCTGCCATGGACGACGGCATCGCCAACGGCACCTGGCAGGCCCGCCCAGGCGAGGCCCAGCCGCTGTCGCTGTTCACCGCGCCGCGCGTGGACTACTCGCTGCACCGCCTGCGCCACTACACGGGAACGGCGCCCGAGTGGTTCCAGAACTTCGTGCTGTTCACGAATTACCAGTTCTACATCGACGAATTTGTGCGCCTGGGCCACGCCGAGATGGCCAAGCCCGACAGTGAATACATCGCCTTCATCGAGCCGGGCAACGTGGTCACCCGCCGCGTGGGATTGGGTGCCCAGCCCGGCGACGAACTGGGCGTAGCCCCGCCGCGCTTGCCGCAAATGCCCGGCTACCACCTCGTGCGCGCAGACAGCAGCGGCATCACCATGGTCAACATCGGCGTAGGCCCCGCCAACGCCAAGACCATCACCGACCACATCGCCGTGTTGCGCCCCCACGCCTGGATGATGCTGGGCCACTGCGCGGGCCTGCGCAACAGCCAGCAGCTGGGCGACTACGTGCTGGCCCACGCCTACGTGCGTGAGGACCACGTGCTGGACGAAGACCTGCCTCTGTGGGTGCCCATCCCGGCGCTGGCCGAGATCCAGCTCGCATTGCAGCAGGCCGTGGCCGATGTCACACAGATCAGCGGCGCCGACCTGAAGCGCGTGATGCGCACCGGCACCGTGGCCAGCACCGACAACCGCAACTGGGAGCTGCTGCCCGACAACACGCCCCAGCGCCGTTTCAGCCAGAGCCGCGCCGTGGCGCTGGACATGGAAAGCGCCACCATCGCCGCCAATGGTTTTCGCTTTCGCGTGCCCTACGGCACCCTGCTGTGCGTGAGCGACAAGCCCCTGCACGGCGAAATCAAGCTGCCCGGCATGGCCAACCACTTCTACCGCGAGCGGGTGGACCAGCACCTGCGCATCGGCATGCGCGCCATCGAGATCCTGCGCAACGGCGGCGTGGACCGCCTGCACAGCCGCAAGCTGCGCAGCTTTGCCGAGGTCGCTTTTCAGTAAACACAGGCCCCGGGGCCACTGCGTATGCCACTGGATTTCCTCACGCTGATGACGGTCATGGCGGCCAACCTGTTCATGATCTCGGCCGCGCTGCCGCTGATCATGGGCCGGGACGTGAGCCGCGCGGCCCGCCATGTGCAGGCCAGCATGCTGCTGCAGGCCGTGGCCTGGGCGGCCATCATTGCCTCATCCACCCTGTGGGACCAGACCCTTTCCACCGTGTCGATTGCCTGCAACGCGGCCGCACAGTGGATGCTGTACCGGGCGCTCGAAGAATGGCTGGGCCCCCGTCCCTTGCGCCGCCTGCTGCTGGTGCTGGTGATAGCCGCCCCACTGGGCTACACCCTGGGCTTTGGTCACTACGCCTGGCGCGTGGGCTGGGCCAACTTTGTATTGGCCACCATCCTGTGCATCGTTGCGCGCGCCACCCTGGCGCCGGTGGTCGAGGCCAACCTGCGCTGGCGCAGCCTGCTCCTGGGCTGCCTGCTGACGTCGGCCGCGTTCACGTTGGCGCGGGGCATGCTGGGCGCCTTCACCGACCAGTACCCCAGCTTTCGCACTCCCCATCCTGTCAACCTCGCTGCCGCCGTGGCCACCAACGTGAGCCTGGTGCTCGGCACGGTCGCCCTGCTGGTGGCCTGGCGGTCGGAGGCTGAACACAAGCTGCGCACGCTGGCGATGACCGATGGCCTCACCGGCGTGCTCAACCGGCGCGGCTTCACCACCCAAGGCAGCAGCCTGCTGGCCCACGCCGCACGCCATCAGTTGCCCATGACGGCAATGATGCTGGACCTGGACCACTTCAAGCAGGTCAACGACACCCATGGCCACGAGGCCGGGGACCGCGCCCTGCAACTGTTTGCCCGCCTGCTGGGCGACACCTGCCGCAGCGGCGATCTGGTCGGCCGCCTGGGTGGCGAGGAGTTTGGTGTGCTGCTGTTGCACAACAGCGAGCCCGCCGGACTGGCCCTGGACCGGCGACTGCGCAGGCGCCTGCACGCAGCCAGTGTGGCCGAGCTGGGCTTTGCGCTGGACTACAGCGCCGGGATGGCCGTCCTGCAGCCCGGTGAGGCCGCCCTGGCGGAACTGATGGCCCGTGCCGACGGCGCCCTCTATGCAGCCAAGACGGCGGGCCGTGGGCGGCTGATCGCAGCGGAATGAGCCAATTGATCCTCTTTTGATAGCAATTAGTGCACTATCCACCTGCGCTAAGTGTTGATTTTTGCTACAACGACTGCGCGCAACACCGGGTATGCCCACGTCGCACACAATCGCCCCATGACCGCACTTTTTGAAGCTCTGCACCTGCGCAAACGTTATGGCGAGACCACGGTGGTGGACGACGTGTCCTTCGCGATTGCTCCCGGCGAATGCCTGGGCGTCATCGGCCCCAACGGTGCTGGAAAGACCACCACCATCCGCATGTGCCTGGGCCTGGCGTCGCCAGACGGGGGCGAAGTGCACTTCACGCCCCAGCCCGGCACGGCCCCGCTGCTGATGCCACGCGATGCGCTGGCCATCAAGGCGCAGCTGGGCGTGGTCACGCAGTTCGACACCCTCGACCCGGACTTCACCTGCGCCGAAAACCTGCGCGTGTTCGGCCGCTACTTCGGCCTGAAGGGCCCGGTGATGGACGAGCGTGTGCCCCAGTTGCTGGAGTTCGCAGCCCTCACCCACAAGGCCGACGCCAAGCCGGGCGAGCTGTCGGGCGGCATGAAGCGGCGCCTGTCGCTGGCGCGCGCGCTGGTCAACAACCCGCGCCTGCTGCTGCTGGACGAGCCCACCACCGGCCTGGACCCGCAAGCCCGCCACCTGATGTGGGAGCGCCTGCAACTGCTGCTGCAGCAAGGCAAGTCGATCCTGCTGACCACCCACTTCATGGACGAGGCCGAGCGCCTGTGCTCGCGCCTGCTGGTGCTGGACCACGGCCGCAAGATTGCGGAAGGCCGCCCGCGCGAGCTGATCGCCCAGCACCTGGAGCCGGATGTGGTGGAGGTGTTCGGCGTGGGGGCCGTGCAGATGTCCGAAGACGCCGCGCTGCGTGCCCTGGCCGCGCGCGTGGAGATCAGCGGCGAGACGGTGTTTTTCTACACCCAGAACGCCCAGCCGCTGCTGCAGGCGCTGGGGCAGCATGGCCACCTGCGCACGCTGCACCGGCCGGCCAATCTGGAAGACCTGTTCCTCAAGCTCACGGGGCGGCAGATCCGGGAATAGGGCCAGCGGAACGGCCTGCCACCCGGCCCTGCCACCAGTTTTCAAGGTCTTGGGGCGCGCAAGGCTGGGAAAAGAGGTAACCCTGCAGTTCGTCGCAGCCCAGCCGGGCCAGCCACTGGGCTTGGTGGTCGGTTTCCACGCCCTCGGCCACCGTGCGCAGGCCCAGCTTTTGCGCCAGGGCCACGATGGCGTCCACCAGTGCTTCGCCCCGGTCATTGCTCCCCAGATCGTTGACGAAAGAGCGGTCGATCTTGAGCTTGCGCACCGGAAACCGCTTGAGCTGGCTCAGTGACGAATATCCGGTGCCAAAGTCGTCGATGGCCAGCTGCACGCCCAGCGCGGTGAGGCGCTGCATGGTCTGCAGGGCCTCCTCCACGGGCTCCATGATCGAGCTTTCAGTGATCTCCAATTGCAGCAACCGGGGTGGGCACACGGTACTTTGCAAGGCGCGGGCCACCACCTGGTCCAGCTCGGGCTCCTGGAACTGACGGGCCGAGAGATTCACCGCCACCGGGATCTCCCCCCAACCGGCATCCAGCCACCGACGTGCCTGCGCGCAGGCCTCGTTCAGCACCCATTCGCCCAGGGGCACGATCAGCCCCGTTTCTTCCGCAATGCCGATGAACTGCAGCGGAGACACCAGCCCACGCTCCGGGTCCGCCCACCGCACCAGCGCCTCCACCGACGACACACGCCCCGTCCGCGCATCCATGATGGGCTGATAGTGCAGGCGCAGCCCGTCGTGCTCGATGGCATGGCGCAGGCCCGCCTCCACCCGCAGGCGCTCCGTCAACACCTCCGTCATGTGCGGGCTGAAGAAAGCCAGCCGATTCCCCCCCAGGTCCTTGGCGTCGTACATGGCCACGTCTGCATTGCGCAACAACAGGTCGCCAGAGTCCCCATCCTGCGGGAAGACCGCAATGCCCAGGCTGGTGCCCAGCAACCAGCTGGACGTGCCGGTCTCCACAGGCAGGGTCAGCGCCCGCACAATGCGCCGCGCCATGGGCTCCACCACCGCCGGGTCCGGCAGGTCGGGCAGCACCACCACAAACTCATCCCCACCCGGCCGGGCCACCACATCGCCAGGACGCACACAACCCTGCAACCTGGCCGCCACCTCCTTGAGCAAGGCATCGCCCCGGGCATGTCCCAGGCTGTCATTCACTCCTTTGAATCGGTCCAGGTCCATGGCCAGAACGGCCACGCAGTGGCCCTGCTCCCGCGCCCGGTCCAACGCCGCGTCCAGCCGCTCCGTGAGGCTGTAGCGGTTGGCCAAGTCGGTCAGGGGGTCTCGCCGCGCCTGGCGCTCCAGCGTCTCCGTGTGCAGCGCGATGGACTGCTGCTGGCGCAGCAGGGACTCCGCCATCCGGTCCAGTGCCCGGGCCACCTGCCCCAGCTCTCCCGGGGGATAGGGTGTGCCAATGGGTTCGGCGTAGTTGCCAGCATCCATGCGGCCAATGGCGCGGATGGCGCGCATGGCATGACGGCGCACCGCAAATTCCACCAACAGAAAAGCAGCAACGAACACGATGACCGCCAGTGCCAGCACCCCCAGCAGTGCGCGCCGGAACTGGCGCTCCACCGGGCCACGCAGGTCGTCCTCGGGCACAGCCAGGGCCAGACGCAGATCCGAGCCCTGTGCGCGCGGCAACTGGGCGCGCACCCAGACGCGACGCACGCCATCGGCCCCCTCCATCACGGCATGCCCTTCGACCGCTTGCAACATGAAAGTGCGTTCGGCGTCCCCCAGGGTCAGCGGCGCCAACTCCGGCCGCCGGAAGTCCATGACCACCGAACCGTCGGCATTCCATACCTGCAGATGCATACGCTCATAGCGCTGTGCATGCACCGTGGCCTGCCCGTAGTCCTGCATGTCGAGCGAGGCCAGAAGGATGAAGCGCAACGCGCCTCCCGCATCGCGCACAGGGTAGGCCACCTGCAGCACTCCCTTGCCCGTCAGGCGGCCTATGACCGCTTCCAGCACCGGCCCGGAGGACGTCAGCGCACGCTGAAAGTAACTGCGGTCCCGCAGGTCCAGCGTACGGCCACTGCGCAGCGAATCACAGAACAGGGAGCCATCGGGCTGGATGGTGAGGATGCCGGTGTACTGGGGATGTTCCTTGAGGACATCTGCCAGGAAATCAGAGCAGGCGGCCTTGTCGCCCGCTGCCAGCAGGGGTACGCGCCCAAGGCCAAACAAGAGTTGCCCGGTACCAGCGATCTTGTCGTCCAGGTCGCTGGCAATGATGCCTGCCCGGGCCACCAGCCGGTCGCGCGCCTGTCCGGTGGTGGCCACCCGGAACTCCAGCAGCAGCCACACCAGGGCCGGCACAGGCAACAAAGAGGCTGCCAGCACCAGCCACAGGATCCGCGCACTCAGGCTCACAGGGGGTTCTCCTTCACAGAAGCGCCGTCGTCGCACCGGCCCGCCGCAACTGCGGCCGCAGGCTATCAGGCCACGCGGGGCCTGACCTTGCTCGCCGCCAGCTTGGCGTTCGCACGCGCCGTGTCCACATTCTCAGCCCGCGCCAGCGCCACGCCCATACGGCGCTTCACAAAACTCTCGGGCTTGCCGAACAGGCGCAGGTCGGAGCCCGGCACGCGCAGGGCTTCTTCCACACCATCGAACACGATGCCCTGGGCTTCCACGCCGCCGTAGATGACGGCACTGGCGCCGGGGTTGCGCAGGCTGGTGTCCACGGGCAGGCCCAGGATCGCGCGGGCGTGCAGCTCGAACTCGCTCTGGTGCTGGGTGCACAGCGTGACCAGGCCCGTGTCGTGCGGGCGGGGGCTCACTTCGCTGAACCAGACCTCCTGGCCCTTGACGAACAGTTCCACGCCAAACAATCCCTGGCCGCCCAGGTTGTCGGTCACGGCCTTGGCGATCTGGCGCGACTTCTCGAGTGCAGCCGGGTGCATGGGGTGGGGCTGCCAGCTTTCCACATAGTCGCCACTCACCTGCACATGGCCGATGGGGTCGCAGAAACTGGTGGTGATTTGGCCGTCGGCGCCCACCGACCGCACGGTGAGCTGGGTGATTTCGTAGTCAAAGTCGATGAAGCCCTCGACGATCACACGGCCGTGGCTCACCCGGCCACCGGCCATGGCGTAGTCCCAGGCCTTCTTGACGTCCGCCGGGCCGTCGATCTTGCTCTGGCCCTTGCCGGAGCTGCTCATCACGGGCTTGACGATGCAGGGGTAGCCAATGCCGGCATCAATCGCAGCCTGCAGCTCTTCCAGAGAGTTGCAGAACTTGTAGGGGCTGGTGGGCAGGCCCAGCGTTTCGGCGGCCAGCACGCGGATGCCTTCACGGTCCATGGTCAGGCGCGCTGCGCGGGCCGTGGGGATCACGCGCACGGTGCCCGCGGCTTCCAGCTCTTCGAGCATGGGGGTGGCGATGGCTTCGATCTCGGGCACCACCAGGTGGGGCCGTTCGGCTTCGACCAGCGCCTTGAGCTGGGCCGGGTCGCTCATGGTGATGGTGCGCGCGTGGTGGGCCACCTGCTGGCCGGGGGCGTTGTCGTAGCGGTCCACGGCAATGGTTTCCACCCCCAGGCGCTGCAGCGCGATCAGCACCTCCTTGCCCAGCTCGCCCGAGCCCAGCAGCATGACTTTGGTGGCATGGGGGGACAGAGGGGTTCCGAGGGTGGTCATGGTGGGGGCTTTCGAGAAGGTGAAAAAGTCGGTAAATGGCGGGACGCAGGCGACTTTAATGCACCCGGGCGCAGAACTTGCAATCGCCCTCACATGCCCCCACCGCCCATGCCCTCCCCTTCCAGCACGGCCCGCTCGCACAGCCCCACCGACTGGCACGCCCAGGAGCTGCTGCTGATGCGCGAGGTGATGCGCCTCATCGGCCGCAGCCTGGCGCCCGGCCTGGTGCTGCGCGAGATGCTGCACCTGATGAGCGAACTGCTGGGCCTGAACCGGGGGCGCATCGTGCTGGTGGACGACGCTCCCTCCTCCCCAGCCGGCGCTCCGCGCACCGCCTCCATCCAGCATGCGTACGGACTCACCCAGGCCGAGGTGCAGCGCGGGCGGTACGCCTGGGGCGAGGGCATCACCGGCCGCGTGCTGGCCACGGGGCAACCAGCCATCGTGCAGGACATTGATGCCGAACCGCTGTTTCTGGCACGCGCGGTGGCGCGCCACCAGCTGCCGCCCGAGACGGTGGCCTTCATCGCCCTACCCATCGAGGTCAACAACGCGCCCATCGGCGTGCTGGCCTGCCACCGCATCCGCAGCCGCCAGCGCCACCTGAACGACGACCTGGCGGTGCTGCGCGTGCTGGCCACGCTGGTCGGTCAGCTGCTGCAGCTGGAAGCCCTGGTGGCCGAGCAGACGCGGCAGCTGCAGGCGCGCAACGCCGTGCTGGCCAATGCGCTCAACACCAAAAGCGCGCGCTACGGGCTCATTGGCAGCTCGCCACCGCTGCTGCAGGCCTTGAGCGAGCTGGAGCGTGTGTCGCAAACCCAGGCCACCGTGCTGCTGCTGGGCCAGTCGGGCACGGGCAAGGAGCTGTTCGCACGCGCCGTGCACCTGGCCAGCGGGCGGCGCGACCGACCCTTCATCAAGGTCAACTGCTCGGCCATTCCGGACGCGCTGTTCGAGTCCGAACTGTTTGGCTACGAGAAAGGCGCGTTCACCGGCGCCAGCACAGCCCGCGCGGGCTGGTTCGAGCAGGCCGACAGCGGCACCATCTTTCTCGACGAGATTGGCGAGCTGCCGCTGGCCCTGCAGTCCAAGCTGCTGCGCACGCTGCAGGAGGGCACGCTGGTGCGCCTGGGCGGGCAGCGCGAGGTCAAGGTCAACGTGCGCCTGGTGGCGGCCACCCACCGCGACCTGGCGGCCGATGTGGAGGCCGGGCGCTTTCGGCAGGACCTGTACTACCGCCTGCACGTGATTCCGATCCATCTGCCCTCGCTGGCCGAGCGGCGCGAGGACATCCGCGCGCTGGCGCTGCACTTTGTGAGCCGCGCGAACCAGGCGCACCAGCGCAACGTGAACCTGTCGCCCGACGCGCTGGCGCGGCTGGAAGAACACCCCTGGCCCGGCAACATCCGCGAGCTGGGCAATGTGATCGAACGCCTGGTGCTGCTGACCAATGACACGCTGGTAACGCGTGGCGAGCTGGACCGGTTTCTGCCCGCTGCGGCTGTGGTTTTGCCACCCGCACCGGCGCCCGTTCAGCAGATTCAGGCCGAGATGCCGTCTACCCCTATCGCCGCAGCACCGCTGGTGCGCGACTACGCCTCGGCCCAGTCCCACAGCGTTCAGGTGCTGCAGGCCGCGCTGGTCGAACACCACGGCAACCAGTCGCGCGCGGCGCAGAGCCTGGGGTTGACGCTCCGGCAGTTCGCTTACCGGCTGCGCAAAGCAGGCTTGAAGTGACGCCCAACACTGTGTCAACAATTTGTAGACACAGTGTTCAGCGTCCGCGTTGGACAGGCTGCGCTCTGGTGATAGTCGGCACAAAATACTATCAAATCAATAGCTTCCAGCGCTTTACCAATAAGCGCTAGCAGCCTATTTCATTCAAATTTCTTTGCATTCACAAGCTCTGGCACACCTGTTGCGATAAGGAGGGCAGGCATCCCGCCCACCACCGCACCGAAAGGTTTTCCATGAGCACCGTGACCGCTACCGCCTCCGACGCCGTCCTCATCTCACCCACCCAGCTGTTGGCCCTGCAAGCCGCAGAACCTGTGGTGCTGATCGACACCCGCGACGCCGACACCTACGCCCTGGGGCACATCCCCGGCGCGGTGAACCTGCGCGAAACCTTCACGTACCTGGCCACCTCCACGCCCCAAGGCCTGCAGGAGCTGATAGACACCTTTGCCGCGCACCTGGGCGCCATCGGCCTGTCGGGTGCCGAGACGGCCGTGTTCTATGAAGACGCGCTCAACAGCGGCTACGGCCAGTCGTGCCGGGGCTACTACCTGCTGACCTGGCTAGGCTACCCCAAGGTCAAGGTATTGAATGGCGGCTACTCGGCCTGGAAGGCGGCAGAGCTGCCCGTCTCCACCGAGGCCGTGGTGCCCACCCCGGCCATCTTCCCCACCAACCTGGCCACCACCGATGTGATGCTGACCAAGGAAGACGTGATCGAAGCCCTGGGCACCGACACCGTGCTGCTGGACGTGCGCGATGTGGACGAGTGGATTGGCGACAGCTCCAGCCCTTATGGCAAGGACTTTGCGCCCCGCAAGGGCCGCCTGCCGGGCGCCAAGTGGCTGGAGTGGTACCGCTTCATGAAGCCCTCGCCCCAGGGTCCGGTGTTCAAGTCGCCCGACGAAGTGCGCGCCGAATGCGCCACGGCGGGCATCAGCCCGGCGGACACGGTGTACCTGTATTGCTTCAAGGGCGCACGCGCGTCCAACACCTTCCTGGCGCTCAAGCAGGCGGGCTTTGCCGATGTGCGCATGTACTTCGGCTCGTGGAACGAATGGTCGCGCGACGACAAGTTGCCGATCGAAAGCGGGCTGCCGCTGGTCAAGTTCCCCAAAAAGCCTGCGCTGGCACTGGCGGCCTGAGCCCCGTGCGTTGTTGCAGCGGGCGTGGCCCGCTGCGAACCCTGTCCTTCTTTTTTTGCATTCCCTTCTCTTTCTCCAAGGAACACCATGTCCACCGATCTGCTGGAACCCTCTGCCCCCGTCACCACCGTGCACACGCACTTGCGCCCCATCGACCGCGACGGGCTGATGGCCTTTGCCGACAAGGGCCGCAACAACCCTGCCAGCCGGGGTACCAACAAGGTCCATACGGTGATGGAGGGGCAGTACCGCTCGCTGAGCTATGTGGGCAACCATGCGCCGGTGGTGGTGGACGAACCCCTGCACCTGTTCGGCCAGGACACGGCGCCGGCTCCGGGCGAAATCGTGCTGTCGGGCCTGGGCGGCTGCCTGGTCGTGGGCATCACGGCTGTGGCCACCTGGAAGCAGGTCAAGCTCAGCAAGATCGAGGTGTTCATGGAAGGCGACATCGGCAACCCGGCCGCCTGGGGTGCGGGTGGCGCATTGCAGAAGACGCCGCCGGAGATGGGCTTCCAGGCCATCCGCGTGAAGGTGCTGGTGGAAGGCGATGCACCGCGCGAGGTGCTGGACGAGATCGTGCAGCACGCCAATTTCTACTCGCCCGTGGCCAACAGCATGCGCAACCCCATTCCGTTCGAGATCAGCCTCGCGGACTGAATAGCCCCGCCACCAAGCCCGCCCTGCGCACCCAAGGAGCCCCATGAACCCCGCCGACCTCCCTCCCCAACTCCACCTGGACGGCGCCCTGCGGGGCGATGCGCTGCTGGCCGCCGTGCGCCAGATCGCCCAGGGCCCGCTGGCCGCGCAGGTGGAGGCAATTGACCGCACCGGCTACTACCCCTGCGCGGAGCTGCAGCAGCTGGCCGCCGTGGGCGCGATGAGCGCGCACCTGGACAGCACGGCGGGCCCGGCCGACTACGGCCTGGCCATCCGCGCCATGGCCGAGGCCTCGCGCGTGTGCGGGGCTACCGGCTTCATGATGTGGTGCCAGGCGGTGTGTGGGCTGTACCTGCAGCAGTCGGGCAACCCCACGCTGATGGGCGATGTGCTGCAGCGCCACGCCAGCGGCGCAGGCATGGGCGGCACGGCGCTGTCCAACCCCATGAAGAGCTACGCGCAGATCGAAAGCCTGCTGCTCAAGGCCACGCCGGTGGAGGGCGGCTACCTCGTCAACGGCACCCTGCCCTGGGTGAGCAACCTGGGGCCCGACCACTACTGCGGCGCGATTGCGGCGGTGGTGGAGGCCGACGGTGCGGCCAGCCAGCGCGAGGTGATGTTCCTGCTGCGCTGCGACGCACCGGGCGTGGAGATGCGCGAATGCCCCAGCTTCTCCGCCATGGAGGGCACGGGCACCTATGCGCTGCGGCTCAAGGACCATTTCATCGGCACGGCCGACACCATGGCCGACCCCACCCGGCCTTTCATCGCCCGCATCCGCGCTGCGTTTGTGATGCTGCAATGTGGCATGGCCGTGGGCATCACCCAGGGCGCCATCGACTCGATGTGGGCGGTGGAGGCCCAACTGGGCCATGTCAACCAGTTCCTGGAAGACCGGCCCGACGCGCTGCAGGCCGAGCTGGATGCACTGACTGCACGCGTCATGCAACTGGCCCAGACCCCGTTCGACACGAGCACCGACTTCTTCATCGACGTGCTGGACGCCCGTGCCCATGGCGCGGAGCTGTGCCTGCGCGCCGCCCAGTCCGCCCTGATGCACCAGGGTGCGCGCGGCTACCTCATGAGCTCGGACGTGCAGCGGCGCGTGCGCGAGTCGCACTTTGTGGCCATCGTCACGCCCGCCATCAAGCACCTGCGCAAGGAGATCGCCCGGCTCAGCACCGAGGAGATGCCTGGATGACGCCCGCCCTCCCCACCGCCACCACGCCGTCGGTTGCCTCCGAGTTCGTGTTGAGCGCGGCATCGCAGGCGCTGTGCGATGCGTTTGCCGACGCGGCCACCCAGGCGCCCTGGCAAAGCTACATCTGCAACGCCTGCGGCTACGTCTACCACGAGGCCAACGGCGACCCCGATGGCGGCCTGCCGCCCGGCACGCGGCTGGCGGACATACCCGACGACTGGGCCTGCCCCTTGTGCGGCGTGACCAAGGCCGATTTTTCGCCGTACGAAGCCCCCACGCTGGAGGCGCTGCGGGCGCAGGCCAGCGCAGCGCCAGCCGCCTCCCTGCGCGTGCGTGGCGAGCCGGGCGTGGTCATCGTCGGCGCGGGCCGTGCAGGCTGGCAACTGGCCGAAACCCTGCGCCAACACAGCGCCACGCTGCCCATCACCCTGGTGACGGCTTGCGCGGGCGACCGGTACGACAAGCCTTTGCTGTCGGTGGCCATGGCGCGCCAGCTGGACCCGCTGGCCCTGGTGTCCGAAACAGGCCGCGATGCGGCGCACCGCCTGGGCGTCACCCTGCTGGCCCACACCCATGCCGTGCGCATCTGCGCCGACACCCGCCAATTGCGCACCACGCGGGGCGTGCTGCGCTACAGTCACCTGGTGCTGGCCCACGGTGCGCAGGCCGCCTTGCCTCCGGGCTTGCCCGCCAGCCTGTGCTGGCGCATCAACCACCTGGACGCCTACCAGCGCCTGCGCCAGCACCTGGGCGAGCAGCCCAAGGACGTGCTCATCATCGGCGCGGGCCTGGTCGGCAGTGAGCTGGCCAACGACCTGGCCCTGGGCGGCCACCACATCACGCTGCTGGACACGGCCACCGAGCCGCTGGCGCGCTGGCACGACCAGCAGGCGGGCCCGCAGCTGCTGGACGCCTGGAAAGACCTGTCCATCCGCTTTGAAGGCGGTCTGCAGGTGGAGCAGGTGGAACGCGTGGGCTCGCGCTACCGCGTCTCCACCACCAGCGGGCGGCGTTTTGCGGCGGACGAAGTGGTGGTGGCTGCAGGCCTGCTGCCCCCCCACCGCCTGGCGCAGAGTGCAGGGCTTGACTGGACCCATGGCATTGCGGTGGACGCAGGCACGCTGCAAACCAGCGTATCCCGCATCCATGCACTGGGCGATTGCATCAGCATCGACGGGCAGTGCAGCCGCTACATCGAACCGATTGCCCGGCAGGCGCGCACGCTGGCGGCCGCCATCCTGGGTCAACCGGTGGCCCCCTATGAGCACCGGGCGGCCGTGGTGCGGGTCAAGACCACCACCCAGCCGCTGACCCTGCATTGAGGCAGCCTCGGGCCCGGGCGGCAATCTTGACCGGGCTGGCATCGGCAAAAAATTTTTGGCATCCACTGCATCCAAACGGCGTTTTCGTGGGTAGTACCTACAGCAGCGCATCTTGTTGCTGCTGTCCTATCAACCCACAGACCAGAGAGAAACGCCATGACCATCCACACGTCCCCCATCTCCCGCCTGCTCCCCCTGACGGGCGCCATTGCCGCCGCCGTGCTGCTGAGCGCCTGCGGTTCGATGATGTCGTCGTCCTCCAAATCCATGTATTCGCAGGACAGCCTGCCCGACAGCATCAAGGTGCCGGCTGGCAACAAGGTGGCGATGGAAACCGTGGGCGTGGGCGAGATCACCTACGAATGCCGCGACAAGGCCAACATGCCCGGCCAGACCGAATGGGTGTTCGTGGGCCCCAAGGCCGTGCTGAATGACCGCAGCGGCAAACAAGTGGGCACCTACTACGGCCCACCGGCCACCTGGGAGTCGAGCGATGGGTCCAAGCTGACAGCCACCCAGCTGGCCGTGGCGCCATCGGGCACGGGCAACCTGCCCTACCAGCTCGTCAAGGCCAACCCCGCCATGGGTTCGGGCGCCATGACCGGCGTGACCTTCATCCAGCGCGTGGCCTTGAAGGGTGGCGTGGCACCCGCTGCTGCCTGCACCACCGCTAACAAGGGCGAGCGCCAGATCGTGAAGTACCAGGCCGACTACATCTTCTGGAAGGCCGCGTAAACCACGCACACGCAATCCCCTGCCCAGCGGGGGCTACCGCCAGGCGGTGGCGGGTTTGCGGCTACGATGCGCTCACTCTTTAGCCGCGGCCCCGCTGCCTGCACACCGTGCCCGACACCCCTGGCGATTTTGACTACGAAGCCGCTCTGGCCGCCTGCGCAGCGGGCGACCGGCAGGCCATGCACCGCCTGTACCAACAGGAGGGCGCGCGGCTACTGGGCGTCGCGCTGCGCATCGTGCGCCAGCGGGCCCTGGCCGAGGACATCGTGCACGATGCCTGCGTGAACATCTGGACCCGCGCCGCCAGCTATGACCCGCGCCGGGGCAGCGCACGCGGCTGGATCTACAGCGTGGTGCGCAACCTGGCCCTGAACGCCGTTCGCGACGCGGGCCGCCACGTTGATGTGGACGACACCACCACCCAAGCCCTGGAGGCCGACATGTCTGTGCAGGCCCACCATGAGGTCGAGGAAACCTTTGCGCTGAACGCCAGCCTGGGCCGCCTGCAGCATTGCCTGGAGGCCCTGGACCCCGCGCGCCGCAACTGCGTGCTGCACGCCTATGTGGACGGCTGCTCGCACGGAGAAATTGCGGAGCGCCTCGGCGCGCCGCTGGGCACCGTCAAGGCGTGGATCCGGCGCAGCCTGGTTTCGCTGCGGGAGTGCATGGCATGACCGACGTGCGCAACACACCGTCCACCCCCTCGCCGGAAGACCTGAGCGTGCTGGCCGGCGAGTACGTGCTGGGCACCCTGCCCGCTGCCGAACGCCAGGGTGTGCAGCAACGCCTGCCTGGTGACAAGGCACTGCAACAGGCGGTTGCCGAATGGGAAGCCCGCCTGCTGCCGCTGACCCAGCTGGCAGAGCCCATCGCGCCGCCCGCTGTCTTGTGGGCGCGCATCGACCAGTCGCTGCGAGCGGCGAGCCCTCAACAGACTGCGACACCCGTTGCACCGCCCCGCGCAGAAACAAAACGCAAACCGTCCGTGCGCTGGTGGGACCACCTGGGCCTGTGGCGGGCCCTCGCCGGCTCGGGCTTTGCCATGGCGGCGGTGCTCGCGGCAGTGCTCGTCACCCGCACCGCCCCAGTGGCCGCGCCGCCGCAGTTCATGGTGGTGCTGGTCGCGCCGCATGACAAGGCCCCGGGCTGGGTGGTGCAGGCCAGCTCGCCCCGGCAGATCAGCCTGATTCCGCTGGGTATGGCCGAAGTACCGGCCGACAAGGCCCTGGAGTTCTGGACCAAGGCCGACGGCTGGAGCGGCCCCGTATCGCTGGGCCTGGTGCAGCCCGGTCAGCCGCTCCAGATCCCGCTGGACAAGCTGCCGCCGCTGCAGCCCAACCAGTTGTTCGAGCTGACGCTGGAACCGCCCACGGGCTCGCCGATTGGCAAACCCACGGGGCCCATCCAGTTCATCGGTCGCGCCGTCAAGGTGCTCTGACCGTCTTGGTTACCCCACTCGGTGCAATGCATAGGCCCACGCCGGTGTAACGAGCACGGCCTATACCAGCGACCGCCGCGCAAGGGCCGCCAAGCCGCACAGGCGGCGCTTCGCTGGCGGGCGCTGGCGGTGTCCCCCTTCCCGAATTGCGCAGCAATTCGAGAGAAAGGGGGAAGGCGCGAAGCGACTCAGGGGGTTAGTACTGTTTATACGGCAGGAACTTGCCGGACAGGACCACATTCACGCGGTCGCCATTGGGATTGGCCTCGCGCTGGATGTCCATGCTGAAGTCGATGGCGCTCATGATGCCGTCGCCAAACTCTTCGTGGATCAGCTCCTTGATGGTGGTGCCGTACACACTCACCACCTCGTACCAGCGGTAGATCAGCGGATCGGTGGGCACGGGCGTGGGCAGCGAGCCCTTGTAGGGCACCACCTGCAGCCACTTCTGCTCTTCGGCGGTGAGGCCGAAGATCTTGCCGACGATCTTGGCCTGCTCGGGCGTGGCCGTCATCTGGCCCAGGCACAGGGCCGTGGTCCATTCCTTGGACTGGCCGACCTTCTTGGCAATGGCCTCCCATTGCAGGCCCTTGGCGACCTTGGTGCTGATGATCTTTTCGGTAACGTCGTAGCGGTTCATGGTGATGGCTCCTTCGGTTGGATGGGTTTTGGAACAGGGAACAGGAACTTCAGGGTGCAGCACTCCCTGCCACCCCAAGGGGCAACACGACAGTGCTGGGTTATTCAGGAAATCAGTGGGCTTTGGCTCGGGTGACGAGAAAGTCCACGATGTGGTTGCGCAGCGCGTAGTAGCCGTCCAGGTGGTGCAGGCTGGTGCGCGTGCGTTCGCGTGGCAGCGGGTTCACCACCACCTCGGCGATGCCGCCGGAGCGGTAGCCCTCGGGCGTCTCGTTGCCGTTGCTCATGAGCAGGATGCGGTCTGCCAGCAAGATGGCTTCGTCCACATCGTGGGTGATCATGAAAACCGTCTGCTGCGTCTGGCGCACGATGGCCATCAGCTCGTCCTGGATGGTGCCGCGCGTGAGCGCATCCAGTGCGCCAAAGGGTTCATCCAGCAGCAACATCTTGGGCTGGATGGAGAACGCGCGCGCGATGCCCACGCGCTGCTTCATGCCGCCCGAAAGTTGCGATGGCTTCTTGTCGATGGCAGGGCTCAGGCCCACCAGCGCCACGAACTTCTCCACATGCGCATCGACCTGGGCCTTCTTCCAGTCGGGCAAGCGCGACTTCACGGCGAACGCGATGTTCTGGCGCACCGTCAGCCAGGGCATGAGCGCGTGGCTCTGGAACACCACGCCCCGGTCCAGACTGGGGCCGGCCACTTCGCGCCCGTCCATGATGACGGTGCCCGAGGTGGCGGTGTCCAGCCCCGCCAGCACGTTCAGGATGGTGGTCTTGCCGCAGCCCGAGTGGCCGATGATGCAGACGAATTCGCCCTTGTCGAGCGTGAACGACACATCAGCAAACACGGGCTTGGCGGGCACAAAGGCTTTGCTCAGCCGGTCGATCTGGAGGAAGCCTTGGGTCACAGCAGAGGCCTTTCGTTGCGGGGCGTCAGTGGCAAGAGCGGCTGGAACAGCCGGGCGCTGGGCGACATCACTCCACATAGGTCACCACCTTCTGCAGCTGGCCGAAGGCCAGGTCGAGCAACATGCCCACCACGCCAATCACCAGGATGGCAAAGATCACGTTGGTGAGCGACAGGTTGTTCCACTCGTTCCACACGAAGTAGCCAATCCCCGTGCCGCCCACCAGCATCTCGGCCGCCACGATCACCAGCCAGGCGATGCCCATGCTGATGCGCATGCCCGTGAGGATGGTGGGCGCTGCGGCGGGCAAGATCACCAGGAAGGCCTTGCGCAGCGGGTTGACCTGCAGCGTGGCCGACACGTTGAGCCACTCGCGCTTGACCGATGCCACGCCAAACGCCGTGTTCACCAGCATGGGCCACACCGAGCAGATGAAGATCACGAAGATGCCCGAGATCGATGAGTCCTTGATGGTGTAGAGAGCGAGCGGCATCCACGCCAGCGGGCTGATGGGCTTGAGCACCTGAATGAACGGGTCGAACGCACGGCGCAGCAGCGGCGACATGCCGATGACGAAACCGAGCGGTATCGCCACCAAGCAGGCCAGGCCAAACCCTAGCGCGACCCGGCCTAGCGAATGCGCGAGCTGGATGGCGATGCCCTTGTCGTTGGGGCCGTTGTCATAGAACGGGTTGGACACGTGCCCCCACACGGTACGGCCCATCTCTGCCAGTGAGGGGAAGCCGCTGCCCTTGGCGCTGGCGCCTGGGTCCTTGCCCATCATCTTGGCGTACTCGATCTGCTCGGCGGTCATGCCGGCCGTGCTGTTGCCCGCGCCCGAAGAAGCGGTGGCGATGTACCAGATCCCCAGCAGGGCCAGGAAGATGAGCACGGACAACAGGCCCGCGCGCAGGTTGAGGTTCTTGACGGGAGTCATGTCATGCCGCCTTGCGGATGGGGAAGCTCTTGGCGTACTCGGCCGCCTTCGCCGCATCGAACTCGCGCCCCATGATCTTGAACTTGGGGTACGCGCCTTCGGGCACCTTCTGGTCCAGCGCCTTCATCTGCTTTTTCGCATCGGTGATGAGGAACACCTTTTCGGCGATCTGCTTGTAGTCCACATCGCCCTTGATGTAGCCCCAACGCTGCATCTGCGTGAGCATCCACACGGCCATGCTCTGCCACGGCATGGGGTCGAAGTCGGCGCGGTCCGGCACGTTCTGGATCTTGCCCAGGCCGTCGGCGAACTTGCCGGTGAGCACCTGGTTGAGCACGGCCTCGGGCTGGTTCAGGTAGGCCTGGGGCGCAATCACCTTGGCGATGAGCTCGCGGTTGGCCGGGTCGCGCGCCATCGCGGCCGAGGTGAGCACCGCGCGGTACAGCGCAGCAAAGGTGTTGGGGTTCTTCTGGATGAACTCGGTGCTGGTGCCGAAGGCGCAGCAGGGGTGGCCGTTCCACAGGTCCTTGGTGAGCAGGTGGATGAAGCCGACTTCCTCAAACACGGCGCGCTGGTTGAAAGGATCGGGGCCGAGGAAGCCGTCGATGTTGCCCGCACGCAGATTGGCCACCATCTCGGCGGGTGGCACCACGCGCAGCTGCACGTCGGTGTCGGGGTTCAAGCCCGCCTCGGCCAGGTAGTAGCGCAACAGGAAGTTGTGCATGCTGTACTCGAAGGGGATCGCGAACTTGAAGCCCTTCCAGTTCTTGGGATCGCGGTTGTCCTTGTGCTTGAGGCTGAGCGTGATGGCCTGGCCGTTCACGTTCTGGATGGTGGCCACGTTCATCGGCGTGGCGTTGGAGCCCAGGCCCATGGAGATCGCCAGCGGCATGGGGCTCAGGAAGTGCGTGGCGTCGTACTCCTTGTTGATCATCTTGTCGCGGATCAGTGCCCAGCCGGCCGTCTTGGTGACTTCGACGCTCAGGCCCTGCTTGCTGTAGAAGCCCAGCGGGTGCGCCATGATCAGCGGGGTGGCGCAGGTGATCGGGATGAAGCCGATCTTGAGGTTGGTCTTCTCCAGTGCGCCCTGTTTCTCTTGCGCCATGGCCTGCATGCTGGCCACGGGCAACACGCTGGCGATGGCCGCCATGGCCGTTCCCTTGCCCACCGCCTTGATGAAGCGGCGGCGCACTGCGTCTTGCGGAAACAGCGCCTTGACCAGCGTGGCTTCGATGAACTCGTTGCTGTAGAGCTCGAACTCACGGGTCTCGCTGCGCTGGCGCAGGGTGGCTGCGGCGACATCGGCCGACACCTCGGCGTGGTGGTCGGCCACCGTGTGGTCGCGGCCACAGCTGCATTTCAGCATCAACGGGCGGTCGGCATCGTAGGGCGAGAAGAATTCGGACATGGCACACCTCGTAGAAGTTGGTGCCAGGTGTTACGCAAAGCGCGGGCCAGTTTTTGCCGGTGTCGGCCCGCTGTCATGAATTCGTGGGTGTGGTGTCTACAGCGTGTAGGGCCAGCACTACAAATCGGTCGTGCAACGCACCGAATTCACTCTGCCGGTGCGCCACGTGCCAGCAGCGCAAGCTCCACATCGTTGCGCGCGCCGGTCTTTTCGAGGATGCGGGCGCGGTAGGTGCTCACCGTGTTGGGCGCGAGCTTGAGCTGCGCACCAATTTCGCTCACGCTCTGCCCGGCAGTGAGCAGGCGGAACACCTGGTGCTCCCGATAGGAGAGCGCGTCCACTCCGGCGGGCGTGCCCTGCTGGGCGGTGCGCACCACACCGGTGCGTTCCAGTGCACCTGCCAGGGCTTGCGCGGTCGCCTCCGTCAGGTAGCGCCCGCCAGCGGCCACCTTGCGCACGGCGGCCACCATGTCGTCGGGATCGGCGCTTTTGTGCAGGTAGCCCGCTGCGCCCATCTGGATACAGCGCACCGCATATTGCCGCTCGGGGTAGGTGCTGAGCATCAGCACCGGCAGCGCGGGCCAGGCCTTGCGCAGCACCTGCAGCACTTCGAGGCCGTCCATGCCCGGCATCGCGATGTCCAGCAGCACCAGGTCCAGCCCCGGTGTTCCCGTGGGCCCTTGCAGGGCGGCGACCAGCTCCAGCACCTCGCCGCCCTGGGTGGCCTCGGCGACCACAGTGATCTCGGGCACGCCATTGGCCGGGTCGCCCAGCACCTGCTTGAGCCCCTCCCGCACGATGCGGTGATCATCACCGATCAACACTCGAACCACGGAATTCATGACAGCTCCAGAGGAATCAGCAATTGCAGGCACGAGCCCTGCCCCGGCTCGCTGGTGATGCTCAACCGCCCCCCCAGCTGCCGCGCACGCTCGCGCATGCCCATCACGCCATAGGCGGTGGGCGCCTCCAGGGCCTGGCGGGTGGCGCCCAAGCCGTTGTCGCGCACGCGCAGTTGCAGCACATCGTCCTGCACGTCAATCGCAATGTCGATGGCGCTGGCCTGCGCGTGGCGACCAACATTGCTCAGCATCTCCTGAAAGATGCGGAACACCGCGATGGCGGCAGGCTCGGGCAGGTGCAGGGTGGCAGGCACGTCCATCTGCCACGCCAGCTCCAGCTCGGCCGACTGCACGAACTCCTGCGCCTGCCACTCCAGCGCCGCCCACAGGCCCTGGTGGTCCAGGATGCTGGGGCGCAGGTCGGTGATGATGCGGCCCACGTTGTCCACGGCGTTTTCGATCAGGCGGCTCATGTTCTGGCACTTGCAGCGCATCTGGGTGCGCATGTCGCCCGCGGCCTCGGGCGTGCGCTCGCCCTGCTCGCCCAGGCGCTTGTGCAGCCAGTTCACATCCATCTTCAGCGCCACCAGCAGGCTGCCCAGCTCGTCATGCACCTCACGGGCGATGCGGGTGCGCTCGTCCTCGCGCACCTGCTCCGAGTAGGCGGACAGCTCGCGCAGCTGCGCCAGTGCCTGCGACAGCTCCTGGGTGCGCGCGGCCACACGGCGCTCCAGCTCGTCATTGGCGCGGGCCAGGTCGTCATGCGCGCGCTGCAGCTCGTCGGCGGCGCGTTTGCGGCTGGTGATGTCGACAAAAGCGATCACGGCACCCTGCACCCGATCGCCTTCCAGAATGGGGTGGCTGGAATACTCCACGGCAAACGCCGAGCCATCGCGGCGCCAGAACACCTCGGTGTCCACCCGGCAGGGCAGGCCCTGGCGGAACGCGTTGAAGATGGGGCAGTCGCTGTCGGCGTAGGGACTGCCGTCGGGGTGGCTGTGGTGGGTGAGCGCGTGCATGTTGCGCCCCATCACCTCATCGGCCGCAAAGCCCAGCATCTGCGCGCCCGCCCGGTTGATGAACACGCAGTTGCCCGCCAGATCAATGCCAAACACCCCCTCGCCCGTGGACTCCAGCAGCAGCCCCAGGCGGTTCTGCCAGAGGGCACTGGCACCGGCGGGCAGGTTCAGGACGTGGGTGGACATAGGGGTACCCAAGCAATGGCCGTGCCCAGGTGGCGACGATGAACACATCGGGGACTGTGCGCCCGCCCGCCAACATCGCACAATAAGCGGATGCAAACCGCTCACCCGCC
>NZ_JAMXAX010000055.1 GCF_023913775.1 Acidovorax facilis
GGCCCTGGTGCGGGCGCCGTGCCTGGGGCTGGCGTGGGAGTGGGAGTGGGAGTGGGAGTAGGTGCCTCGTTGGCGTCCCCGCCGCCACAGGCCGCCGCAAACAGGGCGGCCGCCAGGGCCGTGAGCCGCGCCATGCGGACGGGGTGCAAGGTGCTGAAGGTGTTCATGGACGCCATTTTTTTGAATGAAATTGGGCTCTAGTGCTTATCTGATAAGCGCTAGCAGCTATTGTTTTTGATGTGATCTGTCCGGCGCGGTGGTCTCGGCTTCCGGGATCACCGTCAACCGCAGTGCATCTCCCTCCAGCGTGTAGGCGAAGGTGTAGCGGCCCGGCTCCAGGGTGGCGCGACCTTGTGGGAAGGAGGTGTCGGTCACGTCGGTGAGCTGGCGCTGGGCCAGCTGGATGCGGGTCTTGCGGTAGTGCGCCAGCGTGGCCGGAACGGCGTGCCACCGGCTGGTCTGGCCGGGCCGCAAGGGGCCCAGGTCCACATGGCTGCGGGTGCGCGGCAGGCCTTGCCAGACATGCTCGAACACCTCCTGGCTGTTGTTGCGCACGCGCAGCCACACCGTGGGGTGGTCCTGCGCGTGGGCCAGTCCGGGTGCCAGCACAGGCAGCAGCCGCAGGAGTGTGCGACGCATCATTCCGAATCCTTCAGGCTTTGCAGGTCCCTGCTCAGGTCGCACACCCGCGCGCGTCGGCGTTCCAGCGCGGCACCGGCGATGTTGAGCGCGGCCGATGTGCCCTGGTCGGCATGCAGCATGGCGTCCCACTGGCCCTGCGCGGTGTCGAACGCCAGCCATGCGCGCTGCGCCGCACGCAGGGCGTCACGCCGGGTCGGGCCAGCGGCCTTGAGGGCCTGGGCGTAGACGCGGTTGAGCTCCTTGTCCCACGCGGCGTAGGCGGCCGACTGCGCGTCACGCAGGTCCACCGTCACGCCACCGCTGCGTTCGGCGGCCGCAGCCAGGGCCTTGTCGATGGGGTGGGCAGAGGTCTGGCCGCAGAAGTGTTCGGCGGCGTGGGCTGTGTGTGTCCCGGCGGCCAGCAGGGTGAGTGCGGCCAGCAGCGCAAGGGTGGTGTTGTACAAGGGCTGGTGCAGGGGATGTTGCATGGGAGGCCTTCTTTCTGGCGTTCTTCTCTTTTCAGGGGGAGTGCAGGAAGCTCATGCGCCCACCCACAGGAGCGCTGCCAGGGTGGACAGCAGCGCCAGCACGGTGAAAGCGACTACCGCGCCACCGCTGGCCGCTGCCACGCTGACCGCGGTGGACCAGCAGCGCGCCTGGCCCCAGTGGGCAAGGTGGCGAGCAAGCCCCAGCGCGGCGAGCCAGCCCAGCACCAGCAGCACGGCCAGGGCGCCCAGCAGCTTTCCGCCCTGGGTGGAGTTCATCCCGTTGCTGCCGAGCAGTGCCGTAAACATGAAAAACAGCGCGGGCAGCAGATTGGCAGCGCCCGCCAGGAGCATGGTGAGGGTCGTGGCTGACATGTGGTGGGCCTGCGGCTTACTCCGTGACGGCGTAGCTCAGCACATCCAGCGACTGCGTGTCCTTGGGGTTCCACGACAGGCCCGCCGCACGCGCGATGACGGTGTAGGTCTTGCCCTGCTCCAGCTTGCCGCCGGGTTGCAAGACTTCGGTGCGAGGGTCCACGTAGAGCATGGTGGTCAGCCCCTCGGCGCTGCGCAGCAGCACGGCCTGCTTGCCGTTTTTGACCTTGGCATCATTGACCCAGGCGGCCTTGTTGCCAGCGGGCGGATTCAGGTTTTCCACAGTGCCCGACAGGCGCACGATCTTGCGCCAGACCTTGCTGTCCTTTGGACTGGTGACCTTGCCGTTTTCTGCGGCATCGGCCCTCTGAATGTCGCCCAGCGACTGGTAGGCGATGGTCCAGTCGGCGTGGCTGGTATCGCGGCGCAGGTGGTCGGCTGCGAGCATCAGGTTTTCGGTCCAGTTGCCGCAGGCGCTCTTTTTCTTGCACAGCGCCCAGGCCGTGTTCATCCAGCGCTTGAGCTGCTCCGTCTTGTCGTGGCTGCCCATCTCCAGCGCGACGCCCGATCCCAGCACGGCGGCGGCCTGGTTCTGCTCAGGTGCCACCACCAGCACGGCACCGTTGCCCACATCGAGCTTGCCCACGCGCAGCTGGCGCATCATGGCGTGGGCGTATTCCTCGGCGGTCTTGCCGCCCAGGTCCTTCACCAGCAGGGTGACGATCTCCACGCCCGTCTTCTGCGCATGGTCGTACATCTGCTTTTCAAACTGCGCACGGATGGCCGGGTCCAGGATGCCGAACTCGTCGTAGATGAACTGTGTGCCCTTGGACGGGATGGCGGCAGCGTCCACCTTGGGCAGGGTTTCGGCCGCGGCGGCCAGGGCTGGGGCGGGCGTCTTGGCCGAGGGCACCGCGGGTGCTGCCGTGGGCGCCGGGGCCTTGGCGACCGTGGTGGCGGGTGCCGGGGCGGGTGATGCGGCAGCGGGTGCCGGTGCAGCGGGGGCAGCCGCTGCGGTGCGCACCGGCAATCCGCCCGAGCACTGCGGCCCACCGCCTTGCAGCTCGCAGGCTTCCTTCCAGCCAGATTCGATGGCGGCCAGGCGTTTCTTGCGGCCCGGGTGGGTTTCGCCGTCCTTCTCGGGGATCAGCGTGGCAATGGCGCGCTGGGCGTCGGCCAGCGGTGCTCCCATCTTGTAGAGCACAAAGCCGCTGAACTTGTCGGACTCCAGCTCGATGGGCGGCTGGCTGCCGCCGGGCACGATGGTGTGGCCCGACAGGTGGTGCCCGATCTCGTGGGCCATGATGCTCACAGGCGCCCAGTTGTTGGATTTGGTGGCCTGGATCACCTCGCCCATGAAGCCGGGGTTGTAGGCGATCACACGGCGCGGGATCTTGTCCGGCCCCGCCATGATCACCGCCGCCGCATTGGGCACCTTGCCCTCCACCACCACAAAGTTGGCCGGCAGGCCGGTGTATTTCATGATCTCGGCCACCACCTGCTTGCCGGTGGCGCCGCCCTTGGACAGGTCGGGCGGCGAGAACGCCAGCGGGCTGCCGTCGTACGAACACGCCTGCAGGGTAGCCGCCAGTTCGGCGGCCAGCTGGGCCTTGCTGGGCTTTCCGCCCGCGGCGGTTTTCTGGGCCAGAGCCAGACCCGTGCCGGCCAGGCCCATCAGTGCCGCGCAGGCGAAGACGACGGGACGAACATTGCTGTGTTTCATGGGGAGGGGTTCCTTGGGTTGGGATCAGTGAATGCGGTGGCCGGTTGCGCTGCGTGTTGCGCGCAGCCGTCGAAACTGGCGTACCCCAAGCCAGGGCGGCCAAGCAACGGCCGCCCTGCAGTGAGGGCCGCGTCCCCTTGCCCGCATTGCGTGGCAATGCGAAAGCGGGGGGGAAGGCGCCGAAGGCGACTCAGGGGGGTGTCTCATGCTGTCACGAGGGCCGCCACGCGCAGCACGCGCTGGGCCAGTTCGGCCTGGCCGCGTGTGCCGGTCTTGGCGTACAGGCTGGCCAGCTGGGAGCGCACGGTGGGCATCTTCACGTGCCGGTTGTCGGCCATTTCGCGCGGCGTCATGCCCTGCAGCAGCAGGGGCAGCAGGGCGGCTTCGGCGGGGGTCAGGCCATAGAGCGCGCTGCACACCGACACCGTGGCGCCCGCGTGCGGCGGCGCCTCGGGCACCAGGATGAACTGGGCCAGCGGTTCGGCGGCGGGCCCCGGGCCATTGCGCAGCGGCGCGGCCAGGGCCACCAGCGTTCCCGGCGCCGGGTCCTGCTGTGTCTGCAGCCGGGCCGAGACGGGCGAGCGTGTGCTCAGGCTGGCGGTGAGCAGTGGCGTCAGCCCGGGGTGGATCTGCGCCAGCTGCAGGGGCTGGCGCGCCTGCCAGCCCGTGGCGTTGCGCAGCAGGATGCGGCATTCATCCTCCACCCCCAGCCAGGCGCGGGCATGTTCGTTCAGGTAACGCACCTCGCCACGCTGGTTCGCATGCATCAGCCCCAGCGGCAACTGGTCCAGCGTGCGCTCCAGCGCACTGCTGTGGCGGCGGGCCTGCTGCAGGCGGCGCTGGGCACGCATGAGGCTGCGCACCCAGGGCGTCACGGCGCGCAGCCGGGAAAATTGTTCGGGGGTGAACTCGCTCTGGCCCAGGTCGTTGTACATCGCCAGCACGTGCATTCCCACCTCGGGCGAGGCCTCCACGATGCTGTTGACCATGGAATCGATACCCAGGGGCTTGAGGTAGTCGGCATAAAACGCGCCACGGCGCAGGGCTGGGGTGCTGACGAGCTGCTGGCTCAGCGAACCGCCGCGTGCCAGCGCCTCACCCTGCTGGCGCACGAGCGCCTCGCTCCACGCATCGCTGCCCTGGATCAGGTTCGCATAGCGCGCCAGAAAATCATCGGGCATGCCCCATTGGTAGGCGGCCAGCGGGTCGTCCGAGCCGGGCAGGGGGCAAAACAGCACCACCTTGTGGCTGCCCAGCGATTCGCCCACGCGGTGCAGCAGGCGCTCCACCATGCCGGGCTCGCCCAGGGCCTCCAGGCTTTCGGCCATCAGGGTCTCGAAACCCGGTATTCCCACAGGCTGCGGGTTCCGCTCTTCACCGCTCAATGGGGGCTCCTCATCAGGTTGAATTAACTGCGCCGGATGGTAGGGTCGACGCCTGCGCCGCAACATCATTCAGGTGAAGGATGTGGCTGCGGCCCGACAGGTTTTCATGAACTTGTTCACGCTTTTCACGCGCCCATTTGCCACAGCACGAGTTCGACCACTGCGCGGGCATAGAGCTGGGTGGCCTGCCACTTGAGCGCCGCGAACAGCGCACCGACCAGCAGCAGCCGCCAGCCATCGCGCCGCCAATCCAGCACCAAAAACTGCCGCAGCGCCACCATGAGCATCAGCGTCTGCAGCGCCGTCATGTACCAGGGAGACCAGGCCTTGTGCCACCTGAACAGCTCGGGCGACGACGCCAGCACCAGCGGCAGCTGGTTGACCATCTGCAGCGCAATGAACACCGCCTGGCAATACAGTGCCAGGGTCAGCAGCTCGGCCACGTTGTAGCCCCACCGGCGGAAGACCATCCACATGCTGGCAAACGCCGCCACCGCGCCCAGCGAGAACGACCACTTGGAGTAGCCCGTGACCAGAGCGACCATGCGCTGCGCCTCTTCGCTGGGTAGCTCGGGCCGCAAGTAGTCGGTGTGGCCCAGCACGATCAGCAGGAAGCCGATGGCCAGGCACAGCAGGGTCAGCGGGTGGGGGTGGTCCTTGCGCTGGCCCAGCACGTATTCGCGTGCGGTGGTGCCGGGCTGGGGCAGCACGCGCAGTGCGTTGCGGAGGGTGTTCCATTCAAACCAGCGAAAACGCTCCCACGCTTCCTTGCGCACGGTGCTGCCGCCCATGCGCGCGGCCTTCTTCTGCCCGCACTGCGCGCAAAACGGGCCAGAGAGCGCCGCGCCGCAGTTCAGGCAGGCTTGGGTGTCGAACAGCGCGTCGCTGACGGTGGTGGGAGTGGGCTGGGGCGGACGGGGAATCACAAGGAAGGAACGGCGCAGGCCGGGCTGGGGTGGGCTGCGGATCGTAGGCTGTGGCCCGGCAGCCGCCATCGTTCACATGAACGACGATGAGCGACGGCGCTGCGTGGATTTGCTATGTTTTGTGTAGCTGTTGGCGCTTGATGGATAAGCGCTAGCACCCAAAAATCCTTAAAGCTTCTTGCGACGCAGTGCCCCCATGCCCAGCGTGGCCGCCACGAGCGACAGCAGGATCAGCGCCCATTCACCCAGGGTGGGCACGGCGGTGGCGCCGACGGGGGGAACGTTGGGCGCGTTCACCGTGAAGTCGCAGGTGGCCGTGGGTGGGTTGGCGGGCCGGGGGCCCACCTGGTACAGCCAGGTGTTGGGGCGGGCCGGGTCATCGACCATGCGGACGTTGCCGCCGCAGTTGCCGCGGACCGTGCTGCCCACGGGGAGTGGCGGCGAAACGGCGCAGACCTGTTGGGGGCCGGGCACCGGGAAATCGGTGCAGGTAATGGTGAACGCGCCGGGCGGGTTGCTGATGGTGTTGATGGTGGCCCACTGGGCCTGGGCGCTTCCTGCGGCTAGGCAGGCGCTGACGGACACGGAGCGGAACAGGGCAACGCGGAAAATGCGGCGGCGGAGTTTCATGGGTGCGAGGCTTGGAAAAAAATGGACCATGCCGCCCGCTGGCGCGAGCGGCGACACGCAGGGACTGTAGAAAGCCCCGGCGCCCTTGCCCATCCGCTACCTGGAGGAGCCTCGCTCGCTATGTTCTCATTCGGGTAGATGATGACGGCAGCCAGGGGCGGCTCCTACGATCCGCCGCTTTCTATGAAACACATGGCCTGTGCGAAGCCGGGTGCCTGCGTCCGGCCCGCCTGCCTGCCTTTTGCAAAAGGTAACGGGCAGGGGGCAAACGCTGGGGCAGCATTCCGGCGGGCGCAGGCTCTGCATAAAGGGAATGGGTTTGCATCCTGCTTTTTGCGATCTGCTGGCATCGGTGTCGGACGGCACCCGGTTTGGCGACACGCTGGCCCGCTACGCCGCCAGCTTTCGCGCGGACCTGCTCGGCGGCGCCTTCCTGGCCAGCGATCTGGACCAGCTGGCGCAGTGGGGCGCGGAGTTTGCCGCGCACCCCGAGGTGGACTACTGGCTGCAATCGCCATCGAGCGACGGCGCGCCCGCGCTGCTGGCGATGGGCGTGACACCCGAGGCGGCGCAGCGCTATGCCACGCACTTTCGCCTGCAAGATCCGCTGTGGGACGACGCCATGGCGCAGCGTGCGCGCACGGACCCGTCGGGCACCTGGGTGGCCACGGACGCGCCCGTGCACGCCACGCGCGGCTTTCGCCGCAGCGAGATCTACAGCGACTTCCTGCGCGAGTACGGCATCGGCACCCGCATGTTTGGCGGCAGCCAGGGCGCGTCGCACCCGGTGGGCAATTTGTTCATGTCGGTGTACCGCCAGGGGGACGACGAGGGCTTCACACCGGAGGAGGTCGCGCGTTTTCGCGCAGAGTTTGGCGGCGTGCAGCGCGCGGCCTTTCTGCACCGCGAGATGGTGGCGCTGCGTGCGCGTACCCAGGGCCTGGAGTCGCTGATGGAGCAGATGCCCATGGGCCTGCTGTTCTTTGACGCCGCCGGCCGCCTGCTGCACGCCAATGCACTCGCCCGGCTGCTGAGCGCCCGGCCCGAAAGCGTCGCCCTGCGCACGCTGCTGCGCAGCCCGGTGCTGGCCAGCACGGCCGATGCCGCACTGCGGGCGCTGTTCCAGCAATCGCTGCAGGGCCGCAGCGGCTGTGTGGAGCTGCCCGGCACAGCGGGTGGGCTGCTGCTGGTGACGCTGCCCCTGAGCGATCTGGCTGCGCTGGGCCTGTGCCACCGCGCGCCGGGCGTCGCCTGGGTGGTGCTGGAGCGCAGCCTGTGCAGCGAGGCCGCCGTCGCCCTGGCCCGCCAGGCCTACCGCCTGAGCCCGTCCGAGGCCGACCTGCTGCTGGCGCTGATGCGCGGCCAGACCCCGCAGGATTTTGCGGACGCACGCGGCTCGCGCATCTCGACCGTGCGCACGCAGATGAGCGCGCTGCTGGCCAAGACGCGCACCCAGCGCCAGCAGGATCTGGTGGCGCTGGTGGCCCGGCTGATGCTGCTGGCACCGGGCAACGTGGCACTGCAGGGGATTGCGGTGGTGTGACGGCCCTTCGCAAAGGGGGCGTGCGAGCGGTCCACTCCCGAGGCAGCCAGGGGCTACACGGCGCGGGGCAGGTGCCCCATACAATCTTTCCGTGACCAGCAAGCGCCGAGCCCTTTTCCTGCTGATTGCCATGGTCTGGCAGGCGCTGGCGTGGCTGTCGCCTGTACACGTTGACCACCAGAAGGAGGTCATCGCTCACATGGTGGTGCATGCGCAGGAGGTGGGGCACCACCACCATGCCGACCAGACCCTGCACCTGGAAGCTGATGGCAGCGAGCCGCCCCATCAGCATGCGCACCAGGCGGTGCAATTGCCTGGTTTGCTGCCGGCAATGGCTCTTGTTGCCAGCGATCCCGTCCCCTCAGTGTTGGTGCCCCACGCGGTTCCGGGGCACGCATCGGTCTTTTTAGACAGCCCCTTGCGTCCTCCGCAGCGCAGCACTTTTTGGGCCTGACGGGCCTGCGCGGCGGTTGCCGAGGACCGTCGCTGTGCTGGTGTTCCTCCAGCGATCCCTGCCTTTTTGTTTCCTTGCTTTTTCTTTCCTGCTTGCTGGCTACGCCAGAGGCGGCGTAGCGGCGCTCTGGATGCAGTTCCGAAGGAGCTGGTCTGCCACTGCGTCGCACCACGCAAGCTTGTCTTCACCCGCACACAGGGCTCTTGAACCATGACCCGAATGATTTCCCATCGCCTGGTGGCATTGCTGCTGGGTTTTGTCCCGCTGCTGGGCTTTGCGCACGGTATTTCCGAGGAGGACCGCCAGCGCATGCTCGATGGCGGCTACCTGCAGTACGTCGGCCTGGGCGCCAGCCACATGCTGACGGGCTACGACCACCTGCTGTTTCTGTTGGGGGTGGTATTTTTCCTGACCACGTTCAAGGAGGTGGCCAAGTTCGTGACGGTCTTCACCGTGGGCCACTGCATCACACTGGTGTTTGCCACGTACTTCCAGATCACCTGGAACTACTACCTGGTCGATGCCATCATTGCTGCAAGCGTGATCTACAAGGGTTTTGACAACAACGGCGGATTTCAGCGGGTGTTTGACATGCAGTCGCCGAACCTTTTGGGCGCTGTGTTCATTTTCGGATTGATGCATGGCTTTGGCCTGTCCACCCGGTTGCAGCAGTTGCCGCTGGGTGACGATCCGACCGCAATGCTGGGGCGCATCCTGAGCTTCAATGTGGGGGTGGAACTGGGCCAGGTCGCGGCGCTGGCTGTGATGGTGGCACTGCTGGCCGCCTGGCGGCATAGGCCCTCCTTCAAGCGCTTTAGCCATGCTGCCAATCTGGCGCTGATCTATGCCGGTGTCTATCTGCTGTTCACGCAGCTGCACGGCTACCAACACGACACGGCGCCGGACAGTTTTCGCTTTCCCACCCAAGAACACCGCCATGTCCATGAGGACATGAATATCGAAAACACCCAGGATGACAGCCGAAACACCCTTCGGTGAATCTGCGCCTTTTTCTTTTTTCCCGTTTAGTTTTTACCTCCAAGTCTTCAAGGACCTCATCATGAAAAAGTCTCTCATCGCCACCATCGTCTTGTCTGCTGCTGCCTGGGCGCCTGCCGCCTACGCTGACAAGGGCAGCAGTTGCCACTTCCACGGGGCCAAGGCTGCGGCCGAGTCCGTGGTGAGGGGTTGCGCCGACCAGCGCAAACAGGCGCTGGTCACGGCGGGCAAGCTGGACGCCTCGTGGTCTGCGGTCAAGCCCGAGAGTGTGGAAGCCGTCGAGGGAAAAAAGGGCAAGGAGTGGAAGTTGACCTTCAAGAACCCGGCGGTGGTGGACCCCAGCAAACAGACGCTGTACATGTTCTACAGCCTGCCGGGAAATTTCATTGCCGCAAATTTCACGGGCCAATAAGCCATGTGGCGCGGTCTGGCGTCCCCTGCGCAGCGGGGCGGATTGCTTGCGTTGCTGGCTGCTGCCCTGTTCGGCCTGAGCACGCCACTGGTGCAGGGCTTTGGTGCTGGCGTGGGGCCGTTCACCACGGCAGCGCTGCTCTATGGTGGCGCTGCACTGGTGGCTGCGGTGATGCGCCAACCTGCCACGCGCGAGGCCCAGCTGCGCCGTGGAGACCTGCCGCGCCTGGTGGCCATGGCCAGCATGGGCGCTGCGGTGGGGCCGGTAGCGCTGGCGTGGGGCCTGCAGCGCACCAGCGGGTCCAGCGCGTCACTGATGCTGACGCTGGAGGCTGTGTTCACGGCCCTGCTGGCATGGCGCTGGTACGGTGAAACGCTGGACAGGCGCGTCATCGTTGCCGTGGCGCTCTTGCTGGTAGGCGGCGTCGTGCTGGTGCTGGAACAAGGTCTGGTCGGCCAGGTTCAACTGCTCGGGCTGTTGGCCGTGACCGTGGCCACCGTGGCATGGGGTGTCGACAACACCCTGTCGAAGGGGGTTGCGGACCGCGATCCTGGCCAGGTGGTCCTGGTCAAGGCGGTGCTGGGCACGCTCGCGACAGTGCTGATGGGATGGCTATGGAACGAGCCGGTGCCGGGTCTGGGTCCGGCGCTGGCCTTGTTGGCCGTGGGTGCCACGGGCTACGGCCTGAGCTTGCGCTTTTACCTGCTTGCGCAACGGGCGTTCGGGGCGGCTCGCACAGGTTCTGTCTTCGCTTTCGCTCCGTTCATTGGTGCCTTGGGTGCTTTCGCGCTCGGCGACCGCTCTGGATCGTGGTTGATGGGGGTGGGCGGTCTGTTGATGGTCTGTGGTGTGGTGCTGCATCTAGCGGAGCGGCACGAACATGCGCATGTGCATGAGGCCCTGGAGCACGAGCATGCACACACCCATGACGACGGTCACCACACGCACACCCATGACGTGATGCCCTCTGGCTCGCACAGCCATTGGCACCATCACGCTCCAGTAGAGCACACCCATCCCCACGTGCCCGATGCGCACCATGGGCATTCGCACTGACTTCACTGAACAGGGATTCATGTTGCACTGCACGCATAATGCGCGCACGCGGCCTGGCGCCCCGGAAAGAGCGTGAACGCCTTTCGGGGGCCGGGCCAACGACCCTTCCGCCAGACAGGAGACAACCAGCCATGGCCCAGAACGTGCTCGCCGTGTACCCCGGAACCTTTGACCCCATCACGCTGGGCCATGAAGACGTTGTGCGCAGGGCCACCCAGTTGTTCGAACGCGTGATCGTGGCCGTGGCTGCGGGCCACCACAAGAAGACGCTGTTCACCCTGGAAGAACGCATCGACATGGTCCGCGAGGCGGTCAAGAACTACCCGCAAGTGCAGGTCGAAGCCTTCTCGGGCCTGCTGCGCGATTTTGTCGTGGAGCGTGGCGGCAAGGCCATGGTGCGTGGCCTGCGCGCCGTGACCGACTTTGACTACGAGTTCCAGCTGGCGGGCATGAACCGCAGCCTGATGCCGCAGGTGGAAACCGTGTTCCTCACCCCCAGCGACAAGTACCAGTTCATCAGCAGCACCTTTGTGCGCGAGATTGCCGTGCTGGGCGGCGAGGTGACCAAGTTTGTGTCGCCCTCGGTGGAGCAGCGGCTGGCCGAGAAGGTGCGCACGCTCACGCCGCCCTGATTTTTGGAAAAAACAGCCTCTGGCGCTTATCTGGTAAGCGTGAAAAGCTATATAAATAGTAGCAAACTCTCTGTGGCGGCAGTGGTCACGCCACGGCCTCCAAGCGGCGCGCCACCTCCGCCGCCTCTGCCCGCAGGGCCTCCAGCATGGGCGCCACCTCGGGCAGCGGTGGGCGGTACAGCGGCAGTACGGTCGCCACGCTGAACGGGATCGACAACGCGAGCCGCCGCACCACCAGCCGACCATTGGCTGCGGCGGTCAGGGCCGTCAGCGGGTTGACGATGGCCAGCCCCAGGCCGTGCTCCACCATCGCGCACACGGCGGCCGCGCTGTGGGTTTCCATGCGCAGCGTGCGTGGCACGGCGGCTTCGGCAAAGCGCGCGTCAATGATGCGGCGATAGGGGTCGTCGGCCGACAGGCTCACAAAGGGCTGGTCGGCAAAGTCCGCCAGCTGCAGCACGGGTTGGCGGGCCAGGGCGTGGCTTGCGGGCAGCACGGCCACTTCGTCCAGGGTGAGCAGCACCTCGGCGCGGGTGCCGGGCGGGGCGGCGGTTTGCTCGCACAGGCCCAGGTCAAAACGCTGGGCACTCATCCATTCTTCGAGCAGCGGCGAATCCTGCGGCGTGACCGACAGGCGCGCGTGGGGCTGCCCCTGCATCAGCCGCGCCGCCGCGCCGGGCAGCAGCGCGTGCGCCAGCGCGGGCAGGCACAGTACTGCCAGTTGCACGGCGTCGGGCCGGCCCAGCGCCACGGCGCGGTCCACCACGCGCTCCAGCCCCTGCCACGAGCGCTGTACCTCGTCCCACAGCGCCAGCGCCCGCGCGTTGGCGCGCAGGCGGCCCTGTATGCGCTCGAACAGCGCATAGCCCAATAACGATTCAAGCCGGGCCAGCTCGCGGCTCACCGTGGGCTGCGAGCTGTGCAGCAGGTCGGCGGCGCCGGTGGCGCTGCCAGCGGTCATCACGGCGCGGAACACCTCGATGTGCCGGTGGGTGATGCGGTGGGCCAGTGCGGGGTCGGTCATGGGCAAAGCATATCTATATTGAATAGAGGGTGTAAATCAAAGAATTCGACCAAATACCTTGGAAAGGGCATCATCCGCGCTTCCATTCAGTCATGACTTACGCAAAACAGGGTTCAGGCAAGCGGTTCACCCCAGGGCGAGGCGGTTGTTGCATCCCGATTTGCGTAAGTCCTATCAGTCTTTGTGCCTTCGGAGTCCCCATGTCCAACCCCTTCTCGCCCGCCCAGCTGTGGTCCCTGGCCGACCAGTTCGGCACCCCCTTGTGGGTGTATGACGCGGCCACCATCCGCCAGCGCATTGCGCAGGTGTCCAATTTCGAGACCATCCGGTTCGCGCAGAAGGCCTGCTCCAACATCCACATCCTGAAGCTCATGCGCGAGCAGGGCGTGAAGGTGGATGCGGTCTCGCGCGGCGAGATCCTGCGTGCGCTGGCGGCCGGCTACACGGCCGGCGGAGAGCCGTCGGAGATCGTCTTTACCGCCGACCTGTTCGACGCCGCCACGCTCGACTGCGTGGTGGAACACGGCGTGCCCGTCAACGCTGGCTCGATCGACATGCTGCACCAGCTGGGCGCGCGTTCGCCGGGCCATGCGGTGTGGCTGCGCATCAACCCCGGCTTTGGCCATGGCCACAGCAACAAGACCAACACGGGTGGCGAGCACAGCAAGCACGGCATCTGGCACACCGACCTGCCTGCGGCGCTGGCGGCGATCCAGCAGCACGGTCTGAAGCTGGTGGGCCTGCACATGCACATCGGCTCGGGCGTGGACTACAGCCACTTGCAGGAGGTGTGTGGTGCGATGGTCAACCTGGTGCGCACGGCGCATGCGGCCGGGCATGACCTGCACGCCATCTCGGCCGGTGGCGGCCTGTCCATCCCCTACCGCAGTGGCGACCCGGTGGTCGATACGCAGCATTACCACGGCCTGTGGGACGCCGCGCGCCAGCAGGCCGAAGCCATCGTGGGCCACAAGCTCGGGCTGGAGATTGAGCCCGGCCGCTATCTGGTGGCTGAATCCGGCGTGCTGCTGGGCCAGGTGCGCGCCACCAAGAACGCGGGCAACAACCACTTCGTGCTGGTCGATACCGGCTTCAACGAACTCATGCGCCCATCGATGTACGGCAGCTACCACGCCATGAGCGTGCTGCGCCGCGATGGCTCCACGGCGGCAGAGCAACCCACGGTGGTGGCAGGCCCGTTGTGCGAATCGGGCGACGTGTTCACCCAGGGCGACGGCGGCGTGGTGCTGCCACGGGACCTGCCCGCCGCCCAGGTGGGCGATCTGCTGGTGATCCACGACACCGGGGCCTATGGCGCATCGATGTCCTCCAACTACAACACGCGTCCACTGATTGCCGAGGTGCTCGTTGACGGTGGCAAGGCGCGCCTGATCCGCCGCCGTCAGACGGTGGACGAACTGCTGGCGCTGGAACTAGGGTTTTGATCGTGCTGTGGGGCGGGTGCCGCTCCCACAGCCGGTAGGCGCGCGCCTACGGCCACGCGCCGTGCTGGCGCACACGGGCGGGAAAAGGAGGGCCATACAGTGAAATCACTTATCCCCTTCAACCCTTTTCAGGAGATCACTATGCCCATCATTGCCTGGCTGCTCGGCGTCCCACTGTCCGTTGTTCTGTTGCTCATGCTGTTCGGCGTGTTCTGATCCTGCCCCGCAAGGGGATTGTCAAAAAAGCCGCAGGGCGCCTATCCATGGTGCCCTGCGGCTTTTTTGCTGGGCATGCCTTTCGCCAAGGTCGTGCGTCCGTTCGTCCGCTTGCCATGCCAACCCGGGCTCCAGAGAATGAGAGAAGCCGCTAAGCTGGCCTTTCGCCCTATTTTCAACAGAGCGACGAGGCCCCGGCTGCCTCGCGCCACGCACGGCGCGCGGGCGGGTAGAGGCCACTTTGCCCACCCCTGGAGCCGCCATGGACGCCGAAGAACAGACCATTGTCGAGCTGGCCTACCCCGGCGAGTACCTGAGCCGTCTGGGCTGTGCCGAAACCAAGACCTGCAAGATCCGTCTGTCCCGCAAGGGCCAGGGGCTGCTGGCCCGCATGTACGCCCGCAAGGGCTACAGCATGCAGGCCACCTTGTCGCACGACTGCGACTTGAGCAGCCTGGTGGTGCAGATTGATGGGCAGTCGCAGGGGGCGATTTCGGTCCGCATGGATGACGGGCACCTGGCGGCCGAGGAGCAGTATCCCGAGTTCATCGCCGAACTGCGCCAGCGCGGCGCGCGCATCTGCGAGATGGGCAAGCTTGCAATGGACCCCGGGGTGCGTTCCAAGCATGTGCTGGGTGCCATCTTCCACATTGCGTGGATCGTGGCCTTCCGCGCCCGGCGCGCCACCGACATCGTCATCGAGGTGAACCCGCGCCACGCCCCGTTCTACCGGCGCATGCTGTGTTTTGACCAGATCGGCCCCGAACGCATGTGCGAGCGTGTGGGTGCGCCCGCCGTGCTGCTGCACATCGGCGCCGACAAGGGGCGCCGCCTCATCGACCAATTTGGCGGCCAGCCCAAGCTGGCCAGCGTGGAGCGCAGCTTCTACCCCTATTTCTTCCACCCCGACGATGAAGAGGGTCTGCTGCGGCGCCTGTCGGTGAGGTAGCCGTCAGGTCTTGCGCGGGGCCTCTACCGTCAGAGCTCGCCCCGGGGGCCGCGCCCCATGAGCTGCGCCACGGCCTCGGCAGGTTGCAGGCGGCCGTCAAGCAAGGCCACGGCGGCCTCGGCGATGGGCATGTCCACACCCAGTGTCTGCGCGCGCTGCACCACGGTGCGGGCGCTGTAGACGCCTTCCGCCACATGGCCCAGGGATTCCACCGCCTGCGCCAGGGTCTGGCCCTGTGCCAGCAGCATGCCCACGCGCCGGTTGCGCGACAGGTCGCCGGTGGCGGTCAGCACCAGGTCGCCCAGGCCGGACAGGCCCATGAACGTGTCGGGCCGCGCGCCCAGCGCCAGGCCCAGCCGCGTCATCTCAGCCAGGCCGCGCGTGATGAGTGCGGCGCGGGCGTTGAGACCCAGCGCCAACCCGTCGCACAGGCCGGTGGCAATGGCCAGCACGTTTTTCACCGCGCCGCCCACTTCCACGCCCACGATGTCTTCGTTGGCATACACGCGCACGCTCGGGCTGTGAAAGGCTTTGACCAGCGCATCGCGCACGGCCGCATGGGCGCTGGCGGCCACCAGGGCTGTGGGCTGCCCCAGGGCGACTTCCTGCGCAAAGCTCGGGCCGCTGAATGCGCCTGCTATTAAATCAGGAGCTACTTGGGCTTGTACTTCGTGCGCCAGCAGCCCAAAAGATGCTGAATTGGCACCGGCAGGCACCGCCTCGAAGCCCTTGCACAGCCAGGCCACAGGTGCCGTGCACCCGCGCAGCGCCAGCAGCATGCCGCGCAGGGCGGCCATGGGCGTGGCCACGATGACCAGGTCGGCACCGGGCAACAGTGCGCGGAAGTCGCCATCGACCACTGAGAGGCACGGGGGGAGGGCAATGCCCGGCAGGTAGCGGGCGTTTTGTGCCTGGGCGCGCATGCTTTGCGCCTGGGCTGCATCGCGGGCCCACAGGGTGACCGCGTGCCCGGCAGGGTGCTGGGCTGCGCTCATGGCGACCGCAGAGCCCCAGGCACCAGCGCCAAATACTATGATTTTCATAGCTGCTTGCGCTTATCTATCGGGCGGTAGAGGCAAAAAAGCCTCTAAACGCTGATGATTACTGCGTGATGATGGGCGAGGCTTGGCCGGCGGCCTGCGCTTGCTGCTGCTCGTACATGGCCTGGAAGTTGATTTCGGCCAGGTGGACGGGCGGGAAGCCAGCGCGGTTGATCACGTCGGCCACGTTGCCGCGCAGGTAGGGGTACACGATCTGCGGGCAGGCGATGCCCATGATGGGGCCCATCTGGTCTTCGGGCACGTTGCGGATTTCGAAGATGCCGGCCTGCTTGGCTTCGACCAGGAACACGGTCTTGTCCTTGATCTTGGTCTGCACGGTAGCCGTCACGGCCACTTCAAAGATGCCTTCGGCCACGGGAGTGGCTTCCACACCCAGCTGGATGTCCACGCTGGGTTGCTCTTGTTCGAGCAGGATGCCGGGGGAATTGGGTTGTTCCAGCGACAGGTCCTTGAGGTAGACGCGCTGGATCTGGAACACGGGGTTTTCTTGATCGGCCATGGTGAAGTCTCTTTGAGCTTACAAAATTGCTAGCAAAACAAAACCCGCCGGGGAGCAGCTCCCGCAGCGGGCACATGGGGCTGCATTATGCAGCGCCCGGGGAGGGGGTCAGGCGCCCAACAAGGGCATGAGCTCGCCACGGCTGTCCAGCGCCACCAGATCGTCGTGGCCGCCCACATGGGTGTCACCGATGTAGATCTGCGGCACCGTGCGGCGGCCGGTGATCTCCATCATGTGGCTGCGCGCGGCGGGGTCGGTGTCGATGCGGATCTCCTCGATCTGCTCCACACCCTTGGACTTGAGGATCTGCTTGGCCCGGATGCAATAGGGGCAGACGGCGGTGGTGTACATCTTCACGGGTTGCATGGCGGACCTTCCTCTTTCTTCCTGTGGGGCTAAAAATCAGTGGCAAGACTATCGCGGACCCAATAACTGGGGGCGGATCAGGCTTTTTCCACAGGCAGGCTGGCTTCGCGCCAGGCCTTCAGGCCACCAGCGAGCGACTGGGCGTTGTCGTAGCCCAGCTTTTTGGCAATGGCGACGGCACGGTTGGAGCGGGCGCCACTGGCGCACACCAGCACCACGGGCAGGGCCTTGTTCTTGACCACGGTGGGCAGCCGCTCTTCGAGCTGGCCCAGGGGCACGTTCTTGGCTCCGTTCACGTGGCCGGCGGCGAATTCCTCGGTTTCGCAGACGTCGATGACCACCGCTTTTTCGCGGTTGATGAGCTGCACGGCGCGCGCTGGCGTCAGCGAGCCGCCACTGGCGTTCTTGAGGACCGGCCACAGCAACATGCTGCCCGAAGCCAGTGCAACGAGGAACAGATACCAGTTATCAATAATGAATTTCACGAAGCTTCCTTGGGTTGGCGAACAGCGTAATTCTAGAATGCTGGGTTTTGGCCCGCATTTTTTTGACCTGCCTTTCCTGGGGAAACCATGTACAAGCTCGTTCTGATCCGCCACGGCGAATCCACCTGGAACCTTGAAAACCGCTTTACCGGCTGGACCGATGTGGACCTCACGCCCACCGGTGTTTCCCAGGCCATGTCGGCCGGCAAGCTGCTCAAGGCCGAGGGCTACGAGTTCGACCTGGCGTTCACCAGCGTGCTCAAGCGCGCCATCCACACCCTGTGGTACACGCTGGACGAAATGGATTGCACCTGGCTGCCCGTGGTCAAGGACTGGCGCCTGAATGAGCGCCACTACGGTGCCCTGCAGGGCCTGAACAAGGCCGACATGGCCAAACAGTACGGCGACGAGCAGGTGCTGGTGTGGCGCCGCAGCTATGACACCCCGCCCCCAGCGCTGGAAGCCACGGACCCCCGCAGCGAGCGCAGCGACCGCCGTTACGCCGCTCTGGCCGAAGGCAGCGTGCCGCTCACGGAATGCCTGAAGGACACCGTGGCCCGCGTGCTGCCGTTCTGGAACGATGCCATGGCACCGGCCATCCGCTCAGGCAAGCGCGTGGTGGTCGCCGCGCACGGCAATTCCATCCGCGCCCTGGTGAAGTACCTGGACAACATCTCCGAGTCGGACATCGTGGGCCTGAACATTCCCAACGGAATCCCGTTGGTATATGAGCTGGACGCCGACCTCAAGCCCATCCGCCACTACTATCTGGGCGATGCAGAAGCGGCTGCCAAGGCAGCTGCGGCAGTGGCATCGCAAGGCAAGGCGTAAAGCCTGGGTAAAGACGGGGAAAACCCGCCGATACCCTGTCTAAAGTGAGTGCCTGCGCGGAACTGCAGCGGGTTTGGTCCTTCCAAGGTGTATATTGGTTTTGAAGCGGTAAAGGTGTTGTATGGGCCACAAACTCAAAATTGCGGGATGGGTATCGGTTGGTGTCGTGGCTGGGGCTCTGACGACGGTTTCGTTGCAGACGGTCGCGCGTGGTGCGATGACTCCGCTGCCGCTGGAAGAAATCCAGCAGCTGTCGGCGGTGTTCGGCCTGGTTAAGACCGATTACGTCGAACCGGTGGATGACAAGAAGCTCATCACCGACGCCATCTCCGGCATGGTCGCCAGCCTGGACCCGCACTCCCAGTATTTCGACAAGAAGTCCTTCAAGGAATTTCGCGAAGGCACTTCCGGCCGTTTTGTGGGGGTTGGTATCGAAATCACCCAGGAAGACGGCTTGATCAAGGTGGTGTCGCCCATCGAAGGGTCTCCCGCCTTCCGCGCTGGCCTCAAGACCAATGACCTGATCACCAAGATCGACGAAACGGCGGTCAAGGGCCTGTCCTTGAACGATGCCGTCAAGCGCATGCGTGGCGAGCCCAACACCAAGGTCACGCTCACCATCTTCCGCAAGGACGAGAGCCGCACCTTCCCGGTCACCATCACGCGCGAAGAGATCAAGACCCAGTCCGTCAAGGGCAAGGTGGTGGAGCCCGGCTACGCCTGGATCCGCCTGTCGCAGTTCCAGGAGCGCACGGTCGATGACTTTGTGCGCAAGGTGGAAGAGGTCTACAAGCAGGAACCCAACCTCAAGGGCCTGGTGCTCGACCTGCGCAACGATCCCGGCGGCCTGCTGGATGCGGCTGTGGCCGTGTCGGCCGCGTTCCTGCCAGAAAACGTCACGGTGGTCACGACCAACGGGCAGCTCGCGGACAGCAAGGCCACTTACAAGGCCTCGCCCGACTTCTACCAGCGCCGTGGCGGGGGTGACCCGTTGCGCCGCCTGCCCGCAGCCCTCAAGTCCGTGCCACTCGTGGTGCTGGTGAATGAAGGCTCTGCGTCGGCCAGCGAGATCGTGGCGGGCGCTCTGCAGGACCACAAGCGCGCCACCATCATGGGCAGCCAGACCTTTGGCAAGGGCTCGGTGCAGACCGTGCGTCCGCTGGGGCCTGATACCGGCATCAAGCTGACCACCGCGCGCTATTACACCCCGAGCGGCAAGTCGATCCAGGCCAAGGGCATCGTGCCCGACGTGATGATCGACGAATCGGAAGAAGGTAACATCTTCGCTGCTTTGCGCATGCGCGAGGCCGATCTGGACAAGCACCTGGGCAGCGGCCAAGGCGAGGAAAAGAAGGATGAGGCCCGTGAAAAGGCCCGCGAAAGCGCCCTCAAGCGCATGGAAGAAGAAGCCAAAAAGCCTGCAGCAGAACGCAAGGCTCCAGAGTTCGGTTCGGACAAGGACTTCCAGCTCGTGCAGGCGCTCAACCAGCTCAAAGGCCGCCCCGTGCTGGTCAGCAAGACACTGACGGAACGCAAGGACGAAAAGAAAGAAAATTGAGCTTTCGCTCCCTGTGCTGAAGGCCGGATTTCCAGCGAAGTCCGGCCTTTTTTCTTGTCCTTCTTGCTCTTCTTTTCTTGAGACTCTCGCCATGACCGATGACCAGCTCCTGCGGTACTCCCGCCACATCCTGCTCGATGAGATGGGCATCGAGGGGCAGGAGCAGGTGCTGGCGTCCCATGCCCTCATCATCGGTGCGGGTGGCCTGGGCTCGCCTGCCGCGCTGTACCTGGCATCTGCCGGTGTGGGGCACATCACCCTGGTGGACGACGATGTGGTGGACCTGACCAACCTGCAACGCCAAATTGCACACACCACCGCGCGCGTCGGCCAGCCCAAGGTGGCGTCTGCAGCCAGCGCCATGGCAGCCATCAACCCCGAAGTGCAGGTGACCGTGCTCCAGGCGCGCGCAGATGCCGCTGTGCTCGATACCCTGGTGCAAGACGCCTGCGTGGTGCTCGATTGCAGCGACAACTACGCAACACGCCACGCCGTCAATGCGGCCTGTGTGCGCCATCGCAAGCCCCTTGTTGCGGGGGCCGTCATCCGCTTTGATGCCCAGATCACGGTGGTGGACCCGCGCCAGGCTGCGTCGCCCTGTTACGCCTGTATTTTTCCGCCTGAGGCGGATTTTGAAGAGGTGCGTTGCTCCACCATGGGCGTGTTTGCCCCGCTGGTGGGCGTGGTGGGTGCCCTGCAGGCGGCCGAGGCGCTCAAGCTGCTTGCAGGCATCGGGACGTCACTGGCTGGGCGTCTGTTGATGCTGGATGGACGGTCCATGGAGTGGAGCACGATGAACGTGGCGCGTGCGCCGCACTGCACGGTGTGTGTTGCTCGGTAGGATTACTCCTACAGCGTCCGCGTGCGGCGGCTGGCAGAATCCGCTCAGCTGAGCCACTAAATTTGAGGCTCGACCAGCGTAAATGTGCGTTGGTAGTGAAACGGGACCCTTCTGTGAAACTCCGCACCTATATCGTTGAAGACAACGCCACCATTCGAGAGAACCTGATCGGGACGCTCGAAGAGTTGGCGTCCGTAGAGGCGGTAGGAGTCGCTGAGACCGAGGACGAGGGCAAGAACTGGCTCGCCACCCATGGTGAGCAGTGGGATCTGGCAATAGTGGATCTTTTTCTGCGCCAAGGCAGTGGGCTGGGGGTCCTGGCGGCATGCCGCTCGCGCCGCCCTGGCCAGAAGATGGTGGTGCTGAGCAACTACGCGACACCCGATGTGCGCATGCGCTGCGCACAGCTGGGGGTGGATGCGGTCTTCGACAAATCCAACGAAATTGATGCGCTGGTGGACTACTGCATCCAGCACAGCAGCAGTCCTGCGGGAATGGAAGCTGGCCAGTCCCTGTCGTCGCCTGGCCATTCGCTGTGATGCTGCGCCCTGCAGCGCGGGCGCGCGCGGCGGGGCTTTTTATTTTCTACTCTTCTCGCCAGCGGGCCGAGTCAGGCCCAATGACCCCGGACTGAGGCCACTGCTCCATGTCAGTCAATCAAGCGGTTCTTGAGCGCGTAGTAGGTCAGATCGCTGTTGGACGACAGGCTCATCTTTTCCATCAGTCGCGTGCGGTAGGTGCTCACCGTCTTGACGCTGAGCGACAAGGCCTTGGCGATATCGCCTGCCGTCTCTCCCTTGGCCAGCTTGAGGAACACCTGGAACTCGCGTTCCGACAACTGCTCGTGGGGCGGTGCGTCGTCCTTGCGATTGAGTTGCTGGGCCAGCAGTTCGGCCACGGCAGGCGTCAGGTAGCGGCGGCCCAGCGCAATGGTGCGGATCGCCTCCACGATTTCAGAGGGTTCGCACTCCTTGTTCAGGTAGCCGCTGGCGCCCTGGCGGATCAGGTTGATCGCATAGTGCTCTTCGGGGTAGCCGCTCAGAATCAGGATGCCCATGTCCGGGGCCTTGGCCCGCAGCATGGCCAGCGCATCCAGCCCGCTCTGTCCGGGCATCGACAGGTCCATGAGCAGGACATCAATTTCCTTGTTGCGTACCAGGTCGATGGCTTCACGGCCGTTGGAGGCCTCACCCTCCACCCGCAGATCCACATGCTCGGACAGGAACTGCCGCAGCCCGGAACGAACTATCGCGTGGTCATCCACAATGCCAATCTTGATCATCGATCTTTCTTTCGCAGGGCGGTGATGCCGCTCCTGATGTTTGTTGGTTGGAAAGCTTCTCCGGCACGTCATCCCTGTTGGCAGGGTGGTGCCCGGTCTTCACACATTATCCAGAATACCGCGTATGAGTCTTAAAGAAAACACCCGCATCTGGCTGCCCAAGGTCCGCAAGATGGCCTTGAGCCTGCCCATGGCGTTGCTGGCGGCGATGGTGCTGGTGGGTATCAACGAAACGGGTCACATGCGCTCACAAGATGCGGTGGAGCAGATGACCCACGGTCAGAACACGCGCAAGGCCGTCAACCTGTTGCTGCAGAGCATGCTGGACGCAGAAACCGGGCAGCGTGGCTATCTGCTCACCGGCAACGAGACTTATCTGGAGCCTTACGACAAGGCGGTGGCTACCGTGCAGACCAACCTGGACGGCTTGCGCGGGCTGTTCATGGATGCCCCCGAAGACATGCAGGAATTTGCGCTGCTGTCGCGGCAGATATCCCGCAAGCTCGCGGAGATGGAACTGAGCCTGCGTTTGCGCCGGCAGAGCAATGAAGATGCCTGGAAGTTCATCCTGCATACCGACGTGGGCAAGGAGCACATGGAGGCCATCCGCAAGCACGCGCTGGAGTTGATTGCCCGCAGCGACATGCACGTGAAACAAGGCCAGGACCAGATCGAGCAGTCGCTCATGCTGTCGCGCATTGGCATTGCCACGGTGACGGTCATTGGCTTGCTGGCGTTCTACATGTATCTGCGCCAGGCGCAGGCGCTGCAGGTCGTCAACCAGCGCGAACAGGCCCTGCTGGAGCGCGAACGGGACCGCCTGGAAGGCCTTGTAAAGGCCCGTACCGCAACTCTTTCCGAGCTGGCAAACCATCTGCAGCAAGTACGTGAAGATGAGCGTGGGCACCTTGCGCGCGAGCTGCACGATGAGCTGGGTGCACTGCTCACTGCGGCCAAGCTGGATGTTGCGCGGCTCAAGTCCAGGATCGACGCCAACGCCCCCGAGGTGGCAGAGCGGCTCAAGCACCTGACCGAAACGCTCAACAGCGGTATTGCGCTCAAGCGCCGCATCATTGAAGACCTGCGGCCCTCATCGCTCTCCAACCTCGGACTGACGGCCGCGATCGAGATCCTCACCCGCGAATATGCCGAACGCGCAGGTATCGAAGTGGAAACGAGCCTGGAATCCGTGCAGTTGCCTGATGCCTCGCAACTCACGGTGTACCGCATGGTGCAGGAGGCGTTGACCAACATCGGCAAATACGCCAAAGCCAACAAGGTGCTGGTGTCGGTACACGGTTACCCCACGCATGTGGCAGTTCAGGTGCGCGACGATGGCGAGGGGTTCGATCCCGCCACGGTGCGTCCTACCTCGCACGGGCTGTCGGGAATGCGCCACCGCGTGGAGTCTGCGGGCGGCAGGCTGTCCATCACCTCGCGCCCGGGCAACGGCACCCTGGTCTCTGCCGTGCTCCCGCTGCAGCGCCATGGCGCCGAGGCGTCGTCGCAGCCGCCCTCTCTGGCCGCATGACCTAGCGGCCTTGGGCCAGGGATAGCGAGCCGCAGCGCGCCGTCCTACAGGCGGCCCGCTGCACCGCCGACAGGCTTGCGCGCCGGGCACCGGCATCTTTGACTCTCCATGCTCCTTACAGTGGATTCCAGGCGCTGAAATTCATGTGCCAACCCACCCGCCGGCAACCGGCCCCCTCAAGAGGAGAAGGAGAAAGAAATGTTGCACTACGCAGTTGTTTTTCTGGTGATCGCGCTGATCGCAGCCCTGTTCGGCTTTGGCGGTATTGCTGCCGGTGCCGTGGGCATCGCCAAGATTCTGTTCTTCGTGTTCGTCATCATGGCGGTTGTGACCTTCGTACTGGGTCTGCTCAAAAAGGGCTGACGCCCCGGCCGTGAAACCAAGCATTCCGCATCCACCCCTTCAAGGAGTTTCCGCATGAGTATCCAGACCGCTACCGACAAAGTTGCCAACGGCGCACGCCATCTCGCAGATGATGTGCTGCAAAGCGCCCAAGACGCCGTGCAGTCCACCCGCACGGCCGCCAACACCTCGCTGGAAAAAGCCGAAGAAGGCGTACGTGCCCTCCGCAGCCAGACCGACCCCGTCATTGACGACTTGGCAGCGCGTGCCCAGGATCTGGCAGCCCGCAGCATCGGCTATTGCGCAGAAACCAGTGCCCGTGCCCGTCGCCAGATGCAGCATGCAGCAGACGCCACCACCAAGTATGTGGCGGAGCAACCCGGCAAATCGATGGTGATCGCCGCAGCATCGGGTGCCGTACTCGCAACCCTTGTGCTCTGGATGTCGCGCCGCAAGCACGCCTACTGAAGCCTGTCTCTATCCCTACAGTCCGCCGGTCGCGGAGGGTGCAACAGACCGGCAGATTGCAATCTTCCAGCACCCGCGTTCCCAACCATTTTCAAACAAGGACAACACCATGAAATACGCACGTGCACTCGCCTTTGCCGCTGTCGCTGGCATCACCATCATCACGGCCACGGGCTGCTCGGTGGCCCGTGAACAACAGACCGTTGGCGCCTATGTAGATGACGCCGGCATCACCACCGCCGTCAAGGCAAAAATGGCTGAAGACAAATCCGTCTCCGCCACGTCGATCAGCGTGGAAACGCTCAACGGCACGGTGCAGCTCTCGGGCTTTGCCAAGTCGCAAGCTGAAAAGAACCAGGCTGAAGCCATCGCACGCAACACCAAGAATGTGCGTGAAGTGCGCAACAGCATCGTGGTTCGTCCCTGACCGGATGCCTGAACATTGCGCTGCGGGCTTCCTGCCGGTAGCGCATAGGCACTGACCGCTGAGCAGGCTCCGGGTACCTCCTGGAGCCTGCTTTTTTCATGGGGCGCCAGCAGGCATACCCCTGGGTCTTGCTCGTTTGCCACACCCCACCGGGTATAAGCTCCACACCATGCGGGTATTCAATTGCGACCATTGCGGTCATCTGGTTTTTTTCGACAGCGTGCAGTGCCTGCACTGTGGCAGTGCGCTGGCATTTTTGCCCGATGTGTTGACCATCGCGGCCCTGGCGCCTGCGCCGCAGGATGGCGCCGACCTGTGGCGCCGCCGGGGCGGGCGCGGTGGCTCGGATTACAGCGGTCGCTTGTACCGTATGTGCCGCAACCATACCGAACACCAGGCCTGCAACTTTGCCGTGCCTGCCAACGACTATGCGGAACTGTGTGTATCGTGCCGCCAGACCCGGGTGTTGCCCGATCTGTCGGAGCCCGCGAACATGGGCCGCTGGATGCAGATCGAGGCCGCCAAGCGGCGCCTGTTCTACAGCCTGGCCCGCCTGGGCCTGGAGCCCGCCCCCGGGCGCACCGGACCCGTTTTTGAATTTCTGGCCGAGGTGCCCGGTGGTCCGCCGGTGTTGACGGGCCACCACAGCGGAACGATTACGCTGAATGTGGCCGAGGCCGATGACGATGAGCGCGCACGCCGCCGGATCGCGCTGGGTGAGCCCTACCGCACGCTGATTGGCCACCTGCGGCATGAGTCCGGCCATTTTTATTGGGACCAGCTGGTGCGCGACGGCGGCCGCCTGGAAGATTTTCGCCAGATGTTTGGCGATGAGCGCCAGGACTACGCTGCCGCGCTGGAGGCTCACTACGCCAAGGGCAACGACCTGGGCGACTGGGTCGACCACCATGTCAGCGCCTATGCCGCTGCTCACCCCTGGGAAGACTGGGCCGAAACATGGGCCCATTACCTGCACATGATCGATCTGCTGGAGACGTCGGCCAGCTACGCGACCGAGGTCACGATCCCGGGCATTTATGGGGCGCAGCGCAGCAGCGCCATCGACCCGTTTGCCAGCCCGGCGCCTGATTTCCAGTCGATGGTGCAGCACCTGGTGCCGCTGACACTGCTGCTCAACAGCCTCACCCGCAGCTTGGGGCAGCCAGATGCCTATCCGTTTGCCTTGGCAGGCGAGGTGTTGGCCAAGCTGCGGTTTGTGCATGACGTGGTGCGCGAAGCCGCCCGGCGGCCCGCCCCAGTCGCCGCTCCGGCTCCGCAGCCCGCACCGGCTCCCAAACAAAACGTCAAAAAAAATAGCAAAACAACCAGTAAGGACGTGCGCTAGCGCCATTTTTTCCTTGGTTTTTTGCCTGCATCAAAGAGCGGCAAGGGTGGCGGCCTGGAACTTGCTAGGTGTCTGCCATGGGGCTGTTGAAACCCCTTGAGCAGCCAGTACCGAGCCACACACGACGCCAAGGGAGGGCGCGACCATGCTGAGCCGCACCGCTGACCATCTTTTCTGGATGGCACGCTATACCGAGCGCGCCGAAAATACGGCGCGCATGCTGGATGTGAATTACCAGAGCGCGCTGCTGCCGCAATCGACCGAGGTCGCCAAGCAGGGCTGGCAAGGGTTGCTGTCCATCAGCGAGCTGCTGCCCGCCTACACCGCCCAGCATGGCGAAGTGACTCCGGCGAAGGTGCTGGACTTCATGGTCAAGGACCCTTCCAACCCCTCGTCCATTCTGGCCTGCCTGCAGGCCGCGCGGGAGAACGCGCGGGCCGTACGCGGTGCGCTCAACACCGAGGCCTGGGAGATCCAGAACCAGACCTGGCTCGAAGTGAACCGCCTGATCGCCAGCGGTGCACTGGAGCAGGACCCGGCGCGATTCTTCGAATGGGTGAAGTTCCGCTCGCACCTCTCGCGGGGTGTGACGGTGGGCACCATGCTGCAGGACGAGGCGCTGCACTTCATGCGCCTGGGCACCTTTTTGGAGCGGGCCGACAACACGGCGCGGCTGCTGGATGTGAAGTTTCACGCGGTGCAAAGCGACTTCATGGGCGCGGCCACGGCGCAGGACCAAGACTACGATTTCTACCACTGGAGCGCCATCCTGCTCAGCGTGTCGGGCTTCGAGACCTACCGCAAGGTGTACCGCGACGTGATCACGCCCGAACGTGTGGCCGAACTGCTGATCCTGCGGGCCGACATGCCCCGCTCACTGCACGCTTGCATGAAAGAGGTGCTGGGCAACCTCGACATGCTGGGCAGCGGCCAGTCGGCCGAGACCCAGCGGCACGCGGGGCGGCTGCTGGCGCACCTGAAGTTCGCACGCATCGATGAAATCCTGACCCATGGACTGCACGCCTACCTCACCCAGTTCCTGGAGCGGGTGAACGACCTGGGCGCGCGGATCAGCCGGGACTTTCTGGTGCCTGCGGCGGTGTGAGGGGTGTATCTGGTGCGTCTGGCGCAGCGGCCATAGCGGCCGGCACCGGCTCCACCGTCACGCCCACCTGCAGCACATGGTGGTCGCCGCCGTGGATCACGCCGCGCAGCGGCGACACATCCGAAAAATCGCGGCCGATGGCCAGGGTCACGTAGTCCTCGCCCGCCGCGCGGTCGTTGGTGGGGTCCAGGTCAAACCAGGTGTTGTCGCCTGATGCGCCATCACTTTCGTCGGCTGCCGGTGACCACACCGACACCCAGGCGTGCGAGGCATCGGCCCCCACCAGCCGGGGTTGTCCGGGCGGGGGCTCGGTCAGCAGGTAGCCGCTCACATACCGCGCCGCCAGGCCCAGGCTGCGCAGGCAGCCGATCATCACGTGGGCAAAGTCCTGGCACACGCCCCGGCGCAGCCGCAACGATTCGAGCGCGGGCGTGCCCGCGTCGGTGGCGTTGGCGGTGTAGGCAAAGTCGGCATGGATGCGCGACATCAGGTGGCGGGCGGCCTGCATCAGCGGGCGGCCGGGTGCAAAGCTCTCGGCGGCATAGGCTACAAAGTCGGCATGCCGGGGAATATAGGGCGACGCAAAGCTGAACTCGGTGGCCGCGTGGTAGGGCTGGCCGCGCCGATAACCCAGGCGCTCGCGCACGGCCTCCCAGGGCTCGCCGGGCGGTGCGGCGGGCACGGGCAGGGTCTCCAGCAGGCTTTCGGCGCGCACCCGCAGTTGCTCGTGGGTGAACGGCAGGCTGAAGAACGCGCGGGTGTTGCCAAACACGTCCTGCACCATGTTGCACTGTGTTGGGGCGGGGTCCACCTGCAGGCTGTGGGTCAGCACACGCTGCACCACACCGGTGCGCGGACGCAGATGGGCCATGTGCTGGGCGTTCTGCACCGCCGGGCTGTAGTGGTACACCGTTTCGTGGATGACGCGCAGCTTCATGGTCAAGCTCCTACGCTGTGCCGAAGTGCATCCGCCGAATGCGTGAAGTAGCGCGTGGCCAGCACATCCGACAAGCCCATCACGCCCCGCACACACCGGCCCAGATATTCCTCCAGAGTGGCATGGCGGCCTTCGGCGTCCTGTGCGCACAGGGCCACCAGCGACAGGTCGGACGCTTCGGGGATGCCCGTGGCGGCGGATTCGCAGGGCGTACCGGCGGTCGCTTCGATCTTGGCAATGCGCCCGCGCAGCGTCTGTGCGACCCAGGCCAGCGAGCGGGGGTTGTCGCGGTCGATCACCAGCAGGTCCAGCAGGGCGGGCATGTCGCGCCGCTGCTGGTACTGCGCGTGGAAGGTGATGGTGCTGTCAAACAGCGCCACCATGGCCTCGAAGCCGCCCTCATCGTGCACGGCGCCGGTCTGCAGGCCACTTTCCAGCGCCGAGGCCAGAAAGCCCAGGCGCTCCAGGTGGCGCCCGATGGACAGCAGGCGCCAGCCGTCGTCGCGGGTCATGCGGTCGGTCTGCTGGCCCGTCATGGCTGCGGTGTGGCCGCTCAGGCCTTCCAGCTGGCGCAGCGCGTCCAGCGGCGAATAGTCGCCGTCGTCTTCGGCTCCTGTGCGGGGCGCAAAAAACTCCGCCTCGGCGCGCACGATGAGGTTCCAGTGTTCCTGCGACAAACGGTCGCGCACGGCCGAGGCCGCACCCAGGATGCCGCGCAGGTTGTAGCCCACGCTGGTCACCTGCGCGGGCTGCGTCAGCCCGGCGATCAGCGAGCGCTCGAACACGCGCCGTGCCTGCCCGGCCGCAGGCACGGTCGGTAGCACCAGCCCCTGGCTCACGCCCATGGCGCTCAGCCAGGTCAGCAGCGGCTGCGAGGTCTGGTCCTCCCCATTGAGGCATTGCAGCGTGATGCGCGCCAGGCGCGTGACGTTCTCGGTGCGTTCGGTGTAGCGACCCAGCCAGAACAGGTTTTCGGCCGCGCGGCTGGTCACCTGGCGGCTGCGGTGCACCACGGCGGGCGCGGCCTGGTTGTGGGCCAGCAGCGTGGTGGTGTCCACGGGGCCATCTGTCTGCACCCATACATCGGCGCTGCTGCCGCCGCGCTGCATGGATGTAATGCCGCTGTCGCCCTGGGCCAGGCGGGCCAGCCCGCCCGGCAACACGCGCCACGAGCCGGGGCCGTCGCACACCGCAAACACGCGCAGCATCACCGAGCGGGGGGCGATGGGGCTGCCGCCCTGGCCCGCACCTTCTGCGGCTTCACTGCGCCAGGTGGGCATTTGCGACAGCGGCAGGTGGGCCTGCACGGTGTATTCGTCGCCCTGGGCTTCGATGCGTGCGGACCACTGCGCCAGGTCTTGCGCCGACAGCGCACCGCCCAGCACGGGCACGCGCTGCGCCATGGGCCAGGTGGGGCGGATCACGCTGTGCGCGAGCTGCGGCAGCACCGCCTGCATGGCCGATCGCTCGCCACACCACCAGGTGGGCAGCGACGGCAGGGCCAGCTCTTCGCCCAGCAGGTGGCGCGACAGCGCAGGCATGAAGCCCAGCAGCGCCGACGATTCGAGGAACGCCGAGCCCGGCGCATTGGCCACCAGCACGTTGCCCGCACGGATGGCCTGCAGCAGGCCGGGCACGCCCAGGCGCGAGTCGCTGCGCAGCTCCAGCGGGTCCAGAAACTCGTCGTCCAGGCGCTTGAGGATGCCGTGCACCGGCTGCAGGCCATGCAGCGTCTTGAGGTACAGGCGCGCGTCGCGCACGGTGAGGTCGTTGCCCTCCACCAGCGTCAGACCCAGGTAGCGCGCCAGGTACGCGTGCTCAAAGTAGGTCTCGTTGTACGGGCCGGGCGTGAGCAGCACGATGCGCGCATCCGCCCCCGCCGGGCTCATCTGCCGCAGTCCGTCGAGCAGTGCGCGGTAGGTGGCGGCCAGGCGCTGCACATGCATCTGGCTGAACGCCTCGGGGAACAGGCGCGAGATGAGCAGCCGGTTCTCCAGCAAATATCCCAGGCCTGAGGGCGCCTGCGTGCGCTGCGTCACCACCCACCAGTCGCCCTGCGCGTCGCGCGCCATGTCGAACGCCGCGATGTGCAAATGGGTGCCGCCCACGGGCTGCACGCCATGCATGGCGCGCAGGTAGCCCAGGTGGCCCTGCACCAGCGCGCTGGGCAGCAGGCCTTTGCGCAGCAGCTCCTGCGGGCCATACACGTCGGCCATCACGCGGTTGAGCAGGCGCGCGCGTTGCAGCACACCGCGCTCGATGTGTGCCCAGTCGCCCTGCGAGAGGATCAGCGGGAACAGATCCACCGACCAGGGCCGCTGCGGGCCGTCGGCGTCGGCATAGACGTTGTAGGTGATGCCGTTGTCGCGCACCTGGCGCTGCAGGCTTTGCATGCGCCGGTCCAGGTCCTGGAAGCCCTCGGGCCCCAATTGATCAAAGAATTGGGCCCAGGCGCTAGTGATATCTGGCTTGTTTGCTATTGATTTGGGAGTGGTTGATGCAGTGGCAGCGCCGGGGGCGTCCGCCACGCTGGCACCCCGCAGCTCGTCAAAATGCCCGGCCGCCGCAGCAGGCGCCAGTGCAGCCGCCAATTGGGCTGCGCTGTCAGAAGGGTCGGGGGTGGGGAGGCTGTCGTTGAGGTGGTTCACTGCGCTCGATTTTCGGGCATTTGGTCGACAACACTCTGCGGGTAACCCGCACCGTCGAAACTGGCGGGGCCGATGCCAGAGACGCCAAGCAAGGGCCGCCCCGCAGCAAGGGCGTCGTCCCCCTGGGGGGAAGGCGCGCAGCGACTCAGGGGGGCTTCTCTACCTCCGCATCTTTCGCCGCAGATCCAGTGTGAACGGAAACTCCCGGCTGCCCGGCAGTTCAATGGTCGCAGGCGGCACCGCCAGCCTGCCCGGCGTGTGGCCCATGCGCGAGAACCGCGCCAGGCGGCGGCTTTCGGCCTCGTAGGCGTTGACCGGGAAGGTGTCGTAGTTGCGCCCGCCCGGGTGCGCCACGTGGTACTGGCAGCCGCCCAGCGAGCGGTTCATCCAGGTGTCCACGATGTCGAACGTGAGCGGCGCATGGGCGCCAATGGTGGGGTGCAGGGCCGAGGGCGGGTTCCAGGCCTTGTAGCGCACACCGGCCACAAATTCACCGGTCGTGCCCGTGCTTTGCAGCGGCAGCGGCTGGCCGTTGACGGTGACCACATGGCGGCTTTCGTTCATGCCCGTCACGCGCACCTCGATGCGCTCCAGCGACGAGTCCACGTAGCGCACGGTGCCACCGGCCGAGCCTTCCTCGCCCATCACATGCCAGGGCTCCAGCGCGTTGCGCAGGGTCAGCTCCACACCCATCGATTTCACCGTACCGACCATGGGGAAGCGGAACTCGAACTGCGGTGCAAACCAGGCCGCGTCAAACGCGTAGCCTGCGGCGTTCATCTCTGCCACCACATCGTGCATGTCCTGCTGGATGAAGGTGGGCAGCATCCAGCGGTCGTGCAGCTCGGTGCCCCAGCGGGCGGCGGGCGCGCGGTAGGGCGTCTTCCAGAAGCGGGCGATCAGGGCGCGCAGCAGCAGCTGCTGCACCACGCTCATGTGGGCATGGGGCGGCATCTCGAACGCGCGCAACTCCAGCAGGCCCAGGCGGCCGGTGCTGCTGTCGGGCGAGAACATCTTGTCGATGGAAAACTCGCTGCGGTGGGTGTTGCCCGTCACGTCCACCAGGATGTTGCGCAGCGTGCGGTCCACCAGCCAGGGCGGCATGTCCTGGCCGTAGACCGCGCGGTTGGTTTCGATCTCGCGCAGTGCAATCTCCAGCTCGTACAGCTGGTCGTTGCGCGCCTCGTCCACGCGCGGCGACTGGCTGGTGGGGCCGATGAACAGGCCGCTGAACAGGTAGCTCAGGCTGGGGTGGTTGTGCCAGTAGAGCAGCAGGCTGGCCAGCAGCTCGGGCTTGCGCAAGAACGGCGAGTCGGCCGGTGTGGCGCCGCCCATCACAAAGTGGTTGCCGCCACCGGTGCCGGTGTGGCGGCCATCGGTCATGAACTTCTCGGCCGACAGGCGCGTCTCCCACGCGGCCTGGTACAGAAACTCGGTGTGCTGCACCAGTTCCTTCCAGTGGCTGGCGGGGTGGATGTTCACTTCGATCACGCCCGGGTCGGGCGTGACCGCCAGCACCTTCAGGCGTGCGTCGCGCGGGGGCGGGTAGCCTTCCAGCACGATCTTCATACCCAGCTCTTCGGCCGTGGCTTCGATGGCGGCCAGCAGGTCCAGGTAATCATGGAGGCGCGACAGCGGCGGCATGAAGACATAGAGCACGCCGTACTTTTCGCCCACCTTCTCGGCCTTGGGGCCGCTGGCTCGGCGCGGATCGCGCACCTCCACGCACAGCGCCGTGCGCGACAGGCCTGCGGCCGACTGGAACTTGCCGGGTGGCTGCACGCCCGCATGCGGGTCGGGCTGACCGGACAGGCGCGCGTTATCACCACCCGCAGTGCTCTGCGTTACGCGCCGTGCCTCGCCAGGGGCGGTGGCGCCTGCCAGGTAGGGCAGATCACGGTCGCCGGTGACGGGGCCGGATGGCACGGAATACCGCGCCCGCAGCGTGGTGGCAGCGGGCAGTGTGCCCTGGGGTGCGGTCGGGTCTTGCGGGATCAGGTGCTCGGTGTCTGATGCCTTCACCCAGGGCAGGGCGTCCAGCGGCAGGCGGTAGCCCATGGGCGAATCGCCGGGGATGAGCAGCATGCGGTCGTCGCGGAAGAACCATGGCCCCGTGCTCCACACGCTGCCTGCCAGCGTGCCCGCGCCTTCGCCTGCCTGCAGCGGCAGCACATAGCCCACCACGCTGTCGAGTTTTTGCTCGAACACGCGGCGCAGCCGTGCGCGCTCCAGCTCGTCGTCCAGGCGCGCATCGAACGGGTCCACGTTGACCGGCAGGCGCCGCTCGCGCCACAGGTAGTAGAAGGTGTCTTCATAACCGGGCTGGATGTAGCGGTCCGTCACGCCCAGCTTGCGCGTGAGGTGGCGCACAAAACGCTCGGCGTCGGCGCTGGTGTAGTGCGAGGGGTTGCGTTCGTCAGCAAACAGCGCGGGGTTCTGCCATGCGGGCTGGCCGTCGGCGCGCCAGCAGATCGACAGCGCCCAGCGCGGCAGCTGCTCGCCCGGGTACCACTTGCCCTGGCCAAAGTGCAGAAAGCCGCCCTGGCCGTATTCAGCGCGCAGCTTGTGCGTGAGTTCGGTGGCGAAACCGCGTTTGGTGGGGCCCAGGGCGTCGGTGTTCCACTCCGGCGCGTCGCGGTCGCCCACGGCCACAAAGGTGGGCTCGCCGCCCATGGTCAGGCGCACATCGCCCGCCACCAGGTCGGCGTCCACCTGCTCGCCCAGCGCCAGCACGGCCTGCCACTGGTCTTCGGTGTAGGGCTTGGTCACGCGGGGCGATTCGTAGATGCGCGTCACGCGCATCTCGTGGCTGAAGTCCACCTCGGCCTTGTCCACGCCGCCTTCAATCGGTGCGGCCCCGGAGGGTTGCGGTGTGCAGGCCAGCGGGATGTGGCCCTCACCCGCCATCAGGCCGCTGGTGGCATCCAGGCCAATCCAGCCTGCGCCGGGCAGGTAGACCTCGCACCAGGCGTGCAGGTCGGTGAAGTCGTGGTCGGTGCCGCTGGGGCCGTCGAGCGCCTTCACGTCAGGCGTGAGCTGGATCAGGTAGCCCGACACAAACCGTGCCGCCAGCCCCAGGTGGCGCAGCAGTTGCACCAGCAGCCAGCCCGAGTCGCGGCACGAGCCGCTGGCCTTTTGCAGCGTCTCCTCGGGTGTCTGTACGCCAGGCTCCAGGCGGATGAGGTAGCGGATGTCTTGCGAGACCTGCTGGTTGAGCTTGACCAGGAAATCGATGGTGCGCTGCTTGCTGCGGTCCACCTTGTCCAGATAGGCCTGCACCAGCGGCGTCATCGGGTCGGTGGCCAGGTAGGGCGCCAGCTCCTGCTGCACATCGCTGCTGTAGTTGAACGGGATGTTCTCGGCCTCGGGCTCCAGGAAGAAGTCGAAGGGGTTGTACACCGCCATTTCCACCACCAGGTCCACCGTGACCTTGAACTCGCGCGTCTTCTCGGGGAAGACCAGCCGCGCCTGGTAGTTGGCAAACGGGTCCTGCTGCCAGTTGATGAAGTGCTGCGCGGGCTCGACCTTGAGCGAGTACGAAATCACATTGCTGCGACAGTGGGGCGCGGGCCGCAATCGGATGGTCTGTGGCCCGAGGCCTACCAGCCGGTCGTATTGGTAATGCGTGACGTGGTGGAGCGCGGCGTGGATGGGCATATGCAGGCCATGCTAGCAAGTCCCGAGCCATCGCGGGCAACTATTCCGGGGGCGGTGACAAGCGGTCATCGGCTGTTCACAATGTGCGGTCCGTGCCCCGCTGCCGGGGCTGTCTCTCTTTAGCTGATCGCGCACCAACTTGGTGATGCCTTTTTTCACCCATGTCCCACTCCCCCCAACTTGTGCTCCTGCCCGGCCTGGCTGCCGATGAACGCATGTGGCGCGGCGTGCTGCCGCTGCTGCCCGCCGCGCTGCGCCCCGAGGTCGCCACCGCCCACCAGGATGTGGGTCTGCACACCATCGAGGACTTTGCCGCCCGGCTGCTGGCACAGCACGCGGGGCCACTGGTGCTGGCCGGTGCATCGATGGGCGGCATGATCGCCATGGAAGCCGCGCGCCAAGCGCCGGAGCGTGTGGCCGGGCTCGCGCTGCTGGGCACCACCGCGCGGCCCGAGACGCCGGATATGCGGGCGCTGCGCGAAGCCGCTATCGAACTCTTTGAACAAGGCCGCCTGCGCGAAGTGATCGAGCCCAACGTGGCCTTTGCCTTTCATCCTGACAACGCCACGCGGCCTGAGCTGGTGCAGGCCTATCTCGACTTTGTGCTGGATGCAGGCGCCTCCCACCTGGTTCGCCAGAACCGCGCCGTCATCCATCGGCCCGATGCCCGCCAGCACCTGCCCGGCGTGGCCTGCCCGGTGCTGGTGGTATGCGGCGAGGCTGACCAGCTCACGCCGCCCGAATGTTCGGCGGAGATTGCGGCGCTGGTGCCCGGTGCTGAGCACCACCTCTTGCCGGACAGCGGCCACATGCTGACCATGGAGCAACCTGAAACGGTGACTCGGCTGCTGGTGCGGTGGTTGGCGCGCAGCGGATGGATCTGACCTGAGCTTCCTTCCTCTCGCCTTGTGGACGAGGGCGCAGTGGTGGGCGGGATGGACTTAGAGCGGCTCAAAAAACTCAGCAAAGCGGCCATCCCTAGGGAAGCTCTTCACGAATCGGTTCTGGCTATGTCACAGCGATGCCTGAACTAAAACAGCACTCGCTTTGAGTAATGAGGCTTGCGCAGCGCACCCAGCAGGCGTTTGGCGAGGGCCATTGCCCCTATATCGGAGGCTTTACGCCCCCTGCACGCGCACCTGCCCCA
>NZ_JAMXAX010000056.1 GCF_023913775.1 Acidovorax facilis
CAGTCAGAAGTGGACCATGCCGATTCGGGATTGGAAGGCAGCGCTGACCCGATTTACCATTCAGTTCGGAGACCGCATCTCCGTCAACTGAAGTCCGAACCGTTTACACAAAAATTCGGACACGCCCTTCGGTGGGGAATGGTGTTCAGTCATCTTTTTCTCCGAAAGGTTTACGGTCAACGCTCCAGTCGGTTGTGCAGCCAGCTGAAGAACATCCCGGCAAGCAGCGCCCACGTGCTCAGCACGAGCAGCGCCTTAAAAAACCCGAATAAGCTGAAGAGTCGGGGACTCACCATGGCAGTGAAGTCCATACCGTGGAACAAGTTGTTCATCAGATCCAGGAAGGTCGCTGGAACGAGTATCCACGCCACGGTACACAGCACATAGAAACCGCCTACCGTTGCCGCCAGGGCAACGCCGGTGCGCAGAGGTCTCATGGCGTTCTCCTTATTTCGCGGGCACAGGGGGCAACAGATCCATCATCATCTGCATGGAAGCGCCCATCATTTCCATGCGCTTTTCCATCATTTGATGGTGCGTGGACATGTCGCCTTTCATGGACTTCATTTCCCCCATTGGCATCCCATTCATCATGGTCATGCCGTCCTGCATCGTCTTCATGTGCTCTGCCATTAGGGCGCTGCGCTCTTCTGGCGTTTTCGCGGCCATCATCTTTTCGTGCATGTCACGCATGGCTTTAGTCTGGGCGTCCATCTGTGCCATGTTCGGTCCTGGCTTAACGGGCGCCTGTTTGGATGTGGGGGCGGGGGCGCCTCCGGCGGGATGATGACCGGTGTGCGGATCGGTCGGAGCCGCCGCCCATGCTGACGCGGCAAGGGTAGAAACTGCGAATGCGAGAGAAAAAAGGTGAACTCGGTTCATGGGAGACTCCAGTGTAAAATAGGTGACAGTGGGGCGCATTACCATGTTTCTCGGTCCTGCCCCCGGAACCGAAGATCAAACGCCGCAACGAGACTGCGGTCGAGCTAGCAGAGGCTAGAGCGCCCACCGCGAGTAGATACTTCGCTTGGGAGGGGCAGTCAGCGAAGGCTGAGTTTCAAAACCGCTCAGGTTGCGCGCCAACAGGATCGTACCCCCTGTCCAGATGACTCCGGCTAAAGGCGGGGAACCCGGATCGACAGAGTCCATCCCGCTACTGCTTTGCAAGGCCTGCGATCCGTCGTCGCAGGCTTTAAGGCACGGAGCTTTGGAGCTTTGTTCACTCTCATGCGCAGTCACCGGGGCTTGGGCTGTGATGTGAGAGCTCTCCGCGGCAGGCTCGTGCCCGCCGTGATCAGGCGATTCCAGCAGACAAGCATTTGCGAAGCCCGACGCCAGCACGAACAGCCACACGGCCAGCATCAAGGATGCGGCATTGCGGCTAGTGGTAGTTCGGAAGAGACACATGGAGGGTTTCTTCTTGCGATGGCGGCCCTGGTCCTGCGCGGCATCAAGGAGTCGATGTGGGTCAATGTCGCATTTACCCTGGTCGAAGCAGCCGGCCTGCTGATCGTCATTACCGTGGGCATCCCCTACTGGGGTTCTGTCGACCTGCTCGAGGTTCCGGATCTGCGAGGCGGCGACGCCACCGTCCTGCTCGTTATGCAAGGAGCGGTACTGACATTCTTCGCGTTCATCGGTTTCGAAGACACGCTGAACGTCGCCGAGGAGTGGCGCGACCCGCAGCGCACCATTCCCATTGCGCTGGTGACTGCGCTGGTCATCGGGGCGCTGATCTACGTAGGGGTGGCCGTTTCGGCAGTTTCTGTCGTGCCTTGGCGCGAATTTTCGAAGGCGCCCGGGCCTCTGACGGAGGTGATAGCGCGTGCCGCGCCAGCCATCGCGCCCTGGGTCTTTACCGTGGTGACGCTATTCGCCGTCGCCAACACGGCGCTAGTCAACTACGTCACGAGTTCCCGCTTGGTCTATGGTATGGCTCGGCAGGGACTTTTGCCGCGGGCGCTGGGCAATGTCCACCAGCGCACGAGTACTCCACACCTGGCGGCCATCATGCTGCTGGCGCTCCTGCTGCCGCTTGGAATGTTCGGCAGCATCGCGAACCTGGCCTCGGCCTCCGTGCTGCTGCTCCTGGTCGTCTTTGCCATCGTGAACGGGGCTCTGTTTATCCTTAAGGGGCGCCAGAGTGAGCCGGTCGGCCGGTTTGAAATTCCACGCTGGGTGCCAGCTTCGGGAACCGTCATATGCTTGGTACTGGTCGGCATCCGGGTGGCCAGCAGCGACTGGCACGCCCCCGCTTTGGCTGGCGGGCTCTTGGCGGGAATCCTGGTCCTGTATGCACTGCTGCGTTCGAAGTCGTATTAGCTACTACCGTTCACGCTGTTCTTTTCGCCGAGGTACTCAGTGCCTGCGGCTTCACCTTTGCCTTCGTCGTAGTTGGGGCGACGAAGCTTTCCAAATCTCCAAGGATTGGACAATCCGGGCGGTCATCGCCGTGGCAGCAGTGGATCAGGTGTCCCAACGTCTTGCGCATGGACTCCATCTCCGTGATCTTGCGGTCGAGCTCCGCAAGGTGTGCGGATGCCACCTTCTTCACGCTTGCGCTTGACCGCCTGCGGTCCTGCCAGAGGTTCAACAACTCGCCGATTACGGGGATCGAAAAGCCCAAGTCCCGTGAGCGCTTGATGAAGCGCAGCGTGTGAACCTCAGACTCGCCATACACGCGATAGCCCGACTCGGTGCGGTGGACCTTTAGCAGCAGACCCAGCGACTCGTAGTGACGCACCATCTTAGGCGTTACCCCCGCCTTCTCGGCGGCTTCCCCGATGTTCATTCCATCACCGATCGTTTTCATGCGGACCTTCCTTTCCACTGGCGCAGGGTTAATGCATTGGCGACCACGCTCACTGAGGAGAACGCCATCGCGGCTCCGGCGAGCATGGGGTTGAGCAGTCCGAACGCTGCGAGAGGGATTCCAACCACGTTGTAGACGAAAGCCCAAAACAGGCCTTGGCGAATCTTCGCGTAAGTCTTGCGCGAGATTTCGATTGCGTCGCCCACCAAGCGCGGATCGCCACGCATCAAGGTGACTCCGGCCGCATGCATGGCGACCTCGGTCCCGCTGGACATCGAGAAGCCCACATCGGCCGCCGCCAATGCAGGTGCGTCGTTGATGCCGTCGCCCACCATCGCCACGGCCAGCCCGCTCGCTTTGAGCTCGGAGACGACCCGCGCTTTGTCCGCCGGCAGAACTTCGGCGCGAACCTCGTCGATGCCCAGCTCCTGGGCCGCGACGCGCGCGGCGCCTTTGTTGTCGCCTGTGACCATGACGACTCTGACGCCTTGCTCCCGCAGGCTCGCGACCGCCTCCTTGGCGGTGGCCTTCGCTGCATCGCCAAACGCCAGCAGGCCGACGAGCCGCGCGGGCTGAGCGCCTTCGGCCAACCACGACACGGTTCGGCCCTCGTCTTCGAACTCCTGGGCTCGCGAGGTCAGCGGGGAGAGGTCGACGCCTAGCTCCTGCATCCAGCGGGAGCTCCCAAGGCTGAGAGCTTGCCCCTTCACCTTGGCCGCCATGCCACGGCCCGCGACGGACTGAGCGTCCTGCGCTGGAGCGATGCTGACCAAGTTCTCCTTAGCCGCGTCCAGGACGGCGCGGGCCAGAGGGTGCTCACTCGCCGCTTGCACGCTCGCGGCCAGGCGCAGAAGGCCCGCGTGGTCGCCGTCGGCAGCTTCAAATGCCACCAGGCGCGGCTTGCCTTCGGTAAGGGTGCCAGTCTTATCGAACGCGACGATCTTTACGTTGTGGGCGACTTCCAAGGCCTCCGCATCCTTGATCAGGATGCCTCGGCGGGCGGCCACTCCTGTGCCGGCCATGATGGCGGTGGGCGTGGCAAGCCCCAGTGCGCACGGGCAGGCGATGACCAGAACGGCGACGGCGTTGAGGATCGCGCGCTCCCAGTCACCTGTGGCCAAGCCCCAGGCGATGAGGGTGATGACGGCGATTACCAGTACAACCGGGACGAAGACCTCACTCACCTGGTCGACCAGGCGCTGGATGGGCGCCTTCTTGGCTTGGGCCGACTCGACCATCCGCGCGATGCGCGACAGAGTGGACTCTGCGCCGACTGCGGTGGCGCTGGCCGTGAACAGCCCCTCCGCGTTCACTGAGCCCCCGACGACCTTCGCGCCGGGCACCTTCGCCACCGGTAGGCTCTCGCCCGTAATGAGCGACTCGTCCACGTGCGTGGATCCTTCCAGGATATCACCGTCAACGGGCACGCGCTCGCCGGGGCGAACCACCACAACGTCGCCGACTTTCACCTGGGCGGCTGGAACCTCAACATCGGTGTCGCCGCGACGCACTCGAGCGGTATCAGGGCGCAGCGCATTAAGAGCCCGAATGGCCTCGGTGGTCTGGCGCTTGGCGCGGCCTTCCAGCCACTTGCCAAGTAGAACCAGGGTGATCACAACCGCGGAGGCCTCGAAGTAGAGGTGAGGCGCCTCGCCGTGACCCTCGTGGCCGATTCCAACGATGAGCAGGTAGAGAGAGAGGCCATAGCCGGCCGACGTGCCCAGCGCGACAAGCAGGTCCATGTTGCCCGCTCGCGCCTTCACGGCCTTCCATGCGGAGCGGTAGAAGCGGGCGCCTAGCCAGAACTGTACGGGAGTGGCAAGCGCCAACTGCCACCACCCGGGGAGAGCCCAGTCAACGTTGAACAGCATGGCGAGCATGGGTAGCACGAGGGGAAGCGAGAGGGCGGCGGCCACAGCGACCGGCCACCAATCTGGCCAACTCGCCTTTGCAGTTTGCGAGGCTCCATCGGTTTCCTGGGGAAGCTTCGCAGCGTATCCCGCCTTCTCGACGGCGGCCACGAGCCTGGGTAGCACTTCGTCGGCGCGGCCCACGAACCGGACTTCCGCTTTCTCTGTCGCGAGGTTCACTTCTGCGGCAGTCACTTCCGGGAGCTTGCGCAGCGCCTTCTCGACACGCGAGACGCAGGAGGCGCAAGTCATTCCCTCGATAGACAGGCTCGCCTCATCGTTGCGCACGGAATAGCCCGCCTTCTCCACCGCGGCGCGAAGCGTGGCGAGGTCGACCTGGCTTGATGCCGAGATGCTCGCGCTCTCGGTCGCCAGGTTCACGCTGGCGCGCTCGACGCCGGGAATTTTGGCCAGCGCCTTCTCAACGCGGGACACGCAAGAGGCGCAGGTCATGCCCTCAATCGGCAACTCGATGCCCAGCTTCTGTAAGTTTAGGTTCGCCAGGCTCGCTGGCATCGTCGTCGTGGTCTGCATGGTTGGCTCCTAGCGTCTGAAATCCAAGCGCTGGTTTGCATGATCAACCTTACTATCATGGCAAGGTCAAGCCCCTCCGACAAGAAAATTTTTAACCACTTCTATTGAGTCTGACACGGTGACAGGCTTGACGATGCTGCCTTCAGCCACTTTTTTGAGGAACTTGCCATGATCGAATTGAATCTCCCGGACATGAGCTGCGGACACTGCGCCAGTACCGTTATGAAGACGTGCAAGCTCGTCGATCCGGTCGCCAAGATCGAGGTCGATTTGCATTCGAGGCTGGTCAAGATCGAATCGGCGGAAGACCGGCAGGACTTCGCCGACGCGCTGGGGGAAGCCGGCTACCCGCCAGCCCAGTGACACGGGCGCCTTGGTGATGCACCTGGGCATCTGCCGCCCTTTCCGATAAGAAGGAGGGGAGGCGAGTAGAAGAAAGAGGGATGGAGGGTCATATCGAGCAAAGTAAGCGGCTGGCCGCATGCCTGCCCGCTTGTCTGCCGGGGTAGACCCAAAAGCCAAACTAGCCAGCTGCCCGAGCACGACAACGGGCGCTGACCACGAAAAGGCACCGCGCTACGCAGGCAGTGCGATGTTGACAAATTGATAGCTGCTAGCGCTTGCTGGATAAGCGCTGGAGGCTAAAAAGAATTGAAACTGTCAACAGGTACTCATCCCGACGTAGCTCGCGGTATTCCACCCACTGGCTCCTCACTTCGACTCCTCGCGTCAGCCTTTCCGTCGAAGGCGCAACGCGTTGAACACCACAGAAGCCGAACTCAGGCTCATTGCCAGTGCGGCAATCAAGGGTGACAGAAGCCAGCCGGTCAGCGGATAGAGAACGCCGGCCGCCACCGGCACGCCCATCGCGTTGTAGAGGAAGGCGAACAGCAGGTTCTGCTTCATGTTGGCGACCGTGTCCTGCGAGAGCCGACGCGCGATCGAGATGCCGCGCAGGTCGCCCTTTACCAGCGTCACCTGCGCGCTGTTCATGGCGACGTCGGTGCCGGTGCCCATCGCGATGCCGACGTCGGCCTTCGCCAGCGCCGGCGCATCGTTGATGCCGTCGCCGGCCATACCGACGACCCTGCCTTCGGCCTGTAACCGCTCAACGAGCGTCAGCTTGTCTGCCGGCTTGACCTCGCCGTGCACTTCGTCGATGCCGAGCCGCTTGGCAACAGCTCGGGCCGTTGTGACACCGTCCCCCGTGGCCATGATCACGCGAATGCCGGCGGCGTGCAGCGCCTGCAGCGCCTCCGGCGTGCTCGCTTTTACAGGGTCAGAAACCGCCAGCAAGCCAGCGAAACGGCCGTCCACCGCGAGATACATGACGCTGGCCCCTTGCCCCCGCAGGTCTTCGGACTCGCGTCTCAGGCTGCTGCTGTCGATGCCGGCCTGCTCCATCAGAGCCGTGTTGCCGAGCCTCAAGGACTGACCTTCGACGCGGCCAGTCACGCCGATGCCGGAGCCTGACTCGAAGTCAGTCACAGCCGAGAGCGTTAGACCCTGCTCCAATGCTGCCTGCACGATCGCTGCGGCCAGTGGATGTTCGCTGCCTTGATCCAGGCTGGCGGCCAGGCGCAGCACGTCTGCGTCGCTAAAGCCTGCGGCTGCTATCGCCTTCTCGAAGGTTGGGCGTCCTTCCGTGAGGGTGCCCGTCTTGTCCACGATCAGCGTGTCGATCTTGCGGAAGTTCTCGATCGCCGCTGCGTCGCGGAACAGCACGCCTTGGGTCGCTCCGCGGCCGGTGGCGACCATGATGGACATCGGAGTGGCCAGGCCGAGGGCGCAAGGGCAGGCGATGATCAGCACCGCAACGGCATTGATGAACCCGTAGACCCAGCTCGGTTGCGGCCCGAAAAAGCCCCAGACAATCAGCGTCGTCACTGCAATGGCGATGACACCGAGCACGAAGTAACCCGCCACCAGGTCGGCCATGCGCTGCATGGGTGCGCGCGAGCGCTGCGCCTGGGCCACCAGCTGTACGATTTGCGACAGCACGGTGGCCGAGCCCACCTTCTCCGCGCGCAGCGTCAGGGCTCCGGCCGTGTTCAGGGTGGCGCCGATCAGCTTGTCGCCCGGCCGTTTCGATACGGGCATGGGTTCGCCTGTCAGCATGGATTCGTCCACCGAGCTGCTGCCATCTACCACCACGCCGTCCACCGGCACCTTCTCGCCGGGCCGCACGCGCAGCAGGTCGCCGATGTGCACGTTCGAAAGCGGGACATCCTCCTCCGTGCCGTCGGGACGAATGACGCGTGCCGTCTTGGGTGCCAGGCCCAGCAGCGACTTGATCGCCGCCGAAGTCTGCGAGCGCGCCTTCAGCTCCAGCATCTGTCCGAGCAGCGTGAGCGAGATGATCACGGCGGCCGCTTCGTAGTACACGGCCACGCGCCCCATGTCGGTGAACTCCGGCGGGAACACGCCGGGGGCCACGGTGGCGACCAGGCTGTAGAGGAACGCGGCTCCTGTGCCCAGCCCGATCAGCGTCCACATGTTGGGGCTGCGGTTGACAACGGATTGCCAGCCGCGCACGAAGAAGGGCAAGCCCCCCCACAGCACGATGGGCAGGGAAAGGACCAGTTCGATCCAGCTTTGCGTGGCCATGTCGAACCAGCCCGCGCGGTGGCCGACCATGGCCAGCACGGTGACGATGACCGTGGGGGGGAGCGTCCACCAGAAACGGCGGGAAAAGTCCTTCAGCTCCGGGTTGTCGTCGTCCTCCAGGCTGGGCATGAGCGGCTCGAGCCCCATGCCGCAGATCGGGCAGCTGCCCGGATGATCCTGGCGGATCTGGGGGTGCATCGGGCAGGTGTAGATTGTTCCCTCAGCGGCGGGCGGGGAATCAGGCACTGGTACGCTGCCGGGCCCCGCGGCAATGTAGCTCGCAGGTCCCGCATCGAACTTGCCCTTGCACCTGGCGCTGCAGAAGTAGTACTTCTCGCCCCCATGGTGGGAGTGGTGGGCCGAATTCGCCGTTACCCCCATGCCGCACACGGGGTCCTTCAGTGCGGTACCTGCCGCGTGGGCCGGGCCGTGCTGGTGATGAGCGTGATCGTGCGCATGATCTTCGCCAGGCCGTCCGGGCAAAGTACTTTCCTTCTGCATCGCGTGCTCCTTTGTTGGGCTTTCTGTGTGCCGCGGTCATCCCCGCCGGCGCGCCCGCGCACCATCAGGCCAGCAGCAGGCGCGCGGTCTCATAATGATGCTACTCGAGGTATGTGACTCCGTTCGGCCCAGCGCCCACGCGGTGCGTCGCCACCACTTTATTGCTGGTCGTGTCAATGATCGACAGCGTCCCCGCTTCAATATTAGTGACGAACACATAGCGTCCGTCCTTGCTGATGGCGACACCATGGGCGCCCTTGTCGGTCTTGATGGTCGCAACGACCTTGCCAGCCTGCGGGTCGACCACAGACACAGTATCCGCCGGCTTGCTGGCGCTGCCCTGGTTCGCTACGTAGACGTTGCGCGTGTCTGGCGTGGCGTACATCTGGATGGGGGTGGAGCCCACCGGGACCTTCTTCAACAGGCGGCCTTTGGCGGTGTCGATGATGCCCAGGCTGTTCTCCGCGCTCAGCGAGACAAAGGCCATCGTCCCGTCGGTCGAGAAGCCGACCTGTACCGGCCCTTTGCCTACAGGAATTCTTGCTGTTTCCTTGAGCGTGCCAACGTCGATGACGGAGACTGTCCCGCCGCGCATGTTCGCTACGTAAAGATCCTTGCCGTTGGGGCTCAGTCGCAATCCATGCGGGTACTTGTCGGTGGGTATTTGGCCGACGCTGCGCTTGCTCGCCAGGTCGATCACGTGGATGACGTTCGACCCGGAGTCGGAAACGAACGCGCGCCCTCCGCTGGCGTCGGTCACCACATGGGCGGGATGATCGCCCGCGTCAATGAGTACAGGGTCACTGGCACCGGAGGTCTCCATTACTAGCAGTTTTCCCTTGGAGGTTGCTCCTGCGGCACCATGTCCGTCATGACTGGACACGCCTACTGCCAGCAGGCGCTTGCCGTCCGGGCTGACCTGCACGTTGTGCGGCGTTATCTCAACCTTAGTTGTTTGCTTGACCCCGGTTTCCAGCTGTACTCGGGTGATCGAGCCGTCGCGCTCGTTGGCGGTGTAGACGATTCCCGTGGGCGCGCTCATGGCGGACGCTGCAGCTAAGGCAAGACCGACGCCCAATAGAGGCCTGAGCAGTGAAACTCGAACGTTGATTGGCGAACGCATTTTGAGTCCTTTAAAGTATGTAGTGGGAAGGGCACTTGCTAGCGGGAAGCATATTTACTGCCCCGCGCGGCTGGATTACAAATCTGTCATCTACAGCCCTGCATCGGATTCCGTTTGATGTAGATCAAGTGGATGGGGGTTTACGCCATTAATCTGCACTGACAGCACCAACGAAAGACGGATTCATGATTATTCCGATCGCGAGCAACACGCCGGCGGGCGCTCGCGCAGGGAGCAAACAGCCATGCTCACCCAGATCGGCGAGGAGGATCAACGCTGTACGTACGCCTCGTTTCCTGCCCATGAGTCTTCGCGCACCGGGTGCGCCGACAACGGCCTTGACTGTTAAACGAAAGGAAAACGACGCATATGCATGATGCCCACCAGAAACACCTGACCACGCACCGAGCCCGCCTCCACCGCGAGGCCGACGCGGACTTCGCGCAGTGGGCCGCCGGATACGGTGTGATCCAGCACTCACCACAGACACAGTTGCGCATCTTCGAGCTGGCGCAGCTGCTGGTGGCGCAGGGCAGGGCTGCTTCGCCAGCGGACGTTTATCGCCTCCTGCGCGCCGCAGACCACGTCGCATCGGCGGCCATGTGGCTGACAGTGCACATGACCTACGCCCAGCGGGTGCGGTGGGACGGTGCCGCTCTGCAACCCGACGAGTACAAGCAAACGCCTGAGGGTCATACCGGGGGGTCGCTCAACATGGTGCCTGCCTACGCCGGCTACCTGGCGGCGAACTCGTTGACCGGCCATACGCGGGGCTGGATCATGGGGCAGGGCCACAGCGTCGCAGGCGTCGAGGCGGTCAACCTGCTGGTGGGCAACATGCTGCCAATCCAGGCGCAGCGATACGACTTGAGCGATTCCGGCCTGACGCGTTTCGTCGGCGATTTCTATTCCTATTCCATCGGGCCCGATGGGCGGCCGGAATCCCCGCTTGGCAGTCATGTCAACGCCAATACAGCCGGTGGCATCTCCGAGGGCGGCTATCTCGGGTTCGCCGAGCTGCAGTACGTCCACATCCCGCTGCCGGGCGAGCGGCTGGTGGCCTTCCTGAGCGACGGCGCTTTCGAGGAGCAACGGGGCAGCGACTGGGCGCCCCGCTGGTGGCGCGCCGAGGACAGCGGCCATGTGGCGCCGATCATGATCCTCAATGGTCGCCGCATCGAGCAGCGCAGTACCCTGCAGCAGCAAGGCGGCGTGCAATGGCTGAAAGACCACCTGCGCCTGAACGGCTTCGACCCGATCGAGATCGATGGCACCGACCCGGCCGCTTTCGCCTGGGCGATCTTCACCATGGAGGATCGACTCGATGCCTGCACCGAGGCCATTCGGGCGGGTACCGGCGGCTACCCGGTACCGTTGCACTACACCATTGCGGAAGCCCCGAAAGGCTACGGCTTTCCCGGCGCGGGTTCCAACGATGCGCACAACCTTCCGCTCGGTGCCAACCCCCGCGTTGACGCTGGGGCTCGCGCGCTCTTCGAAGAAGGGGCGAGGGCGCTGTGGGTTTCACGCGAAGACCTAACCTCCGCCGCAGCGGTTCTCAATCGGCATGATAAGCAGCGCCGGGTGCGCGAACGGGATCACGCCTTCGCCACACGCACCGTGCAAGTCCCGTCTCTTCCAACTCTTGCGTCGCTCGCGCCCGGTGAGCGCGAATGCTCGCCGATGGAGGGGATCGACCAGGCGTTCACGGCGCTGGTGGCCGCCAATCCGCAACTGCGGGTGCGGGTTGGCAACCCGGACGAGCTGCGCAGCAACCGCATGGGCCGCACGCTCGATCTGCTCAAGCACCGCGTTGTGACGCCGGAGCAGGGCGTGGCCGAGTCAATCAGCGGCTCCGTGGTCACTGCCCTCAACGAGGAGGCCGTGGTCAGTGCGGCCCTCGCCAACAAGGGCGGACTGAACCTGGTCGTGTCGTACGAAGCGTTCGCCGCCAAGATGCTGGGCGCTCTGCGCCAGGAGATCCTGTTCGCGCGCCAGCTTGCGGACGCAGGGCGTCCACCCGGCTGGCTGTCGGTGGTGACGGTGGCTACTTCCCACACGTGGGAAAACGGCAAGAACGAGCAGTCACACCAGGATCCTTCGTTCGGCGAGACGCTGCAGGGCGAGATGAGCGACGTCTCCCGTGTCCTGTACCCGCCCGACTGGAACACGGCACAGGCGGCCTTGCAAGCCGCGTACCAGACGCACGGCCAGTTCTGGACGATGGTAGTGCCGAAGAGGTCCTTGCCGGTCTGGTTCTCAGCGCAAGAAGCTGCGCGTTTGGTGCGTGATGGCGCCCTGTGCATCCGACCCGCACACGAGGCGCGAATTCTGTTCACTGCTGTCGGTGCTTACCAGCTGGGTGAGGCTCTCAAGGCCGCCGAAAGGCTGAAGCAGCGTGGCGTCGAGGCAGCGGTGAACTACATCGTCGAGCCCGGGCGTTTCCGCGTCGGTCGGGACGCCCGCGAGGCTGCGCACCAGAGTGCAGCGACCGACGCACTTTTCCCTGCGACGCAGGATGTGCGCATCTTCCTCACGCATACACGTCCGGAAGCTCTGGTTGGCTTACTGCGTCCCCTTGACACCGGTGCGCAAACGACTCGCGTGCTCGGGTACGTGAGCCGCGGCGGGACGCTGGACGTTGCAGGCATGCTATTCGCGAACCGCACGACGTGGGCCCACGCGGTTTGCGCCGCATCTGAAGCGGCTGGTCTCGAAGTGGAACGACTGCTCGACGCGCCGGAATTGCAGGCTGTCCGAGGCGGCGGGGATCCCCGCATCATCATGAGTTCGTACTGATCGAAAGGAACAATATGCGAATTACTTTCCTGGGTGCCGCGGGCACCGTCACCGGATCGAAATACCTGCTGGAGCACGGCGGCAAGCGCGTGCTGGTCGACTGCGGGCTGTTCCAGGGCCTCAAGCAGCTGCGGCTGCGCAACTGGGATGTCTTCCCGCTTCAGCCTGAGACGATCGATGCCGTCGTGCTCACCCACGCGCACATCGACCATAGTGGCTACCTGCCCGCGCTGGCGCGCCAGGGGTTCAGCGGCCCTGTGTTTTGCACCGAAGCGACGCGCGACCTCTGCGCGTTGCTGCTACCGGATTCGGGGCACCTGCAGGAGGAAGATGCGCTTTATGCCAATCGTCGCGGTTTCTCGAAGCACAGTCCGGCCCTGCCGCTTTACACGGAACAGGACGCGCGTAAGACCCTGCGCCTGTTCCAGCCTCAGCAGTTTGACGCCGAGTTCGAGCCGGTCGAGGGGCTGCGAATGCGTTTTTCGCTCGCCGGCCACATCCTTGGTGCCGCCAGCGTTCATGTGCAGTGGGGTTCAGGGTCGTTGCTGTTTTCGGGCGACCTTGGGCGCGACGAGGACGTTGTCATGCGGCCGCCGCAGGCACCGCCTGCGGCGGACTACGTCGTCATGGAATCGACCTATGGCGACCGATCGCATGAGAAGGAAGATCCCGCTACTGCTTTTGCAGAGGTGATCAACCGCACTGCAGCGCGCGGAGGAGTGGTCATCGTCCCCGCCTTTGCGGTTGGACGAGCGCAGTCACTCATGTACGTGCTCGCCACCCTGAAGCGCGAAGGCCGCATTCCAGACCTGCCGGCCTTCCTTAATAGCCCGATGGCCGCCGATACGACGGAGCTGTACCACAAACACCGTTCGCAGCACCGGCTGACGCCCGACCAGTGCCGGATGATGTGCACCGCAGCCAAGGTGGTGAACTCTGTGGAGGAGTCGCGCAAGCTGAACGATATGCGCTATCCCGCCGTCATCATTTCGGCAAGCGGCATGGCCACCGGCGGGCGCGTGGTGCACCACCTGAAGGCGATGGCACCGAATCCTCGCAACACCATCCTGCTGGCCGGCTACCAAGCTGCTGGGACACGTGGCGCGGCGCTCGTGGGCGGCGCAAAGCAGATCAAGATTCACGGCGACTACGTTCCCGTGCGCGCGGAAGTCGCTAGCCTCGGTGCCTTGTCCGCACATGCCGACCGGGAGGAGCTGCTGCGCTGGGTGGGACGGATGCCGCAGCCGCCCAAGCGGGTGTTTGTCACCCACGGCGAGTCTGTCGCTGCCGACAGCTTGCGCATCGCCATCCAGGAACAGCATGGCTGGGCATGCACTGTCCCGGAGCATATGCAAGCCGTGGAGCTGGGATGAACGCGCTGGCTGCCCATCTGCCGGATGCCGCGGGGCTGATCGCACGCCGCGCGGGGATCCTCACGTACCAATCGCCGGTTGTCTACATGCGGGTCGACTGCGAAATCTGCCGTTCGGAAGGGTTCGAGGCCCAGACGCGCGTGGAGATCGAATGGAAAGGTCGAACGGTCATCGCCACTGTGCACCACGTGGCCGCTGACTGGCTAGGCCACGGAGAGGCTGGCTTGTCGGAGCCTGCCTGGCGGGTTCTCGGCCTTTCAGGGGGCGAAATGCTCGCCATCCGCCATCCCCCGGTACTCGAATCCGAGCGGCATATTCGCGGCAAGACCTATGGTGCGTCGTTGGACTATGAAAAGCTCAAAACCATCATGCACGATGTGGCGGCTGGCCGGTTGTCCGACCTGCACCTGGCGTCCTTTGTCACGGCCACGGCGGGTGGCCGAATGTCGCACGAGGAGACGGTCGCCCTGACCCGCGCCATGATCGATGTCGGCGAGCGGCTGCACTGGCCTTTCTCGCCGGTGATGGACAAGCATTGCGTCGGAGGGTTGCCGGGCAACCGGACGACGCCGCTGGTGGTGGCCATCGTTACCGCCTGCGGTCTGGTCATGCCTAAGACGTCATCCCGGGCGATTACCTCTCCGGCGGGTACCGCGGACACCATGGAGACCCTGGCGCCAGTCAACCTGGATCTGCAGGCCATGCGCCGGGTGGTCGAGAAGGTCGGCGGTTGCATCGTCTGGGGAGGCTCCGTGCAGCTGAGCCCGGCAGACGACGTGTTAATCCGTGTGTCGCGTCCGCTGGACCTGGATGGCACCGCGCAACTGGTCGCCTCTGTGTTGTCAAAAAAGGCAGCGGCGGGGTCGGAGCGCGTGCTGATCGATATTCCGGTCGGCCCGACAGCCAAGGTCCGATCCGAAGAAGCGGCGGATGAACTCGGCGGCCTCCTGGAGCATGTCGGCGAGGCGGTAGGCTTGCAACTGCGTGTCGTCCGCACCGACGGTACGCAGCCTGTCGGTCGAGGCGTCGGTCCCGCTCTCGAGGCGCGGGATGTCCTCGCCGTCCTGCAAAGGGACTCTGCGGCCCCTGCGGATCTCCGCGAGCGGGCGTTGCTGCTCGCCGGGCACCTTCTGGAGATAGGCGGAAAAGCCGGCCCCGGTGCAGGCTATGCGCTTGCGCAACAGGCGTTGGACAGCGGGCAGGCCTGGACCCAGTTTGTTGCCATCTGCGAGGCGCAGGGTGGCCTTCGCCAGCCGCCCGTGGCGCCGCACGTGCGACCGTACCTTGCCGGTGCAGCGGGCGTGGTGACCGCCGTCGACAACCGGAAGCTGGCGATGGTTGCCAAGCTGGCAGGAGCGCCAGGGGCGCCGGCCGCAGGCATCACGCTGGAAGTGAAGCTCGGGGATCGGATCGCGCGCGGCCAGCCGCTGTTCCACGTGCATGCCCAGACCACCGGAGAGCTGGAGTACGCGCAGGCCTATGCAAACCGCCAGCAGGGGCTGGTCACCATCGAGGAAATAGCATGACCATGATCATCCTTCCCGCACCTGGCGCCGAGCAAGCCGCGGCCGACCTCGCGGTGCACCTGCAGGCCCCGGTCGGCCGAGTGGAGGCGCGTCACTTCCCCGACGGCGAGTCCTACCTTCGGCTGCACGATGATCTATCCGGAAAAGATGTTGTGGTCGTGGCATCCCTGCGCGACCCGGATCCGCAGGCGCTGCGCCTGTGGTACCTGGCGCAGACCGCGCGTGAACTGGGCGCCAGTCGGGTCGGTATCGTTACTCCCTACCTGCCCTACATGCGCCAGGACAAGCGCTTCCAGCCAGGCGAGGCCGTAACTTCCGTCACCTTCGCGCGCTTCTTGTCGCAGGCGTTCGACTGGCTGGTGACGGTCGATCCGCACCTGCATCGCCGCGCCTCTCTCGACGAGGTGTACTCGATTCCGGCCGAGAACGTGGCCAGTGCACCCGCGATCGCACGCTGGGTGGCCGCCCACGTCCCAGAGCCGGTGGTCGTTGGCCCGGATTCAGAAAGCGAGCAGTGGGCCAGCGACGTCGCTGCTCGCGTCGGCTGTCCATTCATTGTTCTGTCCAAGCGAAGGCTCGGTGACCGTAGTGTCGAAATCAGCGTTCCCCAGGTCGAGACATACGCAGGCCGCCGTCCTGTGCTGATCGACGACATCATCTCCAGTGCACGCACGATGGCAGTGGCTGTGCGGCAGGTGCGATCGGTGTTCAAGAACGATCCAGTGTGCATCGGCGTGCATGCGGTGTTCGCCCCGGATGCAATGCAGCTGCTTGAGGACGCCGGCGCGGCCAGCGTGGTGACCTGCAATACGCTGCCGCACCCGAGCAACGGCATCGACGTAATGGGCGAAGTGGCCCACGCCGTTCGTGCGCGAGTGGGCAACGTGTCGGGATAGCCGGATCAAGACTCTTATTTCAGCCTGCACCGGTCAATTCATCATGCGCGTGGCGCGCATCGCAAGCCCAGGCTGTTTCTTCGTGACGAGTTGGGCTTGGCTGCACGGGGGCTGATGGCTTGGGGGAGCTTGCGGTGCCGCTGACGGCGACCGTCTAGTCGCTCTGGACACCTGGCGCGAACTGCGAGCGTGGGACGAGCTCAATATTGAGGCGTTCTACCCATTTCATCGACTGCTTAGACCCTCTTTCTCAATGCACCACACATCAAACTGCGAACTGACCCCCTTCGAGCGGCTCAACCGCGATTGCTTCTGCCTGAGCCTGGATCCAGCGGCGCTGGCGGCCGCGCTCGATGCTGAACTCGGTTCCCCGAGCTTGTCGCAGCTGGTGAGGGAGCGATGCCCCTACCTGTTTGCCGCGCAACCAGTCTTTGTGGCGCGGCCCCCGCTGGATCGAATGGCGCACGTCGTGCGAGCCATTGAGGCGGTAGTGGCACTCCCGGCGTACCGGGAACAGGTTCTGGCGGATGCCCCAGCCATTGCGCACATTGGCGCAGGTGGCGCGCAGGGTGTGTTCTTCGGCTATGACTTCCATCTGGATCAGGACCGTCTCGGCCTGATCGAAATCAACACGAACGCGGGTGGCGCGATGCTGAATGCGGTGCTGGCTCGCGCTCAGCGCAGCTGCTGCCAGGCTGTACAGGCAATGGCGCCCGACGGCGCCAGCGTCACAACGTTCGAACAGCGGCTGGTGGATATGTTTCGCCGTGAATGGCGACTGGCGGGCAACTCTCGGCCGCTGGCCTCAATCGCGATCGTGGACGAGGCACCGCAGCAGCAATACCTGTATCCAGAATTCCTGCTATTTCGACAGTTGTTCGAGCGCCATGGACTGCAGGCCGTCATTGCCGATCCGTCCGAACTGGCATGCCGCCACGGCAGGCTCTGGCACGGCGAGCTGGCCATCGACGTGGTTTACAACCGAGTCACGGATTTCTATCTGGATCTGCCTGCGAACGCCGTGTTGCGGCAGGCGTGGCAAGAGCAGGCGGCAGTTCTCACGCCCCATCCCCAGGCACACGCGCTCTACGCCGACAAACGCCGTCTGGCGTTGTTCAGTGACGAAGCTGCGCTGCGGGCCTTGGGCGTTGCCGATGACGACCGGCAGGTGCTGCTGGCGAACGTGCCGCGCACCGAAGTGGTCGATGCAGCGCATGGCGACCGGCTGTGGGCGGCGCGCCGGAGCCTGTTCTTCAAGCCAGCGGCGGGCTTCGGTAGCCGCGCTGCGTACCGGGGCGACAAGGTCACGCGTCGAGTCTGGGAGGAGATCATGGCGGGAGCCTATGTGGCACAGGCCTTTGTGCCTCCCGGCGAGCGCGTCATTCCGAACGAGGGAGGATCACAGTCTATGAAGTTCGATTTGCGCGCCTATGCCTATGCGGGAGGCGTGCAGTGGGTCGCGGCACGCGTGTACCAAGGGCAAACCACGAACTTCCGCCAGCCGGGCAGCGGGTTTGCTCCCGTTTACACCACCGTGGATGCATCCGGCCGCGGAATGGGCGAAGCGGAGGGCGAATATGCCTCCTACGTGTTCCTGCTGGACGCGGAGAGCGAGGTGCACGCCTTGCCGCATGTGCTGTATGTGGCGCTCGCCCGGGGTCAGGCCTTGGCACCGATGTTGGCGGGCCGGACGCTGCGCCTGGCGGACTGGTATGTCCGGCTCCAGGCCGGCGGGGAACCGGGGGCGGTGGTCAACGAGACCTATGGGCTCGTTCGCTTCGACGGCGAGGGGCGCTTCAATTTGGAGGTTGCCCCAGGGGACACCGCGTGGCCGACTCCTGCGGAGCGTAGACGGATGCAGGAACTGCTGCTGTCGTGAGCAGGCATCGAACGGCGCCCCAAAATAACCGAGCGGAGTTGAAGCCGCTTGACCTTCCCACGGTGGTAAGCCCGAATATGTCGTTTCGGGGGGCGGGCACAGCTGCTGCTCACAAGCCAGCCAAGAATATTTTTCGCAGTATACAAACCGTAATCCAAGGAGCTTTCCATGACTTCCGCCAACATCCTCGCCGTTGCCCTGTTCACATTCTCCGCAAGTGCGTTCGCCCAAGCCACCCTGTCACACGGTGGTCCCGAGCCCCAGCCCAGGCAGCTGCAGGAGTCGGCGGTTTCCGAGCCGCATCAGCACCGCTACGTATATATCGGTAGGGACCGCATCAAGACCCACCTCGACCGCCCGGCCGATAGCTCGGGCTCGCCCGACCTGCAACCGCAAGATCAAGCGTCCCCGGCCGAATCGAAGGAATACGAGTACGTGACGATTGGGCGGGACCGGACCAGGGTCCGTGTGCCCCGTCGGGCTGAGCGGTCTGGCCGCAACGCTGAGGCGATGGGTATCTCGGGAGAAACGCCTGCGCCAGGCGCGCCGCTTACCCGCGATGAGGACCTGAAGGGCGGCCCGAACTAAGCGGCCAAGCAGCAACCATAGTGGCGCAGCCGTTCGGGGAATAGTGGTCAGCGCGCCTGGAAAGCTGCCGCCGCCAAGCCGACAAGAGCTACCACCACATAGCCCGCCGCCACGCGGACACCCACCGCGCGGCCGGCAATGGTCCAGGCGAGGGTCGCCTTGGTGAGCATGTTGGCAGAGACGGCAAGTAGGATGGCGATGGCAGTAGTGGCAGCCGGGAGGTCGCCCTGCGCCAGCATCTGCACGCTGGAAACCAGAATGGCATCCACGTCAGCCAGACCGGAGACGAATGCGACGGCGTACATGCCGGCTGTGCCAAGGGCCTCGCGCGCGGCCCGGGCAGCCACGGCTACCACGCCGAGCACGACGCCGAATCCGAGCGCCGTGGGCAGGTCGAAGAGGCGGCGCGAGGCCTGCTGTGTGGCCGGGCCGCTGGCTTGCCGGCGGCGCCATTGCCATCCCGCAAAGAGGAACGCCGCCGCGGCGAGCAGCACCAGGAACAGGCCCATGCGAGGCGCGAGGCTGGGCTGCAGGACGGCGACGACCACGGCCATACGCAGGAACATCACGCCGCAGGCGGCGACGATCGCCGCCGCCACGGGCACATGCCAGCCTGGTTGGTTCCTTGCGGTTCGAGCAAGCGCCAGCGTCGCAGCGGTGGAAGACGCAAGGCCGCCCAGCAGTCCCGTCCAGAGCAGCCCCTGTTGCTCCCCCCTGAGCCGCACCGCCACGTGGCCCAGTAGCGACAGCCCCGCGATCAGGATCACTGCGAACCACAGCTGGTAGGGGTTAAGCGCGGCGTAGGGCCCATAGCCCCGGTCCGGGAGCAGCGGCAGCACCACTGCGGTGAGCACGCCCATTTGCAGGAGGGCATTAAGTTCGGCCGGCTGGATCAGGCGCAGCCAGCGGTGCAGCACTGGTTTCAGATCGAGCAGCAACGCGACGACCACGGCCGCCCCTACGGCGAGAATGGCCTGACCGCTTGCGGCCAAAGCGCCCAGACAGAAGGTGGCCATTGCTGCGACAGCTGTCGTGATGCTGAGGGTGCCGGCGGCCTCCGATGCACGCCGGAAAGAGACTGCGAACAGCAGGACGATGCCGATCAGGCCGGCGGCAAGGAGGAGACCGGGAGTGGAGGAGAGCAGTGCGAGAAGTCCGCCCAGCAAGCCGATGAGGGCGAATGTGCGCAGCCCGGCGACGCGACCACCCTCGGGCAAATCGCGGTCACGCCAGCCGCGCTCCAGCCCCACCAGCAGACCCACGCCGAGCGCGCCGCCCAACGCTTGTGCGGCGCTTCCAAGTTTGATGAGATCCGGGTTCATTGATGGTGAAGTGTCGACTGTCTTTGTCCAGATTGCGCCGCACTGTCGGTTAACGTCACGAGAGCAGGACTCAAGCACTGCAATTATCATCGCGCGCAGCCCCTCGTTCGGCCACGCACGCCGGGCCCCGCTTGTAAAAACAATTTGGATCTAGGGACCACTTGGCGTGGCTGACCCAGATCGTTGGCATGGTGCGCAGCCGCCCCACGATTTCACGGAGTTCCTGATCGATGTGCTTTTCGGCGACCGCCAGCCTGACAGCCGGCACTTTCCTTATGGGCGTGGGCATAGTGACCACGCACATGGCCCGCACCGGTGGAGAGCGGGCTTACGCAGCGATCCCACTGCTGTTTGCTATCCAGCAGCTTACCGAAGGCGTGGTCTGGCTCAGCTTCGGCTGGGGCATTGACGCGGTGACAGCGGCGGCGACGCAGCTGTATTCCTTCTTCTCGCACGTGCTCTGGCCCGTGTACGTGCCTGTTGCGGCATGGCTGATCGAGCCTGACCGCAACCGCCGACGCTTCCTGGCCGCCGTCTGCCTCGCCGGGCTCGGGGTCGGGGCATATCTGCTGTACGCGATGTTTGCCTACCCCATCGTCGCCACCCCGGTTGGAGGCCACATCGACTACGCATCCCCGCATTTCTACATCGCAGCCTCCATGGGCCTTTATCTGACGGCGACGACCGTAAGCCTGATTCTTTCAAGCCACCGCTGGGTCAGACTGTTCGGGGTGCTTTGCCTAGGGTCGGCCGTAGCGGCGTACGCCTTCTACGCCCACTGGTTCATCTCCGTCTGGTGCTTCTTCGCGGCGGCAATGAGCATCGTTGTTGCACTGCACCTGATCGCCGCGCGAGGCGAAACCTCGGCCTTGGTGGAGAACGCTCGATGACTGTTCGCCGTCCAGCGGCGGCTTCCGCGCGCCAGTTCAGCGATATTCACTTCGTGCTGCTGCTTGTCGCAGGGCTCGCCGTGTCCATGTCGTATGGCGTGACCTTGCCGGTGCTTCCGGAGCTGGTGCCGCGGGTGCGGGGTGGCGGTGCCGACGTGGCCGCCCGCCACACCGGGTGGCTGACTGGCGCCTACACCGTGGCGTTGTTCGCGTGCTCGCCGGTTTGGGGCGCCGTATCCGACTTTCTGGATCGCCGTTGGGTGATTGCCATCGGACTCGCCGGCTCCGCCATCGCCTTGTCACTCCTCGGTACGGTCAGTTCACTTGCAGGTGTCTACGCCGCGCGCATCGGCGCCGGGCTGGTCGCGGCCGCCGTGATGCCGGCAGTGCTAGCCTATGTGGCGGAGACAACGGCACCGGAGCGCCGCCAGCGCCGCTTCGCCTGGGTGGCCTCGGCCACGGCGCTCGGCTTCCTGCTCGGGCCCGTGGCTGGCAGCGCAGCGTCTGCGCTCGGCAACCGGGTTTCAGGGCTTGACCTGGTGGCATCCGTGTGCCTGCTGGCCGCAGTGCTGGCCGCCCGCCTGCCACGAGTACAGGGTGCTGAGGACGCCGCAGGGTTGGGGCCGGCCATCGCGAATTCGAGTGTGTCCTTGGGCCGGATGCGCCGGGCGCTCCTGTTGACCGCAGCAGTGGTGTTCGGAATCACGGTAGCCGAAGTCGGCCTGACACTCCAGGGCGGCCCTGTGGGGCCTTACTTTGCCTTGTGCAGCGTGCTCATGGTCGCAATGCAACTGGTAGGCTACCCAGTGCTGGAACGCTGGATCGGCGAGCACAGGCTCGTGTGGATTTCCCTTGCAGTGATGGCGGTCGGTGTGGGCCTGCTGTCCTGGCGGGCGCCTTGGAGTCCCGCCGTCGCTTTCGTATTGGCGGCCAGTGCCCTCGGTGTGCTGATCCCCGCACTCGCCGTCAGGATTTCCTCCGCAGCAGGGCTTCGACAGGGGCGCGCGATGGGCAGGCAGGCTGCAGCCGGCAACCTGGGTCAGGCAGGCGGTGCCGCGCTGACCGGAGTCCTGTTCTCCGCGGTGGCACCCGCGCCCTTCCTGCTGGCTGGAGCCATGCTTGCCGTCGGCGCCGTAATCGCTTGGGCGAAGCCCGAAGGCGTGGACGGCAGTTCCTCGGCAGGCTGAGGCGAGGCAGCCGCCGAACGGCTCAAGCCATTCCTGCGGCCTGCATGGCGGCACGGATCAAGGTGGCCGCGGACCAGACCACGACTTCGCTGCCGCCATGCTCGCCGAGCACGTAGGTATGGACGTTCCTCGCGACGACGCCGCAGTGCCGCCGACAGTTCGGACCGCAGCCGCGCCGAGTCGAACGGTGCCGGAGCCCATCACTTGGCCCGGAGGCAGGCCCGGACACGTTCAGGGCGAAGAACGTGAGTGCATCCACCGGGTTGGGGCCGGCTAGCAGAAGGCCGCCGGGGTTCACGTGCAGGGCGGCTTCCACCAGCGGGCGCATGATCGGGTCGTCTCAGAATTCGGAAAACGAAGCACGCTAAGGCGCAGTCACCCCGTGACCACCCCGCACTGACATCGCGAGGTTCGTTCCGTCTTGCAGTGACGCAATCAACGGGCAGGAAACGTTGCCGTTTCGCGCATGGCATGCACACACCAAGTCAGACAGCACGGCCTCCATGCGCGCCAGGTCAGCCATTTTCTCGCGCACGTTCTTGAGCTTGTGCTCGGCCAGACTGCTGGCTTCCTCGCAATGGGTCCCATCCTCCAGCCGCAGCAGCTCGGCGATTTCATCCAGACTGAAACCCAGCCGCTGGGCTGATTTCACGAACCGCACGCGCGTTACATCCGCCTCACCATAGCGGCGGATGCTGCCATAGGGCTTGTCGGGCTCCGGCAACAAGCCCTTCCGCTGATAGAAGCGGATGGTCTCCACGTTGACCCCGGCAGCCTTGGCAAAAACGCCGATAGTCAGACACTCCAAATTGTTTGCCATTTCGCTTGACTCCGTACATGACTACGGACCTAAGGTTACGCCCTATCCCATTCAATTCGAAAAGGACAAGACGCATGTCTGAGCCACAAAACGCGCGCGGCGCGCTCTTCGCTGGAGGGCTGGCCGCCAGCCTCGCCTCTGCTTGTTGCCTCGGACCGCTGGTTCTGGTCGCCTTGGGATTTAGCGGGGCATGGATCGGCAACCTAACAGTGCTGGAGCCGTATCGCCCGTTTTTCATCGGCGCAGCGTTGGTGGCGCTGTTCTTCGCTTGGCAGCGCATCTACCGCCCGGCGCAAGCCTGCACACCGGGTGAGGTCTGCGCGATTCCCCAAGTGCGAGCTACTTACAAGCTCATTTTCTGGATCGTGGCCGCGCTGGTCCTGGTCGCGATGGGATTTCCGTACGTCATGCCATTTTTCTATTAATCACAGGAGTTCTTCATGAGAAAAAAACTGTTTGCCGCCCTCGTCCTCGCTGCCGTTGTTGCCCCGGTGTGGGCCGCCACTCAGACTGTCACGCTGTCCGTACCGGGCATGACCTGCTCCGCCTGCCCGATCACCGTCAAGAAGGCGATTTCCAAAGTCGAAGGCGTCAGCAAAATTAACGTGACCTTCGAGACACGCGACGCGGTCGTCACGTTCGATGATGCCAAGACCAGCGTGCAGAAGCTGACAAAGGCAACCGGAGACGCGGGATATCCGTCAAGCGTCAAGCAGTGAGCCACTGAACCTTGAACCTTGAACCTGCGGCGATCATGATAAATAGGAGTTGTTGCATGACCCAACTAAAAATCACCGGCATGACCTGCGACTCGTGCGCGGCGCACCTCAAAGGCGCGCTGGAGAAAGTGCCCGGCGTGCAGTCGGCGCTGGTGTCCTATCCGAAGGGCACAGCGAAACTCGCCACCCTGCCGGGCACGTCATCGGACGCGCTGACTGCCGCTGTGGCAGGACTGGGCTACCAGGCAACGCTTGCCGATGCGCCACCGACAGACAACCGAGCCGGATTGCTCGACAAGGTGCGCGGCTGGAAGGGGGCCGCCGATAAGCACATTGGCAACGAACGTCTGTTGCAAGTAGCTGTGATCGGCAGCGGTGGAGCCGCGATGGCTGCTGCGCTGAAAGCCGTCGAGCAAGGCGCGCACGTAACGCTGATCGAGCGCGGGACCATCGGCGGCACCTGCGTCAATATCGGCTGTGTGCCGTCGAAGATCATGATCCGCGCCGCTCACATCGCCCATCTGCGTCGCGAAAGCCCGTTCGATGGCGGGGTCGAAGCGACCGTGCCTGCGATTGATCGTAGCAAACTACTGGCCCAGCAGCAGGCACGTGTCGATGAACTCCGCCATGCCAAGTACGAAGGCATCCTGGACGGCAATTCAGCCATCACCGTGCTGCACGGTGAAGCGCGTTTCAAGGACGACCAGAGCCTTGTCGTCCGTTTGAACGAGGGTGGCGAGCGCGTCGTGATGTTCGACCGCTGCCTGGTCGCCACGGGGGGCAGTCCGGCCGTGCCGCCGATTCCAGGCTTGAAAGACTCACCCTACTGGACTTCCACCGAGGCGCTGGTCAGCGACGCCATTCCCGAACGCCTGGCCGTGATCGGCTCGTCGGTGGTGGCGCTGGAACTGGCGCAAGCCTTTGCCCGGCTGGGCAGCAAAGTGACGGCCCTGGCGCGCAACACCTTGTGCTTCCGGGAAGACCCGGCCATCGGCGAGGCCGTGACAGCCGCTTTCCGGGCCGAGGGCATCGAGGTGCTGGAAAACACGCAAGCCAGCCAGGTCGCCCATGTGGACGGCGAATTCGTGCTGACCACCGGACACGGTGAATTGCGCGCCGACAAGTTGCTGATCGCCACCGGCCGGGCACCGAACACGCGCAGCCTGGCCTTGGAAGCAGCGGGTGTTGTCGTCAATGCGCAAGGTGCCATCGTTATCGACAAGGGCATGCGTACGAGCAACCCGAACATCTACGCAGCCGGTGACTGCACCGACCAGCCTCAGTTCGTCTATGTGGCGGCAGCGGCCGGCACCCGTGCCGCGATCAACATGACCGGCGGCGATGCGGCGCTCGACCTGACCGCAATGCCGGCCGTGGTGTTCACCGACCCGCAGATTGCCACCGTGGGCTACAGCGAGGCGAAAGCGCATCACGACGGGTTCGAGACCGACAGTCGCACCTTGACCTTGGACAACGTGCCGCGGGCAGTGGTCAATTTCGACGCCCGCGGTTTTATCAAGCTGGTGGCCCAAGCGCGGACCGGGCGCTTGATCGGTGTTCAGGCGGTCGCGCCAGATGCGGGGGAACTGATCCAGAGCGCGGCGTTGGCCATAAGGGCCGGCATGACGGTGCACGATCTGGCCGACCAGCTGTTCCCCTACCTGACGATGGTCGAGGGCCTGAAGCTCGCCGCGCAGACATTCACCAAGGACCTCTCGCAACTGTCCTGCTGCGCGGGATGAAGTTGTACCAGTGACTTATCGTGGAGAATTCGTACACCAGCTCGCCGAAGGCGGCCTCAAGCAATCGGCGGCACGCGTTTCGTCTTTCGACAAGGAGGATTTGCATCGGGTTTCGGCGCGCTGCGACGCCGCATGACAAGTTCGTAATGGTTCGGTCAGTGGCCGGCCGAGGGTGGTCTTCAGAATTGATGTCATCAGAGGTCGCAATCAAAGCCGCGCATGGTGTTCGGCTCGAGCCCCTGGCGAAAGGAACCAACGTGAACAAGCTCGCAGTGACCCTTCTGGGCGCCGCACTCTTCGCGGGCGTTGCGTCCGCCGCCACCGACACTCGCGCCGACCCGGCGTCCAGGAGCGGCACCTACTACGGGCTGCACCCCAAGCTGGGCATGGTCAAGGTCGATCGAGCAACCAACGCCATGGTCGTGACCAAGCGCGACAAGGAACGCGCCGCGGCGTCCGCCGCCACGCCGTCGCGTTAACGAGAAGAAAGCAGTACCAATCCCGACCGGGTACAGGCGGGCAGCGACACGTCAACCGCAATCGCATGCCGGTTGGCAGGAGAAAGCGACAGAAACTGCGCAGGGATGCTGCCTAGCCGCTGGACGATTACCCCGGGTCATGTTCAGCGGTCGCGGCTGCCGCGATTCGGCGCACCCCCGGGGCCAACCGTCTTGAGACTCAGCTCCCCGATCGGACGCTGGCCGGTAGGGGAATGCCTAGGCTGCGGTCCGTTGCCGCGATCGACGTCGCCCCATCGGGCTGCGTGCAGGCCAGCGCGCGGACGGCGTCGATCGTTTCCGGGATGACTATTGCCTGGTTGTCCACCATGTACGTGAAGAACAGCTCATCGCCCTGGAGTGTCACCAGGTCCTCCCACAAGCCGACCTCGTACAGGTCGGCCCGCGGCCGCCCGAGGTCGCCCATCATTTCCTTGACCACGTTGATCGCACCCAGGCCGTCGCTGCTGCGCAAGAGGGCGATGCGGCTGGACGTGCGAAAGGCTGCAAGAACCTCGTCCAGCGAGGCGGCACGCGTCATGCGCACATTCCAGCAATGCACGTGAGCCAGGGTCTGTGGCACCGCTACCGCCATGGTCACCACGTCCAGCGCGGGGTCGACCGTCTTGGCGTCCGGCCCCTGGTGGCTGGGCACCTTTTCCTCCGGCACCAGCGTGTTCATTAGCCCGCCACGGTGACCGTCCACAGGGTCGGTCGCGCGCCGCATCAGCGTGCCGCGCGCCTGCAGCAGCAGGCCGGCCCGGCGCAGCGCACCCAGCGTGCGCACGATGGAGGTGGTGTTGCAGGAGACCACGCGGGTAGCGACATGTCCCAGCGCCTGCGCGTAGTTGCTCTCGGCCACGAAGGAATGGCCCGCCATTTCATGCTTCTCACCGCCCTGCAGGATGAAGCGGATGCCGGCGCTGCGGTAGCGGGGGACGTTGCCCGCCGCCACCTTCTTTGGAGTGCAGTCCACCACCACGTCGGCCTGCTGTAGGAGGTTTTCCAGGGTATCCACCACCGGAAGCCCGACCGAGCGCATAGATGCAAGGGAGGCGGCATCGCCGGCGAAGATCGGCAAACCCAGAGCGGCGGCCACCTGCAGCCGCCAGTCGGTGGCGACGTCTGCCACGCCAGCCAGCTGCATGTCCGTCTGCAATGCGACTGCGTCAGCCACTCGCTTTCCAATGACGCCATAGCCGACTACGGCCACGCGGATACGGGTTTCGGGCGTTCGGATTCTCATGGGTGCCTTTCCTCTCGGGTTCAACCTGCAGCGCCGGGCAGCGCGCCACCAGAGGAGGCATCTTGCTCCGGGCGTGATCTGTGGATGCCGGTCAGGCGGGTGCGCTTGAGCAGCAGCGCATTGATGGCCACGATGGCCGAGCTGCCCGACATGGACAGCGCCGCCACTTCCGGCGACAGGGTGAAGGGGTAGAAGACGCCGGCCGCCAGAGGGAAGGCGACGGTGTTGTAGCCCACCGCCCACCAGAGGTTCTGGTGCATCTTGCGCAGCGTGGCGCGCGACAGCTCGATCGCACCCACCACGTCGAAGGGGTCGCTCTTCATCAGCACCACTTGTGCGCTTTCCATCGCCACGTCAGTGCCGGCGCCGATGGCGAAACCCACGTCCGCCTGCGTCAATGCCGGAGCGTCGTTGATGCCGTCGCCGACCATCGCCACCTTATGTCCCTGCGACTGAAGTTCCCTGATCTTGTCGGCCTTCTGTCCGGGCAGAACATCGGCGAGCACGATGTCGATGCCCAGTTCCTGCCCGATGCGATCGGCGGTGGCCTGGTTGTCCCCCGTCAGCATGGCGACCTTCACGCCACGCTTGTGGAGCGCCTGGATGGTGTCCCGGGAACTCGGTCGCACAGCGTCGGCAATGGCGATCAGGCCCAGCAACCGGCCGGCACGCGCCACGTGTACCACGGTGCGGCCCGCGCCCTGCAGGCGCGCCGCTTCCTGCGACAAGCCGGCCAGATCCACCCCGTGGCTTTCCATCAGCAGCCGGTTGCCCAGCAGCACCGTGTCACCCGCCAGTTCGGCCCGGGCACCCTGACCGTCGATGTTGGTGAACGCCACCGTGTGCTCCACAGGCAGATCGGCCGACTTCTTCAGGATCGCCAATGCCAGCGGATGTTCCGAAAACTTCTCCACGGCCGCCGCGGTTGCCAGCAGGGTGGAGGTATCGGTGCCCGGGGCGCTCACGAGGTCGACCACGTCCGGCTGGCCCACCGTCAAGGTGCCGGTCTTGTCGAACACCACGACGGTCAGCTTGGTGGCGTTCTCTAGGGCCGCAGCGTTCTTAAACAGGATGCCGTTCATGGCTCCGAGGCCGGTACCGACCATCACGGCCATGGGCGTCGCGAGCCCCAGTGCGTCGGGACAGGCTATGACGAATACCGTGATGGTTAGCGTCACTGCGAACAGCAGCGGCTGCCCGAGCACCCAGTACCAGACGATGAAGGTCGCGAGCCCGATGCCGATCGCTGCGAGCACCAGCCACTGCGAAGCCCGATCGGCGAGCAATTGCCCTGGAGCCTTGGAGTTCTGTGCCTCCTGGACCAGCTTGACGATCTGGGCCAGGGCCGTGTCCGCGCCGACTTTGGTCGCCTTGTAGCGGAAGCTACCGCTCTTGTTGATGGTCGCGCCTATCACTTCGTCGCCGGTGCCCTTCTTCACTGGCATGGATTCACCGGTCAGCATGGACTCGTCGACTTGCGAGCCGCCTTCCATGACGACCCCGTCAACCGGCACTCTGTCGCCGGGCTTTACCACGACGATGTCTCCCAGGACCACCTCGGACGTCGGCACCTTCTGTTCCTCACCGTCGCGGAACACGGTGGCCATGGGCGGCGCCAGGTTCATCAGCGAACGGATCGCGTCGGAAGCACCGGCACGCGCGCGCATTTCCAGCCAATGCCCGAGCAGGATGAACACCAGCAGGGTGGCTACTGCCTCGTAGAACACTTCGCCCTCGTAGAAGAAGGTGGCGCCGATGCTGAAGAGGTAGCCTGTGCCAACCGAAAGAACCACCAGCGTCGCCATATTGGTCACGCCATTGCGCAATGCCCGCCAGGCCGACACATAGAACGGCCAGCCGGGATAGATGATCGCCGCCGACGCGACCAGGAACAGGAACACCTTGCGGTCCATGCCAAACGGCACGGTGAAGTCCCCGACCATGGCCCCCATCGGGGAGTAGAGGAACACCGGTACGGCGAACAACAGGGCCACAAAGAACCGGTTGCGCATGTCGCGGACCATGTCGTCCATCGACTGCCCGCTCCCGTGGCCCATCTCGTGCATCATGTCTTGATGCTCTCCGCCGGTTTTGGCGGTCTTCGCATCCGCGGCCGCGTTTCCGCCGTGCTGCGCGTGCGCACCATGGCCGGTATTGGCATGCGCGGCATGGGCTGCTGGGTCCGGAGCTGCTTCGCACACGTGCCTGGGCGTCAGTTCGCCGGCGCAATGGTGGCCGCAGTCCTCGATGGTCGTGCGGATCCGCTCACGGGTGACCCGCGCCGGATCGAACGAGACAGTGGCGCTCGCGGGCACCGGGTTTACGGACACCGACACCACGCCTGGGATCGCGGCGAGCCGCTTCTCGACGCCGCGGGCAGAAAGCGGGGACAGCAGATTGCCGACCTCGAAGGTTGCGGATTGAATCATCTTTATGGTCCCTTCTTTTAATGGCCGCCCGACCCGTCCACGTGGGCAGCGGCCTTGCGGGCAAGGATGGATTCCTCGTCGGTCTCGAGCACGTTCACCTTTATTCCGCTGTGTGAGGTGTGAACGCTAGAGGCGTTGGCCAGGTTGGCTTTGGCATCGAGCTCGACACCCAGGAAGCGCAGGCCGTCGCACACTGCTTGCCGGACGAACGCTGCGTTGGCGCCGATTCCGCCCGTGAAGACGATCCGGTCGACGCCCTCCATAGCGGCTGCCAGCGCACCCATATGCCTGCGTACCTGATAGCAGAAGTAGTCGACCGCCTTGCGAGCCTCGCTCGAGTGTGCCGAAATGTCGAGCAGCAACTTCATGTCGCCTGAGGTGCCGGTCAGGGCCTTGAGCCCCGACTCTTCGTAGAGGGCGGCTTGCAACTGCCGGACATCCGTCTCGCCGGACTGCAGCAGGAACAGCAGCGCACCGGGATCAAGATCGCCGCAGCGCGTGGTCATCGGGACGCCGCTGAGCGGGGTCACGCCCATGCTCGTTTCCACACTACGTCCCTGGGCAATGGCGCACAGTGAGGAACCGCCACCAAGGTGCGCGGCAATGACACGCTCGGAGAAGACCGGCTCGCCGCTGGCCGCCAGTTGTTGCAACACGGACTCGTATGAGAGGCCGTGGAAGCCGTAGCGGCGCACTCCGAGCGATCTAAAGCGCTCCGGCACAGCAACGAGGCTCGCACGCGCAGGGAGAGTCCGGTGAAAACCCGTGTCGAAGCATGCAACATGCAACGCCCCCGGGAATGCCTGCCGTGCTGCATTGATCGCTGCAACGTTCAGGTGCTGATGAAGAGGCGCCAGCGACGACCAGTGAGTGATCGCGGCCAAAGTCGGTGCATCGATCGTTACGCTGTCAACCGGCAGGTCGCCTCCGTGAACCACTCTATGTCCGACAGCCTCTATCTGCAACGTCGGCCAGCGCAGCGCCAGTTCGCCCAACAATAGTTCGGTCGCGGAGCGGAATTGCAGGGGTCCAAGTTCCTGCGTGTCGGCATCCCCGCCAGGTTCGCGGGTCAGCAGTCGCGCATTCGGCGAGGCAAGTCCGGACACACTGGCACTCCAGAGCTGGTGCAGGTCGCGCTCGTACAGTGCCAGTTTAGTGCTGGTCGAGCCGGCGTTCAGTGCAAGCAGGGTCATGTTCTTGTTCTCCAAACCATCTTGACACTGCGCGTTCGGTCTCGCTTGATTTAGCTCAAGTGGCGCCCACCTGCTGGGCGCTGCTTGCCTCGGCCTGGCCCGTCGCGTTGCTGAATGCCGAAGAGCGCCTCATTTCAGAAAGACGCTGCACGCAATTTTCGTGCTACTTGGCAGGCTCGATGGACGTCACGAACATCTTTCCTCCCTCGCTGACCACCATGAAACGGATTTTGTCGCCGACCTGTACCTTGTCGAGTAGTAACTTGTCCTTGGCGTTAAACACCATGGTCATCCCCGGCATCTCTAGGTGCTTGATGTCACCGTGCTTGATGGTGATTTTTCCAGCGTCCTTATCGATCTTGCGCACCTCTCCATCCGTCATGGAGGCTGCAGCCAGAGCAGCGGGCTTGCTGGCGTCAACCGTGGCCTGTGCCATGGCCGACAGCGGCAAGAGGGTGGTCAGCGACAACACGGCGCCGATCAAAAGGTTGTTTGCGTTTTTCATGTGAACTCCTTGTTCAATGGCGTGGAGGACTTTTCCGCTTACTTCTTCACCACCGTGACCTGCCCCTTCATGCCAGCGTCGTAATGGCCTGGGTACAGGCAGGCAAACTTGACTTCACCAGCCTTTGTGAACTGCCAGATGATTTCGCCTTGCTTGCCTGGGGCCAGCGACACCTTGCTGGGTTCGTCATGCTCCATATCCGGGAACTTCTTCATGGTCTCGTAGTGTTCCTTGAGTTCGGCATCGGTGCCCATGCTGAACTCGTGTTTGACCTGGCCACTGTTCTTGATCACGAACTTGACCGTTTCCCCCTGTTTGACGGAAATCGCGGCGGGCGTGAAGCGCATGGTGTCAGCCATGTCCACGTTGATTGTGCGGGTCACCTTCGCGGCCTTGCCGGGCTGACCAATTGCTGATTCAGCGCTGCCATGGCCGTGGGCGCCACCGCCGTCATGGCCGCCGCCGTGATTGCCGCCTGCAATGCTGTTGAAGGACAGGGCCACCAGGGTGGAGGCCGCGATCAGGGAAAGAGTGCGTTTCATAGTTGCCTTGGGTTGTGGATGCGATGTGAACGTGGTGATCAGTGGCCGCTGTGCGAAGACGGCTTTTTGACCTTGACGACAGTGTCCGAGCTGGACTTCTCTTTGCGAGGCATGGACTGCCCGCCCTCGGCCTTGAAGCGGGCCGGTTCAGCCATCGGACCGGTGTACTCGTAGGCCACCGTGCCCTCCGGGTTCTTGTACCAACCCGGGTTCTTGTAGTCGCCCGGTTTCTGGTCGCGGCGAACCTTTAAGACACTGAACATCCCGCCCATTTCGACCGAGCCGAACGGGCCTTCTCCGGTCATCATGGGAATGGTGTTGTCCGGGATGGGCATCTCCATTTCCGTCATGTCTGCCATGCCCCGCTCGCCCATGACCATGTAGTCGGGGATCAAGTTGTTGATCTTCTTGGCCACGCCCCGGTGGTCCACGCCAATCATGGTGGGAATGTCGTGCCCCATTGCATTCATGGTGTGGTGGCTCTTGTGGCAGTGGAACGCCCAGTCGCCTTCTTCGTCCGCGAGGAACTCAATCTGGCGCATCTGTCCAACGGCCACGTCGGTGGTCACTTCATACAGACGGGTACTCTTGGGTGTGGGACCACCATCCGTGCCGGTGACCAAAAACTCGTGACCGTGCAAATGCATCGGGTGGTTGGTCATGGTGAGGTTGCCGATGCGGATGCGCACCTTGTCGTTGAGCCGAACGTTCAAGGAATCGATGCCGGGAAAGATGCGGCTGTTCCATGTCCACAGATTGAAGTTCAGCATTTCCGCGACCTTGGGCGTAGCGGCGCCGGGCTCAATGTCATAGGCACTGAGCAGGAAGCAAAAGTCTCGATTCACTTCATCAATCAGCGGATGCTTGGTCTTTGGATGCGTGATCCAAAAGCCCATCATGCCCATGGCCATCTGGGTCATTTCATCGGCATGCGGGTGGTACATGAACGTACCGGGACGGCGTGCAACGAACTCGTAGACGAAGGTTTTGCCGGACTGGATCGCTGGCTGGTTCAAGCCCGCCACGCCGTCCATGCCGTTGGGCAAACGCTGTCCATGCCAGTGGATGCTGGTGTGCTCGGGCAGCTTGTTGGTCACAAAAATGCGGACGCGATCGCCTTCCACCACCTCGATGGTGGGACCTGGGCTCTGGCCGTTGTATCCCCACAGGTGGGCCTTGAAGCCAGGAGCCATTTCGCGCACGACGGGTTCTGCTACCAAGTGGAACTCTTTGACCCCCTGGTTCATGCGCCAAGGCAGCGTCCAGCCGTTGAGCGTGACCACCGGGTTGTAAGGACGCCCGGAGTTGGGTACGAGCGGCGCCATGGTGTCTGGACTTGTCTGGTACACGGGTTCCGGCAGTGCTGCCATCGCCACTCGGCTCACACTCGCTGCGGCCACGGCCCCTCCGGCGATGCCCGCAAATCGGAAAAAATCTCTTCTTGAATTCATGTTTGGTTTCCTTGAGGGGATCAGTGGCCTGCGCCAGCTTCGGCAGCGGCTGCGCCACCGCCCGAGACGCCAGTGCTGGTTGGCTTGCCAATGAGGGAGGCCTGGAGGGCCGCGTCCGCTAGCCAGAACTGTTGTTCAGCGTTCAGAGCCGCCATTACCGAGTTCACCTGGTCGCGGGAGTCGGCAAGTAGTTCAAAGACGCTGATCAGCATCCCGTTGTAGCGAAGCTGGTTTTCTTCAGAGATGCTCTTACGCAGCGGGATCACTTCGTCGCGGTGGTGGCGCGCGATGTCGTATGCCGTGCGATAGGCTGAGTAGCTTTCGCGCAGGTTGGATCCCGCCGCGCGGGCGGTAGCTTCCAGGCGGTTGGCCGCAGCCAGGGTCTGCGCGCTCATGGCGTCGCGCCGCATACCTCCCCAATCAAAAATGGGCAACTGCAGGCTGATCTCAAAGCCTCGTCGCGTTGAGTGGGTGTTCTCGGCCGCATCGAAGACAGAGTCGCGCCGTACTCCCAGTTCAATGTCCGTGAAGGTCGTGATCGTGTTCCAGCCTTGCGCGCGTGCGGCTGCGTCGTAATCGGCCTTCGCGATCTGCAGATCCAGCCGACCCTTCGAAGCCTGACGGCCAGCGTCCGATGGAGACAGCGGCTCCTTGGGAAGTGTGGGAAGGCGTTCAGGCAACTTGAGCTGTTGGGCTTGGCTATCGTCCAGGCCTAGCAGCCGCACCAGCTCCTCACGGGCTGCCGTGACCTGGTGCTGCGCACTGGCCAGCTGGGTCGCAGTGTCGGCGTAGAACGCTTGCTGGCGCACACGATCGAGCTTGTTGAAATTGCCCACCGACTGCATGCGTTTGGCCAGTTCGGCGCTGGCCTGGGCGCTGGCGACGACCTGTTGGGTGTAAGTCAGGGTCTGTTGCGCGGCGACAGCCCGGACCCAGGCCTGACGTACCTGCGTGACTTGGTCCACTACGTCGCTGCTCAGGCGCAACTGGGTCTGCTTGATGCGCTGCTCGGCGATGCCTTTGCGTGTTGGCAAGGTCAGCAGGTCCAGCAGGCCGAAGGACAGGATGCGGCCGATCTCCGTCTCGCTACCCAGGCGAACCCGCTCCAGGCTCAGAATGGGGTTGGCGATGCGTCCGGACTGGGCTGCAGTGGAAGAGTCCGCCCAGTTTTGGGCCACGATGGCCTGCAGGGACGGGCTATTGACCAGAGCGAGTTGAACGGCATCCTGTTGACTGAGCGGTTTGGCCAACAAGTCCGAGGCACGCCGGCGCAAGGCCTCTTGCTCATTCTTGGCTCGGGCCAAGGTGAGTTTGCCGTCCGTGAAACTGCTGGTTGCTGCGTTGGCGCTGGAGATGTTTTGCTCCAGGTTCACGCTGGCACAGCCAGACAAAACCGCAACTGCGGCAACAGCGATCACGAGTTTGGCGCGGGGCATACGCAGGGGGCGGCTCATTGTTTGCCCCCGTGGTGTGCGTCATGGCCTTGGGCTGGTTGGTCCTGACCCGCTGCGGGTGCGGATTGGCGCATTTCCTTGGCATAGGCCCGCCATCCTCCGATTTCACCCACCTTGTCGTTGGCGGCCTTCCACGGCTGGACTGATTGCTCCTTGTAGACCTCATAGCCCGCGAGAGCTGATCGGTACGAAAGTTGGTAGTCCACCTTTGGGGGGGGGCATCGTCCGGCATCTGAGCAAGTGCCAGCGAAGGTGCCAGCAATGCTGCGGCCAGCCAAGGGATTGAGTTAAGGCTACGCTGAACAAGCCCTCGAAATTTCCCGCGCGAACGCGGAAGACGCCATTTTTTGGATTTTGTGGCCTCTTGCGCCGCCCATTTGGGCCGTTCGCAGGGCCTTGAGGCCCGATTTCCACCCTT
>NZ_JAMXAX010000057.1 GCF_023913775.1 Acidovorax facilis
TGCTCCCCCTCCGCGCCGCCTGGGCCATGCTGCTGGCACTGGTGACGGGTTTTGCGCTGAGCCAGGCGTTTCGCACCATCACGGCCATCATGGCCACGGGCCTGCGGGCAGAGTTCGGCCTGTCGGCGCAGGCGCTGGGCGTGTTTGCCGGAGCGTTCGCATTCGCCTTCGGCACCATGCAGCTCTTCATGGGCATCGGCATCGACCTCTATGGCGTGCGGCGCACGCTTCTGGTGGCGTTTCCGCTGGCGATTGCGGGCTCGGTGCTGTCGGCGCTGGCGCCCGGCTATGGCGCGGTGCTGCTGGGGCAGGTGCTGATCGGCGTGGGCTGCGCGCCCGCGTTTTTGGTGTGCACGGTGTTCATTGCGCGCTACTTTCCGGCCAGCCGGTTTGCGATGGTCTCGGGTGTGGCCATGGGCGTGGGCGGGCTGGGCATGTTGTTCACGGGCACGCCGCTGGCGTGGCTGGTGCAGCTGTCGTCCTGGCGCATGGGTTTTGCGGTGCTGGCGGGTTTTGCGGCACTGGCCTGGCTGCTGATCTTCTGGAAGGTGCACGAGCCCGTGCAGCCCACGCACAACGAGCCCCCGCGCGAATCGGTGCTGCAGGCGGTGCGCGGGTTTGGCGCGCTGTTCTTGCTGCCGCACACCGCCGGAATCATGCTGCTGGCGCTGACGACGTATGCCTCCTTCCTCACGCTGCGCGGGCTGTGGCTGGGGCCGCTGCTCATCGAGCGCCATGGCTATTCGCTGGTGGCCAGCGGCAACGTGGCCATGTTGTCGTCGCTGGTGTCGCTGTTCACACCGGCATTGTTCGGGCGGCTCGACCCGGGGCCTGGCCAACGCCGCCGCTGGATCACGGGCTTCACGGTGCTGCTGGCAACCCTCTTCGGTGCCATCGGCCTGCTGCACGCCGAGTGGCTGGACGTGGCGGGCTCCATCGCGGTGGGCCTGTTGTCGGGCTACATGGTGCTGCAGTATTCAGACGTGCGTTCGGCCTACGCACCCGCCGTCACCGGGCGCGCCATGGCGGTATTCACCATGGCGCTGTTTCTGGGCGTGGCACTGATGCAGTGGGTGACCGGCGTGGCAGCCTCCATCGCCGCCGCACAGGGCGCAGACCCGTATGTGGCTGTGATGCTGACCATTGCGGCCATGCTGGCGACAGGCGCCCTGGCGTTCAGGTGCCTGCCGGCGCCAGCGCACTGACCCGCGTGGGAGAAGCACCCTCCACGCGCCACCACTGCAGCACGCCAAACAGCAGCTCAAACAGCGTGAACCCCAGCACGATGGTGCTGGCGCCGTGGGCCACGGCATAAATCTGCCAGGCCGCAAACAGAAACCGCGCCACGCCATCCAAGCGCCCCAGCAGCAAGCTGGGCGCAACCATGCGCGCGATAGACCACACCACCACTACCGAGCCGAGCAGGTTGGCCAGCAACATGTGGGTGGTGTCCAACGGGTGCAGGGTACCGGGAAGGCCCAGCACGGCGGCCAACATGCCCAACTGGGCATACAGCCACGCAAAGGTCCACGGCAGCACAAAAGGCCAAGTCACCAGCAGGTCGTACCAGCCGCTGGCGCGCACGATACGCAGGTAGCGCGGAGTGGAAATTGAAGATAAGGGCATGAGGATCAACCTGGGGATGAAAGAAGCCCCGAGGTTCAGCCCTGAAGTACGCTTCAGGGTCAAGCCCCTTCCAGGGGTGGCATTTGTTTTCACGCCACAAGGAAACCCCCATGCTGATCGGTGAACTCGCCACTGCTTCCGGCCTGAGCCGCGAGGCACTGCGCTTTTATGAACAACAAGGCCTCATCCGCTCGCGGCGCCTGGCCAATGGCTACCGCGACTACCCGGCCGAAACGGCGATGCTGGTGCAGTACATCCGCACCGCGCAGCAGCTGGGCTTTACGCTGGCAGAGATTGGCGACCGGCTGCCCGCCATCTGGGACGCCGCCGACCCCGGCCCAGCGCTGGCCCAGGTGCTGGCAGTGAAGCTGCAGGAGATCGACGCACGCATTGCCGCGCTGCAGGCCCTGCGCCAGACTCTGGCCGAGCGAGTGGCCACGGACTGCCCACTGCGTGGGGCCGCTGCCGCCGCCTGAATGGCGCAATGGTCCCTCATCGTCGGCAGCCTCCAAAATATCAAGCAAAACAGGCCTTAGCGCTTATCCAATAATCGCATACAGCTATATATTTAATAGCAATCATCCTGCAAGAAATGGGCGCTGGCCCATGGCGCGTACAGCAGGTCTGCAGGCGCGCATCGCGCTGCCACCCCCCCCCCGCTCAGCCCCTGTTGTTCACGCGGCCGATGAGGCCACCGAGTGCAGCAGCACGGGGTGGTTGCCATCGGCATCCACACTCTCGATCTGCACCCCAAAACCCCACAGGCGCGCCACATGCCGCAGCACCTCCTGCGTGTCGTCGGCCAGCGGGCGGCCCTGGAACTGGGTGTGGCGCAGGGTCAGGCTGCGGTCGCCGCGCAGGTTCACGTTCCAGACCTGGATGTTGGGCTCGCGCGTGCCCAGGTCGTACTGCTGCGACAGCATCTGGCGCAGGCGGCGGTAGCCGTTCTCATCGTGGATCTCGCTGACCACCAGCTCGCGCTCGTTGGCATCGTCGTGCAGCGCAAACAGACGCATCTCGCGCATCAGATGCGGGCTGAGGTACTGGCCGATGAAACTCTCGTCCTTGAAGTTGCGCATGGCGTGGTCCAGCGCGGGCAGCCAGGGTGTGCCTGCGATGTCGGGGAACCAGTGCCGATCCTCCTCCGTGGGGTTCTGGCAGATGCGCTGGATGTCGCGGTACATGGCAAACCCCAGCGCATAGGGGTTGATGCCGCTGTAGGCGCGGTGGCCCACGGGCGGCTGGTAGATGACGTTGGTGTGCGAGCCCAGCCATTCGATCATCACCCCGTCGCTCAGGTAGCCCTCGTCGTAAAGCGTATTGAGCAGCGTGTAGTGCCAGAACGTGGCCCAGCCTTCGTTCATCACCTGGGTCTGGCGCTGCGGGTAGAAATACTGCGCGATCTTGCGCACGATGCGCACGATCTCGCGCTGCCAAGGTTCCAGCAGGGGCGCGTTTTTTTCGATGAAGTACAGGATGTTCTCCTGCGGCTCCTGCGGAAAGCGGTTGTGCTCCTGCGTGGCATCCTCCTTGCCGGGACGCATGGGCAGCGTGCGCCACAGCTCGTTCACCTGCTGCTGGGCATAGGCCTCGCGCTGCGCGCGCTCCAGCCGTTCGCGCGCCAGGTTCTTCTTGGAGGGGCGGCGGTAGCGGTCCACTCCAAAGTTGGCCAGCGCGTGGCACGAATCCATGAACCGCTCCACTTCGGCCATGCCGTAGCGCTCTTCGCACTGGGCCACGTAGTCCTTGGCATACACCAGGTAGTCGATGATGCTGGACGCGTCGGTCCACATGCGAAACAGGTAGTTGCCCTTGAAGAAGCTGTTGTGCCCGTAGGCCGCATGCGCAATCACCAGCGCCTGCATGGCGGTGGTGTTCTCCTCCATGAGGTAGCTGATGCAGGGGTTGGAGTTGATGACGATCTCATACGCCAGCCCCATGTGCCCGCGCCGGTAGCGCCGCTCGGTGGCCAGAAACTCCTTGCCGTAGCTCCAGTGCCGGTAGTTCACCGGCATGCCGACGCTGGAGTAGGCATCCATCATCTGCTCGGCGGTGATGATCTCCAGCTGGTTGGGGTAGGTGTCGAGGCCAAAGCGCTCTGCCGTGGCTGCAATGGCGGCGTGGTAGCGCTCGATCAGCTCGAACGTCCAGTCGCTTGGGTCGGGCAACGGCTCGGCAGGCCGCGCGCCCGCAGGCAGGGGCTGGCCGGGCACGGCACGGTGGCGGCGCTCGCCCACGGCGGCGGCCTTCCAGGGGTTGTCGCTGATGCGGCGCTCCAGCACCGGATACTGCACAACGTTGTTCATGCGGCCACCCCCTCTTTCTTGAAGAGGTCGCGGAACACCGGGTAGATGTCGCCGGGTGCGGCGACCTTGCGCATTGCAAAGTGGGAGAACAGCGGCATCAACTGGCTGTACTCGTCCCACAGGTTCTGCTCCTCTTCTGCCACCTGCACATAGGCAAAGTAGCGCACCAGCGGCAGGATCTTGTCCACCAGCAGGTTGCGGCAGATGCCACTGTCGTTGGTGAAGTTGTCGCCATCACTGGCCTGGGCCACGTAGATGTTCCAGTCGCCCTGCGGATAGCGCGCACGGATGATCTGGTCCAGCAGCGCCAGCGCGCTGCTGACCACGGTGCCGCCGCTCTCGGTGGAGTGAAAGAACTGCTCCTCGCTCACCTCGGCCGCCTGGGTGTGGTGGCGGATGAACACGATGTCGATGGTCTCGTAGTGCCGCGTGAGAAACAGGTACAGCAGGATGAAGAACCGCTTGGCCAGATCCTTGCGCGTCTCGTCCATGGAACCCGAAACGTCCATCACGCAGAACATCACCGCCTGGCTGCTGGGCACTGGCACCGGCGTACGCGCACGAAAGCGCAGGTCGATGGGATCGAGGTAGGGAATCTTGTCGATGCGCGCCGTCAGCGCATCGATGCGGCGCTGCAGCTCGGCCACCGCCTCACTGGTGCCGTCGTCCTGCGCCAGCAGGGCGTCCAGCTCGGCCTGCAGCGCCAGCAGCTCGCGGTGAGTCGACTTGCCCAGCGCAATGCGCCGCCCCAGCGCCCCGCGCATGGTGCGCAGCACGGCCAGGTTGTTGGGAATGCCATCCTGGCTGTAGCCCGCGCGGCGCGACTTCCACAGCGGGTTCTCGCCGATGTGGGTGCGCAGCAGGTGCGGCAACGCCAGGTCTTCAAAGAAGAGCTGCATGAACTCTTCCTTGGTCAGCGTGAAGGTGAAGTCGTCCTCGCCCTCCCCGCCATCGCTGGCCTGCGATCCGCGCCCGCCCGCTCCGCCCTGGGGCCGATCAATGCGGTCGCCGCGCACATGCTCCGCATTGCCGGGGTGCACCATGTCGCGGATGCCCCCTTGGCCGTGGTGGAACACCGGCTCGCCGATGTCTTTCTTGGGGATGGTGATGTTCTCGGCCTGCTCGATCTCGCGGATGCCGCGCTGCGAGACAGCGCGGCGCACGCTGTCCGCAATCTGCTCCTTGAAGCGGCGGACAAAACGCTCGCGGTTGCCGACGGACTTGTTCTTGCCTGCGAGCCTGCGGTCGATGATTTGCAATGCCATCCGTTGCTCCGTTCCCCATGCAGGGCCTCAGGCCCAGATGCAGACCTCAACTACTCTTGCGCACGCGCAGGTACCACTCACACAGCAGGCGCACCTGCTTGGGCGTGTAGCCCTTGTTTACCATGCGGGTGACAAAGTCCTCGTGCTTGCGCGCTTCTTCGGCGCTGGCCTTGGCATTGAAGCTGATCACCGGCAACAGCTCCTCGGTGTTCGAGAACATCTTTTTCTCGATCACCAGGCGCAGTTTTTCGTAGCTGGTCCAGCTCGGGTTCTTGCCCTGGTTGTTGGCCCGGGCGCGCAGCACGAAATTGACGATCTCGTTGCGGAAGTCCTTGGGGTTGGCGATGCCCGCGGGTTTTTCGATCTTCTCCAGCTCGGCATTGAGCGCGCCCCGGTCGAACACCTCGCCGGTGTCGGTGTCACGGTACTCGTTGTCCTGGATCCAGTAGTCAGCGTAGGTCACGTAGCGGTCGAAGATGTTCTGGCCGTATTCGCTGTAACTTTCCAGGTAGGCGGTCTGGATTTCCTTGCCGATGAACTCGGCATAACGCGGCGACAGGAACTCCTTGATGTAGCCGGTGTATTTGGTTTCCAGCTCGGCGGGGAACTGCTCGCGCTCGATCTGCTGCTCCAGCACATACATCAGGTGCACCGGGTTGGCAGCCACCTCGGCGCTGTCGAAGTTGAACACCTTCGAGAGGATCTTGAACGCAAAGCGGGTGGAGATGCCCGTCATGCCCTCGTCCACACCCGCGTAGTCGCGGTACTCCTGGTAGCTCTTGGCACGCGGGTCGGTGTCCTTCAGGCTCTCGCCGTCGTACACCTGCATCTTGCTGAGGATGCTGGAGTTCTCGGGCTCCTTCAGCCGCGTGAGGATGGCGAACTGCGCCATCATCTTGAGCGTGCCCGGCGCGCACACCGCATTGCCCAGTGACGACTCGCGGATGAGTTTTTCATAGATGCGGGTTTCTTCGCTCACGCGCAGGCAGTACGGCACCTTGACGATGTAGATGCGGTCCAGAAACGCCTCGTTGTTCTTGTTGTTGCGAAACGCCTTCCACTCGCTCTCGTTGCTGTGCGCCAGCACCACGCCATCGAACGGGATGGCGCCAAAGCCTTCCGTGCCCTTGTAGTTGCCCTCCTGCGTGGCGGTGAGCAGCGGGTGCAGCACCTTGATGGGCGCCTTGAACATCTCGACAAATTCGAGCAGGCCCTGGTTGGCCAGGCAGAGGCCGCCGCTGTAACTGTAGGCGTCGGTGTCGTCCTGCGCAAAGGTTTCTAGCTTGCGGATGTCCACCTTGCCCACCAGGCTGGAGATGTCCTGGTTGTTCTCATCGCCCGGCTCGGTCTTGGCAATGCCCACCTGCTTCAAGATGCTGGGGTAGCGCTTGACCACGCGGAACTGGCGGATGTCGCCGCCAAACTCGTCGAGCCGCTTGACCGCCCACGGCGAGAGCACACGCTGCAGGTAGCGGCGCGGAATGCCGAACTGTTCCTCCAAAACCGGGCCGTCCTCTAGCGCATCAAACAGGCCCAGCGGCGATTCGTTCACCGGCGAGCCCTTGAGCGCATAGAAAGGCACCTTCTGCATCAGGTGCTTGAGCCGCTCCGCGATCGAACTCTTGCCGCCACCCACAGGGCCCAACAGATAAAGAATCTGCTTGCGCTCTTCCAGCCCTTGCGCAGCATGGCGAAAGAAACTCACCACCTGCTCGATGGCGTCCTCCATGCCGTAGAACTCGGCAAAGGCCGGGTAGCGCTTGATGACCTTGTTGGCAAAAAGCCGTGACATGCGCGGGTCATTGCGCGTGTCCACCATCTCGGGCTCGCCAATGGCGGCCAGCATGCGCTGGGCGGCCGTGGCGTAGGCCATGGGATCGCGCTTGCACTCGGCGAGGTACTCGTCAATCGACATTTCCTCTTCGCGGCTGCGGGCATAACGCGCGGCGAAACTGCTGATGGCATCCATACGACCTCCTGTGGCGGCACCCCCGGCGGGCTCGGGTGGTGCCACGGTGTTGCAGTGGGAATCGCTACCGGCTTGGCCCTTTGTAGCACCACGGCGTGCGCTTGAACAGCAAATTCGCTGGCGCATCCGTTGCCTTTTTGGGGCTTTGCACACACAGGGATAGAGCGTGGCACACTGCGCAAAGTTCATCCCCGCGCAGCGCATGCAGGGGTTGCCCCGGATAGGGAATATCCTGACAACCTAGGGATGTCCTGCATAACCCTCGCGAGTCGGTGGTAGTGCGGATCGGGATGGGGCGCAAGGCGTCTTTTGGCAGCCAATAGCCGGGCTATTGGCAAGAAAAGCAACGCAGCGAACCGCCCGAGGCCGCGCTATCACAGACCGCAGGGAGTTATGCAGGTCATCCCTAGCGGCGCTGTTCACCCACCCTGCAGGGTCATGAACCGGGCGACTCGGGGCGGGCAGTTACCACCACCCCGCCCACTGCAATGAACTCACAACGAACTGGCGCTGGAGCCATCGCCCCGGTACAACCAGGGCACATCCAGCAACCGCTCGCCCAGCAGGCGCAGCGACAGATCGCGGCCCCAGCGCACAGGCCCGGTGGCATGGAAGATGCGGCCGTTGCGGATGGAGCGCGCCTGCACCCGGGCGTTTCGCTCCCAGCGGTTAAGGGCGTAGCGGGTAAGGCGCAGCGGCACGTCCAGGTCGTGCATGGCCAGCGCACGCTGCAGCTCGGCCGCGTCTTCAATGGCCATGCCAGCGCCCTGGGCCAGGTAGGGGCGCATGGGGTGGGCCGCATCGCCCAGCAGGGCCACCAGGCCTTGCGCCATCTCGTCGGCAGCGCGCACCGGTGGGCGGTCGCACAGCGGCCACAGGCGCCAGCCGGGGCCACCGGCGGCACCCACGCTGCGCACGACATCCTGCAGCGCCGTGCAGGTGCCTTGCAGGGCGTGCTCCAGGCCCGCAGCATTGGCAGCGTGGTCCCAGTTTTCCAGATCGTGCGGCGCGGGGCCTTGCACAATGACGACGATGTTCTGCAGCTCGCCCCGGCGCACGGGGTACTGCACAGCATGCAGGCGCGGACCCAGCCAGGCGGTGACCTGGCCTGTGCGCAATGCATCGGGCAGCGCATGCTGCGGCACCAGCGCGCGGTAGGCCAGGTGCCCTGTCACGCGGGGCGGCACGGCACCGAGCAGCTGGGTGCGCGTGCGGCTCCACAGGCCATCGGCACCAATGAGCGCATCGCCTTCCACCTCCTTGCCCCGGCTGGTGCGAACAGTCACGACCCCCTCGGCATCGGTGAATCCGTCGATGGCGTGCTCCAGATGCAACTGCGTGTCGGTGTATTTGGTCACGGCGGAAAGCAGCAGGCCATGCAGGTCGGCGCGGTGGATGGTGGCATAGGCCGCCCCATAGCGCTGCACCGCCGTGGGGCCCAACGGCAGCACGGCCAGTTCCTTGCCACTGACGGCGTTGCGCACCTGCAAGCGGCTGGGGAACGCGGCTACTGCCTGCAACGGCTGCTGCAGGCCCCAGGCCTGTAGGCGGCGCACTACGTTCGGCCCGATCTGCACGCCGGCGCCCACTTCGCTGAATGCTGCCGCGCGTTCGTACAGCCGCACGTCCCACCCCGCGCGCGATGCGCCCAACGCGGCGGCCAAGCCGCCAATGCCGCCACCGGCGACCAATACCTGCTTCTTCATGCACCGATTGTGCCGTGCGGGCGTGCCTGGATGTTTGTCATGGCGCAGGGGCCCTGCAACCACATCCAGACACCACACCACGCCATACGTCGCTCGTCACAGCGCAGGCCGCAGCGCCCGCTCCAGAACCTCTGGTGGCATGGGGCGGCCAAACAGGTAGCCCTGGAACGCCTGGCAGCCATGGCGCTGCAGGAACTCCAGCTGGCCCGTGGTCTCCACGCCTTCGGCCACCACGGCCAGGTCCAGGCTGTGCGCCAGCGCAAGAATGGTTCGCACGATGGCGGCATCGTTGGGGTCGGTCTGCAGGTCGCGCACAAAACTCTGGTCGATCTTGAGCTGGTCCAGCGGCAGGCGCTTCAAGTAGCTCAAGGAGGAATAGCCGGTGCCAAAGTCGTCCAGCGAGAAGCCCACACCATAGCGCCGCAGGTACTCCATGCGCGAGATCACATCCTCCACATCGGCCAGCAGCAGGCTTTCCGTCAGTTCCAGCTTCAGGCGCTCGGGGTTGGCCCCGCTGGACTGCAGCGAGCCCAGCACCTGCTCCACAAAATCGGGCTGGCGAAACTGCCGCACGCTCACGTTCACCGACAGGAAGAACTGTCGCGTGAGCGAGCTGCGTGACCACACGACCAGCTGCTCGCAAGCGGCCTGCAACACCCATTGCCCCAGCGGCAGGATGAGCCCTGTCTGCTCGGCCAGCGGGATGAATTCAGCTGGCGACACCAGCCCACGCCGGGGGTGCTTCCAGCGCACCAGGGCTTCCGCGCCCTGCAGGCGGCCCTTGCCGTCCACCACGGGCTGGTAGTACAGCACCAGTTCCTTGTCTTGCAGACCTCGGCGCAGGTCGGCCTCCAGGGCCGCACGGTTGCTCACTGCGGCCTGCATGTCAGGGTCGAAGAAGCGCTGGGTGTTGCGCCCTGCAGCTTTGGCCTGGTACATCGCCAGGTCCGCGTGCTTGAGCAGCTCGTCCACACTCACGGTCTGCTGGCCAAACAGCGCAATACCGATGCTCGGGGTGCTGTGGTGGCTGGTATCGCCCAGCGCGTAGGGCTTGCCCAGCGTGGTGGCGATATGGCTGGCCACCAGCGCGGCCTCGGCACTGGCGTGCGGGCCATCGGCACTCAGGCCTTCCACCAGCACCACGAATTCATCGCCGCCAAACCGTGCCACGGTGTCAGCCTCGCGCACGCAAGCCTTCAGACGCTGGGCCGCCTGCACCAGCAGCTGGTCGCCTGTATCGTGGCCCAGGGTGTCGTTGAGGTCTTTGAAGTTGTCCAGGTCGATGAACAGCAGAGCCCCTTGCGCGCCTGAGCGTGCCACGGCCGCCGTGGCGCGCTGCAGCCGGTCCACCAGCAAGCGGCGGTTGGGCAGGCCGGTGAGCACATCGTAAAACGCCAGCTGCTCGATCTGGCTCTCGACCCGCTTGCGCTCGGTAATGTCGCGGCCCACGCCCCGGTAGCCCCACAGGGCGCCCTGCGCGTCAAACACAGGCACACCGCTGACCGAGATCCAGTGCATGCTGCCATCGGGCCGCTGACGCTGCAGCTCCAGATCGCGAAACGGCTGGTGGGCCTGCAGCACCGCGCGGTGCGCAGCCCAGTCGGTCTCGGTCATGTTGAGCGCGCCGATCTCCCAGCGCGTACGGCCCATCACGTTGGACAGCGGTATGCCATTGACGCTCAGGTCGCCCGCCAGCTGCACAAAGCGCCCTTCGGCGTCATGCTCCCAGTACCAGTCGGACGACAGGTCACTCAGCGATCGAAAGCGCGCCTCGCTCTCACGCAGCTCGTTCTCAACGCGCACGTAGTCGCTGACATCCGCAAAAGTGCGCACGAGGCCCCCATCGGGCAGCCCGGTGGTGCGCACTTCAAACGTGCGGCCATCGGATGTGGTGCGCCAGTAGACGGCGGGCGCAGGCGCCACGCCCCCCCCTGCCACGTAGTCATGCCCACGCCGGTCCACCAGGCGGTGGCCTTCGCCAAAGTCACCACGCTCGGCCTGGATGCGCGTCAAGTCGGCCAGCGTGGGCCGCGTGGCCATCAGCGATTCGGGCAGATTGAGCAGTTCCAGCACACGCTGGTTGTAGACGGTGATGCTGCCATCCGGCGCCGTCTTGAAGATGCCCTGGCTCATGCTGGCCAGGGTGGCCTGCAGGGCCGTGCGCTGCTCCTGCAGCAAAGTCAGCGCTTCTTGCCAGATGCGAGCGTCCACCATGCGAACAGGCTGGCCCTGCCCCTGGGCTCCCTGCAGCAGCACGGCCAGACGGTGCAAAAGCTCCGGCAGGTGTGCCACACCATCTGCCTCGCGCACCATGTAGTCACCCAGCCCGCAGCGAAACGCGCGTGCGGCCAATGCCTCCTGGTGGGCGTCGATGCACATCAGCACCGGACGGCCCGCGCACAGCTCCAGCACGCCGGGCAGGTCCTGCACTGAAGGCTTGAGGCACAACACCACGGCATCCCAGGCCTGCGACGCCAGCGGCGCCCGGGCGGCCTCGGGTGTGGGGCTGTTCACGACACGCCAGTCGGGGTAGCGGGTGGCGATCAGATGCCGCGCTGCCGCTGCATGCTGCGTGTCGCTGTCCACCCAGAGAATGCCCGGCTCGGTCATGGCTTGCGTCCTTCCGGCAGGGCCAGCGCGGGCTGGGCAAACAAGCCCAGCTGGTGTTCGCGCGCAAACACATCCATGGGTACCGGGCGCCCAAACAGATACCCCTGAAACCCCTCACACCCATGCAGCCTCAGGAAACTCAGCTGCCCCGTCGTCTCCACCCCCTCGGCCACCACCTCCAGATCCAGGCTCTTGGCCAGCGCCAGGATGGTCCGCACAATCGCCGCGTCGTTGGGGTCCGTCAGCACGTCCCGCACAAAGCTCTGGTCGATCTTGACCTGGTCCAGGGGCAATCTCTTGAGGTAGGACAGGGAGGAGTAGCCGGTGCCAAAGTCATCCAGCGCAAAGCCCACGCCTTCGCTCTTGAGCTGCACCATGCGTGCGATGGTGTCTTCGATGTCTCCCAGCAGCAGGCTTTCGGTGAGTTCGAGCTTGAGTTTGCGGGGGTCGGCGTGGTGGTTCTTGAGGGTCTGCAGCACTTCGGCCACGAAGCCCGGTTGCCTGAACTGCCGGGCGCTGACGTTGACCGAGATGGACAGGTGGGCGGTGGCTTCGTGCTGGCCCCAGCGCTGCAGTTGTTCGCAGGCGGTTTGCAGCACGTATTGGCCCAAAGGGAGGATCAGGCCGGTCTGTTCGGCCAGGGGGATGAAGTCGCCGGGGCTGATCATGCCGCGCTGGGGGTGGCGCCAGCGCACCAGGGCTTCTGCGCCCATGAGCTGGGACTGGTGGTCCACGACGGGCTGGTAGTGCACCAGCAGTTCGCCCCGGGCCAGGCCCTGGCGCAGGTCGGCTTCCAGGTTGGAGCGGGCGTTGACGGCCGCTTGCATGTCGGGGTCGAAGAAGCGCTGGGTGTTGCGCCCTGCGGCCTTGGCCTGGTACATGGCCAGGTCGGCGCGTTTGAGGAGTTCGTCCACCGTGAGGCGTTCGTCGCCAAAGAGGGTGATGCCGATGCTGGGGGTGCTGTAGTGCTGGGCGCCGTCGAGTTCGAAGGGCTGGTTCAGGCTGGCCAGGAGTTTCTCGGCCACGGTTTCTGCCTGGGTGGCGGCGTCTTGCAGGTCGGGGGCCAGGGCTTCGAGCATGACGACGAATTCGTCGCCGCCAAAGCGGGCCACGGTGTCGGCTTCGCGCACGCTGCCCACCAGGCGGGTGGCGACCTGGGACAGGAGCTGGTCGCCCATGTCGTGGCCCAGGGTGTCGTTGAGGTCTTTGAAGTTATCGAGGTCGATGAACAGCAGGGCGCCGAGGTTCTTGGTGCGCTGGCAGGCGGCGATGGAGCGCTGCAGGCGGTCCAGCAGCAGGCGGCGGTTGGGCAGGCCTGTGAGGGCGTCGAAGAAGGCCAGGCGCTCGATTTCTTGTTCTGCGCGCTTGCGGTCTGTGATGTCGCGGCACACCCCCAGCACCCCCGTCACCCGGCCGGTCAGGTCACGGATGGGGGTCTTGATGGTCTCGAACTGGCCTCGGTAGCCATCTTCGGCAAAGGTCAGTGTTTCTTCGTAAACCAGCGGCTGCCAGGCCTGCATGGCGCGTTGGTCGTATTTGCGAAAGCGCTCAGCCTCGGCGGGGGCCACCAGGTCAAAATCGTTGCAGCCCACGATCTGCCGCTCCGACCTGCCCGCAAATCGCTCGAACACCGGATTGACGGACAGGTACACGCCGCTGGCATCCTTCAAGAACACCATGTCGGGCATGGCGTTGACCACGCGGGCCAGATGGGCCTTCTGGTCGGCCAGCTCGGCCTCCACGCGCTTGAGCCCGGTCAGATCGTAGGCAAACAGCACAACGGCAGGCACGCCTTGCTCGGTAACGCTCTCGGGCGCGATGGTGGTGTGGCGAACCTGCAGGCCGTCAGGCCCGTCCATGCGGTTCTCGAACACGGCCGTCTCGCCCGCAAAGGCCTTGGCGAAATGGGGTTGCATACGGACGAAAACATCGGCCGGGATCACCTCCTGCAGCAGGCGGTCTTGCAGCTCCTCGGGCTTGCGGTAGAGCCAGCTTGCCTGCTGCGCATTGACATACAAGACGCGCAGATCCCGGTCCAAGCGCGCCACACCGCCGGGCACCTGGCGCAGCATGTTGGCCATCAGCGCTTCGTGGGCATGCGCAGCCTCCTCGGCCAGGCGGTGGGCCGTGATGTCGGTCTGTACACCATCCCACAGCACACGCCCGTCGTCGAGCAGACGGGGCGATGAACTCAGGTGCATCCAGCGTATCTGGCCATCGGTGCGGCGCACGCGAAAAACGGCCTCCATGCTGGTCATGGTCAGAAAAGACTGCCGCTCGGCCTGTCGCAGGCGGTCGATGTCTTCGGGCAACACCTGGCGATACAACACCCGGAAATCGGCCATGACCTCTTGCACCGTCACCCCATTGAGCCGCTCGATCGCATCGCCCATGTGCACAAAGTGTGAGCTGCCATCCAGCTCGCGCACCACCTGGAACAACACGCTGTGGGGCAGGTTGCGCCCAAGCAGCGACAGACGCCCTTCACTCTCGCGCAGGCGCCGCTCGGCCTCCTGCACACGGGCAAACGGCGCCCGTATGCCCGCATCAAAAACGGCCTGGTACAACAACGCATACGCCAAAACCCGCAGACCGTGCGCCAACGGCCCCCCGATGGACGAATGCCCACCCATCAGGCCCACCACCAGCTCACCCCCCAGAAAGGCCACGGCCGCCCAGGCAAACACCCGTTCGCGCCGGCCCGGATTGCGGTGGAGCCACACCGCGGCTACGCCCAGCGCCACCACGAGCACAAAGGCCAGGTATTGCCGCAATGACCCGCCCGCCGCAGCGGCAAACCAGCCCGGCAGGGGCCCCATGGCCGAGCCCACCAGCAGCAGCGCCACCACGCCCGAGGCGGCCAGCCAGACCTTGGCCGGGCCGGGCATTGCCAGCCGCGCGGCTGTGAGCAGCAGGGTGACGACTTCGACCACCCGCGCCCAGCTGCTCAGCCACAGTGAGATGTGGGCCGTGCCCGATGGCATGTGCACGGGCGTGGAATGTGCCAGCACGCCGTGCAGAAAATTGCACACCGCCGCGACACCAAAGCCTGCCACCAGCACATTGGCCCGGGCCTGCTCGGACGGGTCCAGTGTGTGCAGGGATACCGATACCACCAGCAACCCCAACAGCACTGCCACCAGTTCCATAAATGGCTCCAGGCCGTGCTGGGAACCCGCCCCCGGCCCCAGCATCTGGGCCACTGGCACGATCACCAGCGTCAATGCTGCGACCACCAGCACCACCGTCAGGGCGGGCGCATCCGCCCACGGTGAACGCGCAGGCGGGGTGCGGGTGGGAGAGGACGACAGCGGCATGGTCTGGAGTGTTTCTACCGGGTTCTACATAGCGTCACAAGTGTATCGACGAGTAAGGCGCGGGGGTGCGTGTTTCCCCCCACCATCGGGCTCCATGCAAAACGGGGCCGAAGCCCCGTTGCCGACGATGCCGGTGCCCTGCACCGCCGACAGGGCAGTGTCACCCCTGCAACAACTGGCGCAGCACAAACGGCAGGATGCCGCCGGCCTGGTAGTAGTCCACCTCGATGGGCGTGTCGATGCGCAGCGTGACGGTGACTTCCTGGCGCGAGCCGTCCGCCCGGCGGATGACCAGTTGCGCGTCGCTTTGTGGCGTGAGCGCCGGGCCAGGCACCACATCGATCAGCTCATTGCCCGTGAGGCCCAGCGTCTCCCACGATTCGCCCGCCTTGAACTGCAGCGGCAGCACCCCCATGCCCACCAGGTTGGAGCGGTGAATGCGCTCAAAACTGCGCGCCACCACGGCCTTGATGCCGAGCAGCTGCGTGCCCTTGGCGGCCCAGTCGCGGCTGGAGCCGGTGCCGTATTCCTCGCCCGCAAAGATCACCGTGGGCGTCTTTTGCGCCATGTACTGCATGGCGGCATCGAAGATGAACATCTTCTCGCCCTGCAGCGCGCCTTCGTTCTGGAACACCGTCACCCCACCCTCTTCGCGCGAGCCGTCGGCAGTGGGCGGGATCATGAGGTTCTTGATGCGCACGTTGGCAAAGGTGCCGCGCACCATCACGTCGTGGTTGCCCCGGCGCGCGCCGTAGCTGTTGAAGTCAGCCTTTTGAACGCCATGCTGCCGCAGCCACTGGCCAGCGGGTGAGCTTTCCTTGATGGAGCCTGCGGGCGAGATGTGGTCAGTGGTGATGGAGTCGCCAAACAGCGCCATGATGCGGGCACCGATCACCGATGGAAGTTTGGCATCATTTTGGCCTCCAGCGCTTGATGGATCTGCGTTAGCAGCTCCTTTTTCAAGAGCAAACTGTGCAAAAAACGGAGGCTCTGCAATGTAGGTGCTGGCGGGCCAGGTGTAGGCGGTGCCGCTCACGCCCTTGATCTTTTCCCACAGCTTGCCAGGGTCGGTGGCCACCTTGGCGTAGTTCTCGCGGAAGGCCTTGCCGTTCATGGCGAACTTCAGCAAGGCGTGGACTTCGTCGCTGCTAGGCCAGATGTCGCCCAGGTAGATGTCCTTGCCACCCTTGCCCTTGCCCACCGGCTCGGTCATCAGGTCCTTGAGCACCGTGCCGGCGATGGCATAGGCCACCACCAGCGGCGGACTGGCCAGGAAGTTGGCCTTGAGGTTGGGATGGATGCGCGCCTCGAAGTTGCGGTTGCCCGACAGCACCGCGGCACACACCAGGTCGTTGCTGGTAATGGCCTCGTTCAGCTCGGGCGTGAGGTCGCCCGCATTGCCGATACAGGTGGTGCAGCCGTAACCCGCCAGCGCAAAGCCCAGCTTTTCCAGGTAAGGGAGCAAGCCGGTCTGCGTGAGGTATTCGGTGACGATGCGCGAGCCAGGGGCGAGCGAGGTCTTGATGTGCGGCTTGACCTTGAGCCCCGCCTCCACTGCCTTCTTGGCCAAGAGGCCTGCGGCCAGCAGCACGCTGGGGTTGCTGGTGTTGGTACAGCTGGTGATGGCGGCAATCAGCACGTCGCCGTTGCCCACGGTCACGTCACCCGTGCGGCTGGCTTGCTGGGCGGGGACTTCGGCATGCGCGGCCGCCAGCGTGGGCTTGTTCTGCTCCATCTCCACGATGAATCGCGGTGCACCCGATGGCGCTGGCACCTCTGCCGGAGCGCCCACATCGACAGGAGCATCACTGGCCCGGACATGGTGGCGCGTGTGCAGCAGCTCGGCCGGGCGGTTGAAACCATTTTGTGCATTGGGCTTGCTGAACAGGTCGGCAAACTGGCTGCAGACCTTGCCCAGCTCGATGCGGTCTTGCGGGCGCTTGGGGCCAGCCAGGCTGGGGGTGACGCTGCCAAGGTCGAGCTTCACCACCTGCGAATAGTCCACCTCGCCCGCCAGCGGCACGCCAAACAGGCCCTGGGCCTTGAAGTAGGCCTCAAACGCTTCGATCTCGGCTTTGGTGCGGCCCGTGCCCTTGAAATAGTCGATGGTCTTTTCGTCCACCGGGAAGAACCCCATGGTCGCGCCGTACTCGGGCGCCATGTTGCCGATGGTGGCCCGGTCGGGCAACGCCAGGGTACACGTGCCTTCACCAAAAAACTCGACAAACTTGCCCACCACCTTGTGCTGGCGCAGCAGTTCGGTCACCGTGAGCACCAGGTCGGTGGCGGTCACGCCCTCGCGCAGCTGGCCCGTCATCTCAAAGCCCACGACGTCGGGCGTGAGGAAGTACACCGGCTGGCCCAGCATGGCGGCCTCGGCCTCGATGCCACCCACGCCCCAGCCCACCACGCCAATGCCGTTGATCATGGTGGTGTGGCTGTCGGTGCCCACGAGGGTGTCGGGGTAGTAGACGTTGTCCTTGCGCTTGTGCACGCCACGCGCCAGGTATTCGAGGTTGACCTGGTGCACGATGCCAAAGCCCGGCGGCACCACGCCAAACGTGTCGAAGGCCTGCATGCCCCACTTCATGAACTCGTAGCGCTCGCGGTTGCGCTGGAATTCGAGCTTCATGTTCAGGTCGAGCGAATTCTTCTTGCCGTAGTGGTCGACCATGATGGAGTGGTCCACCACCAGGTCCACGGGCACCAGCGGCTCGATCTTCTTGGGGTTCTTGCCCAGTTTCACGGCCACGCTGCGCATGGCGGCCAAGTCGGCCAAGAGCGGCACGCCGGTGAAGTCCTGCAGCACCACGCGGGAGACGACAAATGGAATCTCGTCGGTACGCGCGGCATTGGGCGCCCAGTGCGCAAGCTGTTGCACATGCTCGGCGGTCACCTTGCGGCCATCGCAATTGCGCAGCACCGATTCGAGCACGATGCGGATCGACACGGGCAAGCGCTGGATCTGGGGGAACTGCTTGGCCAGCGCGGGCAGCGAGTAGAACTGGCCTTCTTTGCCAGACGCTGTCTTGAAACTCTTGAGGGTGTTGGCAAACGCGTGGCGGGCGGGCTTGGGCGACAACTTGCGTGATACGGCCATGGCAAACTCCTGTGAAAGGCAACAAAGCCTATTCTGGCAGTCCTGCATGGCGGTGCAATCGTGGGGCTATGCAAACGCGGCCCCCAACCCTGTGCGGCGTGGTCGGGTCGCCCGATCCACGCCACCCGTGCCCGATATCGGCATAAAAATGCCCCTGGCGCTTGATGGACAAGCGCAAGCAGCTATATTTTCAGGAGCAAACAACCGATCTCCATCACGCCGCAGCCCAGGTTGGCAGGCGGCGCACGCCAAACCACTGCAGCTCGGCCAGCATGGCCACCGAGACCACATGCACCAGCAAATAGGCCTGGCCCAGCAAGGTGGGCGTGAGCGTGGAGCCCAGCAGCAGCAACAGGCTGGCAAACGCCCAGGCCAAGTTGCCCACGATCAGCACCCACAGCCAGCCACGCGGCATGGGCTCAGACCGGGCAATCGCTATCGCCAGGGCGGCATAGCCCAGCAGCATGGCGCCCGTCACCTGCAGCAGCCCGGGCGGCAGGCCCAGCCACTCAGCCAGGGGCGCTGTCAGCAGCAGGTGCAGGGCGCCGAGCAGAACCCCCGTGGAGGCATCGAACCAAACCACGGCACGCAGGAATCGGGGGGAGGACATCAGCTTGAACATGGAAAGCTCCTTGGTTGAGGAAGAAAGAAGGCTCCATCGTTCCCGCCCTGGCGCACCGCGTCGATGACCTGCCAGGTAATGGCCCGTGTGCGGTTAGCGCCTAGGATGGCGGCCATGACCTCCACCGCACCGTCCTCTCACCGCTCTCCGCGCCATCCTTTGCCGCACCGCGTGGCACCGGCGGGGCCCACCTCGTTTGGCGACCACCTGCGCACCTGGCGCCAGCAGCGGCACCTGAGCCAGCTGGAGCTGGCCGACGAGGCGGACATCTCCACGCGCCATGTGAGCTTCATGGAAACCGGCCGCACCAACCCCAGCCGCGACATGGTGCTGCGCCTGTGCGAGCGCCTGGCCATTCCACTGCGTGAGCGCAACGCCCTGCTGGTGGCCGCCGGCTACGCCCCCATGTACCGCGAACGCGCGCTGGACGACCCTGCGCTGGCCGCGGCGCGCCAGGCGGTGGAACTGGTGCTCAAGGGCCACGAACCCTGCCCCGCCATTGCCCTCGACCGCTGCTGGAACGTGGTGGCCACCAACCGCGCCGCGCTGGCCCTGCTGTCTGCCCACGTCAGTCCCGAACTGCTGGCGCCACCTGTCAACGTGTTCCGGCTGAGCCTGCACCCCCAGGGGCTGGCGCCGAGCATCGCCAATCTGGCGCAGTGGCGGGCGCACCTGTTTGAACGCCTGCGCCAGCAGATACAGGCCACGGCCGACCCGGCACTGATCGCACTGCAGGCAGAACTGCTGCAATATCCCGCCCCGCCGGAATCCGATGCCCTGGTACTGGCAGGTGAAATGCTGGGCGTGGTAATGCCGTTCTGCTTTGAAAGCGTGCATGGAATGCTCTCCCTCATCAGCACCACCACGATATTCGGAACGCCGGTGGATGTGACCTTGCAGGAGCTGGCTGTGGAATCCTTCTTTCCGGCGGACGATTTCACGGCACAGGTATTGCGCAAGCTTGCGCAGGAAAACCCCGGGGTTGCAGAAGGCTGAACGTAATGCCTGTGCACTGCCAGGGTGCAATCAATGCGCGCAGTGCAAAATTAAAACGATGACCATCCGATTCACCAAATGGCTCCACAAAGCGCATTGCGCTGCCGATAAATCGCAGACACTGCGCGCGAAGTTACCGCACATGCATTTCCTGTTCTTCGCACAGTGCGTACAGTTGTCGAGGCGCCACCCGCCTGAGCACCTTTTGTCCTGGCCAAGAGTAGCCCATTAAAAAAGCCCGCATCAGCGGGCTTTTTTAATGCAGGGCAAAGACCCTTAAATCACAAACTTTTCGCGGTTTTCGTTTTGAATCCACTTGGGAGCCTTGCCACGGCCTGTCCAGGTTTCGCCGGTTGCAGGGTTGCGGTACTTGGGCGCCACCTTGGTGCCGGCCGTAGAACTGCGACCTGTCTTGCCAGACGCCTTGCCGGTGGGGAACACGTCCTGGGCAGTCAGCCCATATTCGGCCACCAGTGAACGGACCTGCGACACAGCGTCCGACAGTTCCCGGCGCCGGGCTTCACTGATTTGTTGCTCAAGGGCTTCGCGCTGCTTCAACAGTTCTTTGTAGCTGGTCATGGTGTCTGGATTTTGGATAAGGGTGAAGACCCGCGAATTATAAGAATAATGTGCCTTTTTTGTGCAACCACTTTCAGAATTTCATTAAAAATTCTTGGCATTAACCCCCAACACCCATTGATGCATGGTTTGCGTCTGGCTGAACAACCGGGGTATTGATGCTTGCTGGAGGCGACCGCGGTTCCGTCTTCTGGCTGGGGCAATACGTTGTCGATACGCTTGCATTCCAGCGCCAGCACCTCAAATACCCAGCCCATGCACCGAATGCGGTCGCCCACTTCCATCAAATGCCCCGTTTCTTCCCTCAAACGGGCCGCCCGCGTGTTATAGCGACCACGGCCCTCACCCGGTAAATTGCGAATATCCAGGCGCGCCTTGAGTTCCGACACCGGTATCCAGGGATGACCTGCATAACTTCCCGCGGTCTGTGATAGCGCGGCCTCGGGCGGTTCGCTGCGTTGCTTTTCTTGCCAATAGCTGGGCTATTGGCAAGAAAAGACGCCTTGCGTCCCATCCCGATCCGCACTACCACCGCCTCGCGAGGGTTATGCAGGACATCCCCAGCCATCCAACAGCCAGCCTCCGTCATCGCGCTGCGGGGCCCAGGCATCGAGGCCCCCCCGGGCTGCAATTCAACGGGAATGGCTTTCAGTAAATGGCGCGGGTCATGATGCATTGCGCCACACCATATTCATCGCCCACAACCACCATGCGCCCAGAACGGGCCCGTAACTGCTCCAGCAACTCCACCCCATTGAGGGTTTCGGGCAGAAATTTCGCCGCCCGTCCATGCGGACACCGCGCGTCCTCGGCCTCAACGCCCAGCTCCGGCACATGCTGAGCAAGGTCGGCGACGCGATCAGCAGAAAATCCGTGCTTCACTCATAAAGATCACCATGGCGCTTTACTGTATCGGCGACACCCAGGGCTGCGACGCCGCGCTGGACCGCCTGCTGGACACCATCGGCTTTTCCCCTAGCCGCGACACGGTCTACCTGCTGGGTGACCTCGTCAACCGAGGGCCTGACTCGGCCGCCGTGCTGCGCCGCTGCATGCGCCATGGCGACGCCATCCGATGCCTGCTGGGCAATCACGACCTGCACCTGCTGGCCGCCGCACACGGTGCACGCAAGCCCTCGCGGCGCGACACGCTGGGCACGGTGCTGGACGCCCCCGACCGCGCTGCCCTGCTCGACTGGGTGCGCCAGCAGCCCCTGGCCCGCACCCACATGCATGCGGGGCAAACGCTGCTGATGGTGCATGCCGGTGTGCTGCCCACCTGGACGGCCGCAGAGACTCTCGCGTACGCGGACGAAGTCCATGCAGTACTGCGCGGCCCTGACCTGCCCGATTTTCTGCACGCCATGTACGGCAACATCCCCGACCACTGGAGTGACGATCTGACCGGCACGGATCGCCTGCGGGTGATCGTGAATGCGCTCACCCGGCTGCGCTTTTGCTCGGCCGACGGCGTGATGGATTTTGAAAGCACCGAAAGCGCCAGCGCCGCCCCGCCCGGCCTCATGCCCTGGTTCGAAGTGCCAGGGCGGCGCACAGCGGGCACGCTGATGGCCTTCGGTCACTGGTCCACGCTGGGCTGGCTCAACCGCAGCGATCTGCTCGGACTGGACACGGGCTGCGTGTGGGGCGGCTGCCTGAGCGCCGTGCGTTTTGGCGCGACGCTGGCCGAGCGTGAGCTGCTGCAGGTGCATTGCGAGCAGGCACAGGCTCCGGGCTGAATAAACCGCAGCAGGTTCAGGACGGCACTGGCTCCAGCAACGCCGACATGGCGGTGGACTGCCAGACACCACCGTCCTGCCCGGCGATCAGCACGGCCAGCCCCGGCATGCGCTGCGCCAGTGCCCTGCCCGCCTGCGGGCCCTGCACCATCAGCGCGGCGCCCAGTCCGTTGACGGCCGCCACGTCGCGCGCCACCAGGCTCACGCCATGCACGCCCGATGCCGGGCGCCCTGTTCGCGGATTGAGCACATGGTGCTGGCGCTGGCCTTGGTGGAAGAAGAAGCGTTCATAGTCGCCCGACGAGGCCACCACACCGGCGCCCGCCACGGCCACAACACCCAGCAGGCGCTCGGGGGAACGCGGGTCGCGCAGCCCCACACGCCAGGGCCTGCCTTGCCACAGCCCGTGGGTCAGCACGTCGCCACCACCGTTGATCATGGCGTTCTCAACCCCTTCGGAGCGCAGCATGTTCATGCCGGCTTCCAGGATCGGTAGCTTGGCGATGCCGCCCAGATCCAGCGCCATGCCCTGGCGGGCCAGGAAGGCCGTGCCTGCGGCCGCATCCAGCACCAGGCTGCGCGCATCCACCAGCGGCAGTTGCCGCGCGATTTCGCGGGCGCCGGGCACCACCTTGTCGCCAGGGCCAAAGTTCCAGGACTTGAAAGCCCCCACGGTCACATCAAAGCCACCACGGCTTACCGCCGACACACGCTGGGCGCTCTGCAGCACCGCCATGACTTCGGGCGGCACCGCGACCGGCACGATACCCGCCGCCAAGTTGATGCGACTGACTACGCTGCGTGGCTGGTAGCGGCTCATGAGCGCCTCCAGCCTCTGCATCTCTGCATAGGATCGGTCCATGGCGCGGCGCAGCTGCGGGCCATCAACGCCCTCCACCGCCATATCCACCTGCGTTCCCATCAGGGGACGCGAGCTGCGTTCAGACACCACCCGTGCGCCCGCTGACGCGCCACCACCCCAGACCGCACCACCCAGCAAGGGCAATGCCATCACCATGCGACGGCGCGACAGACCCTGAGGGGGCAGAGAAGCTTGCTGCATGGCGCCTCCGCTCAGAGCGACTTGTCGGCCATGTAATCCACGGCGGCCTTGACCTCGGCGTCGGTCAGATTGGCGGAGCCCCCCTTGGCAGGCATCATGCCTTTCGCCCCGGTAAAGCCCTCGATCGCGTGCTTGTACATCGTGTCCTTGCCCTGGGCAATGCGCGGGCCCCAGTCGGCCTTGTCGCCCGGCTTGGGGGCACCGGCCACGCCAGCGGCATGGCACATGGCGCAAGTCTTGCCAAACACGCTCTTGCCCAGTTCGTTCTCTGCGGCAGCCGGTGCGGCGGGGGCCGCTGCGGGCGCTGGGGCCGTCACCGCAGCGGGTGCAGCCACCGGAGCAGGTTCCGACTTCTTGTCGCCACAACCGGCCAGCAGTGTGGCCAAGATCGCTACGGCGACCATCACGGTTTTCTTTTGCATCGCATACATCCTGTTCTTGGGGGTTAAAAAAATCTGAGAGGGCCTGTGGCTGCGCGAGAAATGCGACGAAATGCGTCCAGCACCTGGCCTGAAAAAACCTACGGGCATTGCACAGGCACCGCTTCAGACTGGTGCATTGACTGTAGGTGCAAGAAGCACTTTTGGGCAGAGGCGAGCGCCGCCAAAGCATGATCCAGATCAAATTGATTCATATTAAGTGAATCTATTATCCATGCCATGCAAAGCCATCACAACCTGCGAACACTGCGCCTTTGGGTGCTGGCGTGGTTTGTCATGGCACTGGGTGCTGCGGTGGCTTCACCGCTGGTAGTGCCGCGAAGCATGGAGCTGATCTGCTCCGGCTCCGGCACAGGCAGCGCCAAGCTGGTGGTGAAGACCGCTGAGGGCTTGGTAGCGGCAGACACCACCGGCCTCGATTGCCCTGTTTGCCTCGCGGCCGACACGCCACCCACCACCCCGCTCGCAGCGGCAACCACTGCCGCAGCCCCCACATTCCAGCCCCGCTTTCACACACCACTTTCCCCACGCACAGGGGTGGCGTTCAGCCCCCCTGCACGCGCACCACCCCTTTTCAACTGAGCGATCCCAAAAGAGGAAAACCATGACCGAGAGAAAAGACAGTCCCCTTCCCGCTGCTGGCCTGGGCCGACGCAGTTTCATCAACACGGCCGCCTTGGTCGGGCTGACCGCAGGCGTCGCCGCCTGCAACGAAAAGCCCAGCGCTGCAACGCCTGCGGCCCCCGCCCCTGCAGCGCCTGCGGCCAGCCATGCCGCCGCTGGCGCCAACGTGCACCTCAAGCCCGGCGAGCTGGATACCTACTACGGTCTCTGGAGCGGCGGCCACACGGGCGACATGCGCGTGCTGGGCCTGCCCTCGGGCCGCGAGATCACACGCATCCCTTGCTTTGTGCCCGACGCCCTGGTGGGCTGGGGCATCACGAACGAATCCAAGGCTGTGATGGGCACCAAGCCCGACGGCAGCCTGAAGTACACGGTGGCCGATACCCACCACACGCACGCTTCGTACAAAGACGGCAACTACGACGGCCGCTACGCCTGGATCAACGACAAGATCAACAGCCGCATCGCGCGCATACGCCTCGACTACTTCGTCTGCGACAAGATCACCGAGCTGCCCAACGTGCAGGGCTTTCACGGCATCTTCCCGGACAAGGCCGACCCGGTGGACCCCGCCATCAACTACACCACCCGCGTGTTCTGCGGCGGTGAGTTTGCGATTCCCCTGCCCAACACCGGCACCGAAGACATCAGCAAATACCGCTCGATGTTCACCTGCGTGGACGCAGAAACCATGGAAGTGCGCTGGCAAGTACTGATCGACGGCAACTGCGATCTGGTCGCCACGTCATACGACGGCAAGCTGGCCGCCACCAACCAGTACAACGTGGAAATGGGCGCGAAGTACGAGGACATGATGTCCGCCGAACGCGATGCCTGCCTGTTCTTCAACGTGGGCCGCATCGAGGCTGCCGTGAAGGCTGGCAAGTTCAAGACCATCGGCACCAGCAAGGTGCCCGTGGTGGACGGCACCCATGAAGCCAACAAGGACCCCAAGACAGCACTTACCGCCTATGTGTCGGTGCCCAAGAACCCGCACGGCGTGAACGCCAGCCCGGATGGCAAGTACTTCATCTGCGCCGGCAAGCTCTCGCCCACCGGTACCGTGATTGAGCTGGCCAAGGTGCTGGACTACTTTGACGGCAAGCTTGAAAAGCTGGACTCCGCCATCGTGGCCGAGGTAGAGCTGGGCCTGGGCCCGCTACACACCGCCTTCGACGGCCGTGGCAATGCCTACACCACCCTCTTCCTGGACAGCCAGGTCGTGAAGTGGAACGTGGAGGCCGCCATCAAGTTCCACGCGGGCGACAAGACCGCCAAGTACGTGGTGGACCGCCTGGACGTGCAATACCAGCCGGGCCACCTGAACGCCTCGCAGTCCGAGACCAAGGCCGCCGACGGCAAGTTCCTGGCCGTGGGCTGCAAGTTCTCCAAGGACCGCTTCCTGCCCGTGGGTCCGCTGCACCCAGAGAACGAACAGCTCATCGACATCTCGGGCGAGAAGATGGTGCTGCTGGCCGACCACCCCGTGCGTGGCGAGCCCCATGACTTCATCATCTTCAAGCGCGACCTGGTGCGCCCCAAGCAGGTCTACACGCTCGACGAGTTCCCGCTGGCCATCAAGGACCCCAAGGAGTCCGGTGTGTTCCGCAGCGGCAAGAAGGTCACTGTGAAGATGACCTCGCAAGCCCCGGCCTTTAGCCTGCGCGAGTTCAAGCTCAAGAAGGGTGACGAGGTCACGCTGATCCTGACCAACCTGGACAAGATCGAAGACCTGACGCACGGCTTTGCGATCCCGAACTACAACGTGAACTTCATCGTGAACCCGCTGGAGACCAAGTCGGTGAGCTTTGTGGCCGACAAGCCCGGTGTGTTCTGGTGCTACTGCACGCACTTCTGCCACGCACTCCACCTGGAAATGCGCACTCGGATGATTGTGGAAGCTTGATGGGGCGATCCCCCTGAGGCGCTGCGCGCCTTCCCCCTTCTCTCGAATCGCTACGCGATTCGGGAAGGGGGACGATGCACTCGCTGCGGGGCGGCCCTTGCTCTGCATCCCTGGTCTGGGGCGCGCCAGTTGTGACGACTGCGCCCCAATTTGAACAAAATTGGCCGCTAGCGCTTGATAGATAAGCGCGAACAGCTATCAAAAAGATAGTCTCATGATTTCCCTCCGTCGGCAGTTCGCCACGCTTCTTCTGGTCTTGCTGGCAGCCCTTTGGCTGGCGCCGCGCGCCCATGCCGCCGCAGGGGCCTACGAGGCCGAGCTGCCCGCCGAGCTGGCCAGCGCACGCGACATGTGTGCCCTGGTGCCCTGCAAGGATGTGTTCCCGGGGGCCAGCCACTTTTCTGAACGCAAGGGCCAGCCGCCCTACGTGGAGGCGTACGACCAGGCCAGCGAGCCGCGCAAGCTGCTGGGCTATGTGATGCTCTCCACCGACATCACCGACACCCCGGCCTACTCGGGCAAGCCTGTGGTCACGCTGATCGGCATGGACACACAAGGTCGCTTCGTGGGCGTGAAGGTGCTCAAGCATTCCGAGCCCATCCTGCTGCTGGGCATTCCCGAATCCGCACTGCTCAAGTTCAACGCCCAGTACCTGGGCAAGTCGGTGGCCGACAAGATCGAGGTGGGCCAGTCGCGCCCTGATGAAAACGTGCTGGGCCTCGACGCCATCTCGGGCGCCACGGTCACCGTCATCGCGCAGAACCAGGTGATGATGGCCTCGGGCTCGGCCGTGGCACGGCAGGTGGGCATCCTCGCGCCCACGGTGCGCGAGCCCGCACGCTATGCCGAAACCGGCAAGCGCCTGAGCTGGGCCGAACTGGTGCAACAAGGCACCGTACAGCGCCTGCGGGTGCTGCCCGAACAGGTGGGCCTGGACAAAGGCCCCGACCCGTTCATCGAGCTGTGGTTTGGCGACCTGAACCACCCCGACATTGGCAAGAGCCTGCTGGGCGAGAACGGCTGGAACAACCTGCGCCTGCAGCTCAAGGAGGGCGAACATGCCTTCTTCATCGTCCGCACCGGCGGCAAGGAATCGTTCAAGGGCTCGGGCTTTGTGCGCGGCGGCATCTACGACCGCGTGCAGGTTCGTCAAGGCGCAGATTCATTCACCTTCCGCGACCTGGACGCACTCAATCTGTATGGCATCGAGGCCGCAGGCGCGCCCAGCTACAACGAGTCGGTCATCTTCATCATCCGCTCACACGCGTTCTCTGCCGCCTACCCCTGGAAGCTGAGCTTTCTGGGCAACCGCGTGGACCGTGCCACGGGCACACGCAGCTTCACCAGCTTCGACACGCCTTACTGGCTGCCCGCCACCATGCTGCAAGGAGGGCGCCCGACCATCAACGAGCCCGACGCCCCCTGGGTGCGCGTGTGGAAGTCGCGTGCGGTAGAGATTGCACTGTTCGCCGTGCTGCTGATCGCCGTCACCGTGGTGTATGCCCTGCGCGAGAAGCTCACGCGCCTGTCCACCCACAAGAACAAGTGGCCGGTCAACGCCTTCAAGTACAGCTTCTGGGCCCTCAGCATTGGCTGGATCGGCTTTGGCGCCATGGCACAGCCCTCCATCACCCAGGTGCTGACCTGGTTCCACGCGCTGCTGTTCCAGTGGACCTGGTCGCTGTTCCTGTCCGACCCGTTCATCTTCCTGTTCTGGATCTTCATCATCGTCACCGTGTTCCTGTTCGGGCGCGGCCTGTTCTGCGGCTGGATGTGCCCGTTTGGCTCGCTGCAGGAGGGCATCTACAAGATCGCGCGTGCGGTGGGCTTCAAGCGCTTTCAGACCCAGCTGCCGCAGAAGTGGCACGACCGGCTCAAGTGGGTCAAGTACGCCGTGTTCTTCGGCCTGCTGGTGGTGTCGATGTTCTCCATGGGCCTGGCCGAAAAGCTCGCCGAGGTGGAGCCGTTCAAGACGACCTTCCTGGTCGGTGTGATGAACCGCGCCTGGCCCTACAGTCTGTTCGTGGCGGCCATCCTGGGCGTTTCGATCTTCATCGAGCGACCCTACTGCAAATACATCTGCCCACTGGGCGCCTCGCTGGCCATGCCCAGCACGTTCCGCTGGTTTGGCCTCAAGCGCAAGCAGGACTGCAACAGCTGCAAGGCCTGCGCCGTGGGCTGCGGTGCACAGGCCATCGACGCCGATGGCCGCATCGACCACCGCGAATGCCTGCACTGCCTCGACTGCATGATTCTCTACACCGACACCAAGGGCTGCCCGCCCCTGGCCAAGGAACGCAAGCGCCGCGAGAAAGATGGTCTGGAAATCACGCCCATCGGCAAGAACGGCTATTTCATCCCGATCCACCCTGCCACGGTGCAGGACCAGATCTCGGCCAAGGCCGCGAAGGGGCCGGACCCACGCTGGCCTACGGCGCCGGTGCTGCCGCAGACCAAGGCAGGCTCGCGCAGCCTGCGTTGGATGGCGAAGGAGCTGGTGGACCATCTGTGGCCCTGGAGCCGCGAAGGCTGGGCGTCGCGCCGCGCGCTGCAGATCGCGGGGTTCTCGCTGGCCATCGCCGCCAGCGTGGCCTGGGTGATGACCGCCCTGGGCACGTTGTCGTCAGGCGCCATCATCGGCTGGTGGTTTGGCTGGAGCGTGTACGAGGTGCTGATCCGTCTGTCGGGCAAGCGCTATGTGAAGGACGGCCCGTGGTGGCGCGACCAGTACCGCCGGGCGGGCGTGATGGACATGCTGAGCTATGTGGGCTTCAAGAACCTGCTGATCGGGGCAGCGCTGTTCCTGGCCATCAAGACCGTGGTGGGACTGGCGTGATGAAGTCCCCCCTTGCACTCGCTGCGGCTGCCACGGCCCTGGCGCTGTGGACCGCGCTTCCTGCGGCGGCTGCCACCGTGCAGGTGCGCCCAGGGCAGGACCTGCAGGCCGCCATCACGGCTGCGGCGCCGGGAGACACGGTGGAGGTGCAGCGGGGCTTTTACCGCGTGAACCTGCACATCGACAAGGCCCTGACCCTGCGCGGCATCGACCGCCCCACCCTGAGCGGCGGTCAGACGGGCGACACCATCCGTGTCACTGCGCCCGACGTGGTGATCGAGGGGCTGATCGTGCGCGACTCGGGCACCAGCCTCAAGGACCAGAACGCAGGCATCTACATCTTCCCTGGCGCACACCGCGCCGTGGTGCGCCACAACGACCTCACCTACAACCTCTTTGGCCTGTGGATCGAGAAGGCCAACGATGTACAGGTGCTGCACAACACCATCACCGGCCTGCGCGATGTGAACTCGTCGCAGCGCGGCAACGGCGTACAGCTGTACAACACCACGGGCGCACGCATCGAGGGCAATCACATCAGCTTTGTGCGCGACGCCCTGTATGTGGACGTGTCGCACCACGCGGTGTTTCGGGGCAACCGGCTGCACCACAGCCGCTACGGCACGCACTACATGAACTCCTACTACAACCTGTGGGAGGACAACGATACCTACCTCAACCGTGGCGGCCTGGCGCTGATGGAGGTGCGCGACCAGGTGGTGCGCAACAACCGCGCGTGGGGCAACAGCGACCACGGCATCATGCTGCGCACCCTGCAGGACTCGGTGATCGAGAACAACGTGGTGGCCGAGAACGCCCGGGGCTTCTTCATCTACGACGTGGAGTACATCACCCTGCGTGGCAACCTGGTGACCCGCAACACGGTGGGCGTGCACCTGTCGGCCGGCTCCAAAAACAACAAGGTCGAAGGCAACGACTTCATCGGCAACCGCGAGCAGGTGCGCTATGTGGGCGCCCGCGACGAGCGCTGGGGCACTGAAGGCGGCAACCACTGGAGCAACTACCTGGGCTGGGACCGCGACGGCAACGGCGTGGGCGACGTGCCCTACGAGGCCAACGACATGGTGGACCGCCTGACCTGGCGCCACCCCACCATCAAGCTGCTGCTGGCCAGCCCCGCCGTGCAGGCACTGCGCCTGGTGGGCCAGCAGTTTCCGGTGCTGCGCGTGCCCACCGTGGTGGACCCCAAGCCCCGCATGCAACCGAACCAACCCCAACGGAATTTTCAGCGTGACACGCAACCCTCCCCCCATTGACCTGAGCGAGCCCCCCCGCCATCGAGGTGCGGGGCGCGCACAAGCACTACGGCGCATTGCACGCCGTGGACGGCATTGACCTGCGCATTGCGCGCGGCGAGATCTTCGGCCTCATCGGCCACAACGGCGCGGGCAAGAGCACGCTGTTCAAGATGATCCTGGGCCTCACGCCCGCCACCTCGGGCGAGATCCGGGTGGGCGGCGCCACCGTGCAGGGCCGCGACTTTCGCGCCGCCCGCCGCCACCTGGGCTACCTGCCCGAGAACGTGGTGCTGTATGACAACCTGAACGGGCTGGAGACACTGCGCTTTTTTGCCCGCCTCAAGGGTGCGCCCCTCACGCAATGCCCCGCACTGCTGGAACGCGTGGGCCTGGCCCACGCGGGCAACCGTGCCGTGCGCGAATACTCCAAGGGCATGCGCCAGCGCCTGGGGTTTGCACAGGCCCTGCTGGGCGAGCCCCAGGTGCTGCTGCTCGACGAGCCCACCAACGGCCTGGACCCGCAAGCCATCCGCGACTTCTACGCCACGCTGCGCGCGCTGCAGGCGGGTGGTGTGACCATCGTCATCACCTCGCACATCCTGGCCGAGCTGCAGGAGCGCGTGGACCGCCTGGCCATCCTGGCCGCCGGCAAGCTGCAGGCCCTGGGCAGTGTGCAGGCGCTGCGCGAGCAGGCGCACATGCCGCTGACCATCCACCTCACCCTGGCTGCGGCCGACCGGCCTGCCGCGCTGGGGTTGCTCTCTGCAGTGCCTGGCATCACCGCAGCGGAAACGCCGGAAGGCCTGCATGTGGACTGCCCACGCGGCAGCAAGATGGCCGTGCTGGGTGCGCTGGCACCGCTGGGCACTGCGCTGCAGGACCTGCAGATCCAGGAACCCTCGCTTGAGGATGTGTACTTCGACCTGCGCAAGGGCTAGCCATGGAATTCCAACAAATCTTCACCATCGCGGGCAAAGAGTTCCGCGACCGCATGCGCAACCGCTGGGTGCTGGCCGTGGCGCTCGTGTTCACCGTGTTCTCGCTGGCCATCGCCTACTTTGGCGGCGCGCAGCAGGGCACCGTGGGCTTTCGGTCCATCGAGTTCACCATCGCCAGCCTGGTCAGCCTGGTGATCTACCTCATCCCGCTGATCGCGCTGTTGCTGGGCTTTGACGCCATCGTGGGCGAGCGCGAGCGCGGCTCGCTCGACCTGCTGCTGTCGCTGCCCATCACGCGGCTGGAACTGCTGCTGGGCAAGTACCTGGGGCTGGCGGCGGCGCTCACGCTATCGACGCTTGCGGGGTTCGGGCTGGTGGCCGTGCTGTTGGTGCGGCAGTTCAGCGGGGCTGCCCTGTTCCACTACGGCGGCTTCATGATCAGCTCGGTGCTGCTGGGGTTGGCCTTTTTGAGCATGGCGGTGCTGCTATCGGTGCTCACGCACGAGCGCACACGCGCCTCCGGCCTGGCGATTGCCGCCTGGTTCTTTTTTGTGCTGGTGTTTGACCTGCTGCTGCTGGGCGCCCTGGTGGCCACGGGCGGCAGCGTGGGCGGCGAAGCCATGGCCTACCTGCTGCTGCTCAACCCGGCCGACGTTTTCCGCATCCTCAACGTGTTCTCGCTCGACGACGTGCGCACCCTGTACGGCCTGACCAGCATCGTGCCCCCTGCCCTGGCCAAGCCATGGCTCATGGGCGCGGTGATGGCGGGCTGGATCGTGGTGCCGCTCGGTCTTGCAAGCTGGAGATTCAAACCATGAACCATTCTTACCAACCCCGGTGCGGCTGCACCACGCGCCGGCAATTGCTGGGCTGGGCCGCACTCGCTTCGCTCGGCACACTCACGGGCCTGACTGGCCTCACGGGCTGCAGCCAGGCGGACAACAGCGCGCAATCTCTCCAGCCCCAGGAGATCGACCGCACCACCAGCTGCGAACTCGACGGCATGCTGCTGGCCGACTACCCCGGCCCCAAGGCGCAGGTGCGCTTTGCAGGGCAGGACAAGCCTTCGTTCTTCTGCGACACGGTGGAGCTGTTCAGCACCCTGCTGGCCGGTGAGCAGGTTCGTGCCGTGCAGGCCGTGTATGTGCAGGACATGGGCCAGGCCGACTGGAATGCACCGCAGGGCCACTGGATCGACGGCAAAAGTGCGATCTATGTGGTGGGCGGCAAGCGCCACGGCTCCATGGGTCCCACCATCGGCAGCTTTGCGCAAGAGGCCGATGCGAAGAAGTTTGCTGCTGAATATGGCGGCAAGGTTCTGCGCTTTGCCGAGATCACGCCCGCCATGGTGGACCTGAGCGGCGGGGCGCTGCACGACACGCGGATGTGAGCCGCCCATGCCTGCGCTGATGCCCCGCCCACACGCAGCCACCCGGCGCACAGCCCTTGCAGCCCTGCTGCTGGGCTCGGCAGGCCTGGTGGCATGGCAATGGCCCCAGCGCACTCCGCCCCGTCCATCCGGCAACGCAGCCCTGGAGGGCATCGGCGACGATGTGTGCGTGGTGGCGCCGCCCACGCCCTACGACCCTGCGCTAGGCCAGCCCCTGACCGCCGCCCGCGAGGTGCCCGCCGACGCACGCTGCCCGGTGTGTGGCATGTACCCAGCCCGCGCACGGGCGTGGGCAGCGCAGGTCATTCTTGCGGACGGGGATGCGTATTTTTTTGACTCACCGCTCAGCCTCATGCTGTACCTGGGCAACGTGGCCCACTACACGCGGGGCCGCACGGCCGAAGCCATTGTGGCGCGGTATGTAACCGATACCGATACGGGTGGTTGGCTGAACGCGCACGAGGCGGTGTATGTGACAGGGTCTTCGGCCATGGGGCCGATGCGGGCGGGCAATCTGCCCGCGTTTGCCGATGCAGAGGCTGCACAGGAGTTTGTGCAGCAGCGTGGGGGGCGGGCGGTCCCCTTCGGCGCCATCGATGTGGCCTTGCTGCGCAGGCTGGCCCCGAACCTCCGGGCCGACCACCGTTTGCATTCAGACTGACGGGGCCTCGGTTGCTATTGAAAATATAGCTTCTTGCGCTTATCCATCAAGCGCTACAGGCCTAAAAAGGCCTGTATTTCATCACTGCACCGAAGTCTCTGGCTGGGCAGCCTTGAACAGCGCTGCCACCTTGCGCTTGGGCTTGATGTTGGCCGACACGCTGCTGCGCGGGGCCGACTTGGCAGCTTCCCAGGCGGGGGTTGCGTCGGCAGCTGCGCTGGCCTCATACGGCTTCTCGAAGAAGGGGTCGCGCGATGCCACGGCCGGGCGAAAGCCCCGGTGTTGTTCGCGCCCCTCGCGCCCGACGCGCTGGTCACGCTCGCGCCGTGGCGCAGCGGGGGCGGCCGGCAGCGCATCGCGCCCGTCGCCCGTCTCACCGGCTTCGCGCCAGGCACGGCGGCCGTCGTTGATGCGGCCGCGGGGCTGGTCTTCTTCGTATTCGATGGCTTCGAGATCGATCTTCTTCTTGATCAGCTTCTCGATGTCGGCCACCAGGCGGGCATCGCTGCCCGACACCAGCGTCACCGCCAGGCCCGAGGCGCCCGCACGGCCAGTGCGGCCGATGCGGTGCACATAGTCTTCGGCGTTGAATGGCACGTCGAAGTTGAACACCGCAGGCACGTCCTTGATGTCCAGGCCGCGCGCGGCCACATCGGTACACACCAGCAGATCGACCTCGCCGCTCTTGAAGGCTTCGAGCGCCTTCAGGCGCTCGTCCTGGCTCTTGTCGCCATGCAGCGCGGTGGTCTTGAGGCCTTCGCGCTCCAGGCTGCGCGCCAGACGGGCACAACCGAGCTTGCTGTTCACGAAGATAAACGCCTGCTTGATACCCCGGCTCTTGAGCACCTGGTGGATGGCTCGGCGCTTGTCGTCGTCATTGGCGCTGTAGAAGCGCTGCTCCACAGTGGAGGCCGTTTCGTTCGGGCGGGCCACCTCGATGGTGATGGGGTTTTGCAGGTAGCTGCTGGCCAGGCGCTTGATCTCAGGCGAGAACGTGGCACTGAACAGGAGCGTGGTGCGCTGCTTGGGCAGGTACGAGAGAATGCGCTGCAGGTCGGGCAGGAAACCGATGTCCAGCATGCGGTCGGCCTCGTCGAGCACGACGTACTCGACCTGGTTGAGCACGGCATTCTTGGCTTCGATGTGGTCCAGCAGGCGGCCTGGTGTGGCCACCAGCACTTCGACGCCTTTTTTCAGCTCGATGGTCTGGGGCTTCATGTCCATGCCGCCAAACACCACGGTGCTGCGCAGCTTGGTGTACTTGGCGTACAGCGCGATCTGCTGGGCGACCTGGTCGGCCAGCTCGCGCGTGGGCAGCAGCACCAGGGCACGCACGGGGTGGCGGGCCGGGGATGTGGAGCTGCTTTCGTGCTTGAGCAGGCGTTGCAGCAGGGGCAGCGAGAAAGCCGCAGTCTTGCCGGTGCCGGTCTGGGCTGCGCCCATCACGTCTTGCCCTGTGAGCACCACCGGAATGGCCTGCTCCTGGATGGGCGTCATGGACTCGTAGCCCATTTCGGCTACGGCGCGCGCGAGCGGTTCAGCCAGCGATAGATTGGAAAAGGAACTTGTCATTTAGCCCTCTATTGTCGCACCGGTGGCCCAAAAAGCGATTTTTCACCATGGGGGCGTGGTACAGAGCGCATTTTTTCATTGGGCGGCCTCAATTCTGAAGTGCAACACCGAGAATTGAGGCCAAGATGACACAGAAGAATTACCAGCAGTTGAGCCAGAGCGAACGCCACGCAATAGCCCTGGGACTGCAGCAAAAGCAAAGTCTCAG
>NZ_JAMXAX010000058.1 GCF_023913775.1 Acidovorax facilis
CGAGCTTGAGTGCCGTGGGCTCGTAGCCCTTGAACTGCAGCCAGGCCTGCGCCTGGTCGCGCGAGCGCACGGTGGCGGGCTCCATGGCCATCGCCAGGGTCTCCAGCGCCCACTGGTTGGACTGCTGGTATTTGCGGCCCCACGCGTAGCTGACCATGCTGTAGGGTGGGTGCTGCAGCGTCTTGGTACGGCCCTTGTCCAGCAGCACGGCCAGCAGTCGCTGCTGCACCTCGGGCGTGGGCACAGCGTAGACGGCTTCGTAGCGCCACAGGTCGTCCAGGAAGAATTCCCCCAGGCCCTGGCGGTACAGGTGCCCCACGGCCGTGCCACATTCGTTGAGCTTGTGGGCCACGCGCCAGGGGCCTTCAGCCGTCTTGTAGGCCCAGCCCATGTGCGAATAGCGCAGGCCGTATTTGCTCAGGTCCTGCCCCGCACGGGCCAGCGCCACCACCTGTGCGCCCGACCTGGCGTGCTCGGCATCGAGCGCGGCCGAGGTCTGCTCGGCCAGCTTCATGCCCCGCTCGATCACCTGCGGCGGCACGGGCTTGCGCGATTCGCACGAGCGGCCCGCCTGGGCTGGGGTGGCGGCCAACAGCGCCGCCCCGGCGAGGAACACCATGCCCACTACGGCAGGGACGCGCTGCACGGGGTCGCGACCAAGATTCAGGGCTTTCACCATCGTGCAGCTCCTCAAAGACGCTCGTTGTGCAAAAGCGCACGACCGATGGCGTTGGGCACAAAGGCAATCGCCTCGCCCGCTGCCGACAGGATCACGCCCGTGCCGATCACGCTGCAGGTGACCACCGTGCCCACCGCGTAGGCTGAGCCCGCAACGCCGCGCCCCACCACCTCCACACTCACCTGGGCACCGTCCGAGGCACGCTCCAGCAGGTACACCGTGCCCACGGCCGAGGCCTCCACCGCCTTCACGGACAGCACCGCGCCGCCCACCGACAACGCTGCAGGCACTGCCACCACTGCGCCCGCAGCAGCGGAAGCCACAGACGCCGTGCCCACCACCGAGGCCACCGGCAACAGCGACAGCGCGGCAGAGGCCTCGCTCTGGGCGCGTGCGGGGGTGGTGGCCATCACGGCACACACCATACCGGCCGCGAGCAGAGCGCGAGACAGGCGGGCAGAGCCCCACGAAGAAAAAACAGCATTCATCATCATTCACTCCTCAAAATGCGGCCCCACCGCGCACCTGGGGTGCCGGAGAAACCGGGTCGAAAGACCAGAAAGAAAAATCACCCGAACAGGCGGCGGATTGCCGCCTGCGCACATTCGATGCGATCAGTTCGCGCTACTGCCGTTGGCTGCCGCCTGGGCGGCTTCGCGGCGGCCTTGCAGGCGGGCGTCCATCAGATCAGCCTCGTGGCGATCGCGCAGCATCTTGGCCAGCGTGAAGGCGGTGGTGATGAGGTAAAGCCAGCTCACGCCCAGAAAGGCCTTGTAGGTCACATTGATGTCCATGCTCATCAGGCCCCAACCCGTGAGGCCCATGGCCACCGCAAAGCCGCCCCACACCACCAGCTTCCACATAGGGGTGTCGCCACCGCCACGGCGCGAAGCGCTTTCGTTGTCCCGCACAAACTTGGCCAACACAAACGCGGCCGAGAGGCAGAACACGTAGCCCATCACCATGAAGGCCTGCTCCAGTTGCTCGCCAGGCAGCCATGCCAGGCCCACGGCACACAGGAAAACCGCGATGCCGAACGAGACCCACACCTGCAACTGCCAGGCCTTGGTGTCACGCTGAACAACGATGGGAGAAGAAGACATTGCAGTGGTGCCCCGGGGGGCGTTGGTTGAACACGGAGCGAATGGTGCCCAGACGTAACTTGCGTGTCTGCATTGAACCGTAACAGTGGCTACCCGCAGGCTATCCGGTATCGTTTTGCGGTACTTTTTCTCGAAAAAATAGCCGAAGTCCGTTGTTCTCGCCCTACGCAGCCCCTGCAACGCACCTGCGCGACAGAGCCTGCAGGCCCCGCCAAAGACAATGGCAGACACCCCGGCGTGGCAGCCCCTGATCGCTGCGCGTGCTTGCTTTTTTGATGGACGGAGACCCACACCATGACCAAACCCTTTGACCTCGTCGTCCACGGCGCCACCGGCTTCACCGGCCGCCTGGTGGTCGAATACCTGCTCCAGCGCTACCCCGCTGGCAGCGGCCTGCGCTGGGCCATGGGGGGCCGCAACGCCGACAAACTCGCCGCCGTGCGCGACGAAGTGGGCGCACCGGCCGACACTCCGCTGGTCGTGACCGACACCAGCAACCCCGCCAGCCTGCAAGCGCTGATGGATTCCACGCGCCTGGTGCTGACCACCGTGGGCCCCTACCAACTCTATGGCAACGAACTGGTGGCCGCCTGCGCGAAGGCTGGTGTGGACTATGTGGACCTGTGCGGCGAGCCCGCCTGGATGCGCCAGATGATCGACGCGCACGAAGCTGCGGCCAAGGCCAGCGGCGCGCGCATCGTGTTCTCGTGTGGGTTCGACTCGATCCCGTTTGACCTGGGCGTGTTCCTGCTGCAAAAGGAATTTGCCCAGCGCTTCGGCCACCCCGCCCCGCGCGTGCGTGGCCGGGTGCGCAAGATGAAGGGCACCTTCTCTGGGGGCACGGCCGCCAGCCTCAAGGCCACCATGGCCGCGGCTGCCACCAACCCTGCGGTGCTGGATTTGCTGAAGAACCCGTTCTCTCTCACGCCCGGGTTTGAAGGGCCGCGCCAGCCAACCGGCCACAAACCCATGGTGGACGAGGCGCTGGGCGATGGAGTCTGGGTGGCCCCGTTTGTAATGGCCGCCATCAACACGCGCAATGTGCACCGCTCCAACTTCCTGCTGCAGCACGCCTACGGTACCGACTTTGTCTACGACGAAATGCTCATCACCGGCCCTGGCGAAAAGGGCGAGGCCATCGCCAACGCGGTGGCGGGCGACAAGTCGCTGGGCTCGGACAAAGGCCCCAAGCCCGGCGAAGGCCCTTCGCGCGAAGAACGTGAGAACGGGTTCTACGACGTGCTGTTCCTGGGTACCGACGATGCAGGCAACACCTTGCGCGTGGGCGTGAAGGGCGACCGTGATCCGGGCTACGGCTCCACCTCCAAGATGATCACCGAAGCCGCAGTGTGCCTGCTGCAGGACGCCAAAGACACGGCTGGCGGCATCTGGACCACGGCCCCAGCCCTGGGCGACAAGCTGATTGCGCGGCTCCAGGCGAACGCAGGTTTGAGCTTTGCGGTCGAGACGGCCTGAGCACACAGCATTTCACCGATCGCAGGCGCTCCACGCAGCACGACGTACTGGCAACAAACGCGCGCATTTGCGAGGTCATCGACGCGCCACGGAGCGATACAAAAATCTCAGCGCCGCCCACCAGACCGGCGCTGAGATATCAAAACCACCCCATGACGCGCCACCTCACCCCCTGAAACGCCCGAGTGTCTGATCCAGAGCCTCCGCTTGGCCACGCAGGCTCGCCGCCGATGCCGCGGCCTCTTCCACCAGCGCCGCGTTCTGGCGAATGCCTTCGTCGACATCGTGGATCACAACGTGCACCTGGCCAATGCTGGTCGCTTGCACTTCGGTCGAACGGGAAATATCGGCAACCACCCCGGCAACCTGCTCGCTCGCACTGACCATGTGCCGGATGCTGCTGTCCACCTGTGTTGCCTGCAAGGCGCCTGTTTCCACCGTTTGCAGGTTGAGATGGATCAAATCGCGAATCTCTCGGGCGGCAGTGGATGAGCGCTGCGCAAGCGTGCGAACTTCTGAGGCCACTACGGCAAAGCCCCTTCCCTGCTCGCCCGCCCGCGCTGCCTCGACGGCCGCATTGAGCGCAAGAATATTGGTTTGAAATGCAATGCCGTCGATGACCGAAACGATGTCAGACATCTGTTGCGACGAGCGCAGGATGGCCTCGATGGTCTCGGTGAATCGGCGCACTTTTTCAGCGCTGTCCGACGCCATGCCTGCGGCGTCATGGGCCTGCCGCTGCGCCTGACGAGCAAGTTCGGCATTGCTCGACACGCGTTGGGCTACATCCTCGATCGATTGGCTCACACTCTGAAGTGCCAGGGCCTGTCGCTCTGTGCGGATAGAAAGATCCATATTGCCCGCGGCAATTTCGCCTGCGGCACACAGCGTGGAGCCAGAGGCCAGCCGCACCTCCTGGATGGCCAGGCGCATGCGCAATGCCATACGGTCAAATGCACGCATCAGGGCACCCAATTCATTGGATGCATCAGAGTCGCACTGAACACCCAGGTCACCGTCCGCTACCAAATCTGCCACGCGCACCGCCGCCGTGAGCGGACGCGTGATACTTAAGTACAACAGCCAAGCCGCCACAACAGCAATGCTGCCCCCCCACCAAAACCAGGATGACGGTCATCACCCGATCTCGCTCGGCCTGCGCGGAGATGGAGGCAAAGGTGCTGTCCAGTATTTGCTTCTCTGCGGCAGCCAGCGCTTGCGCCACAGATTGCCTGCGCTGGGACAATGCATCCAACTTCTCGTCAAACAAGCTGTTGGCCTGATCTGTTTGCAACGCGGTGGCCAGCGCGATCACTTCGTCTTTGACCGGAGCAGCCTGCAGGACCAACTCGCTCAATTCTTGAACCAGCGGCTGAGACCTCGCACCATTACCGGACTGCGCAAGCTGACTCAGTGCCTTGGTCACCCGCTCAGCAGCCTCCCGCGCACCCTGCGCTTCGTCGGCAATACGCCGGCCGTCCATCTGCACGGACATGCGCCGAAGGTGAAGCTCCTCGTCCTTCAGGGCGTTCTGTATGTCCAACGAGAACGCATGGTGGGCCATGGCCTGCGCTGCCTCGCCACGGACGATCTGAAGCGTCTTTCCCGCGTTGACAAACCCCATCAGACTTTGCGCCATCAACACCAGCAGGGCGACACCAAAGCCGACCACGAGCTGCTGCGCCACACTGAGATGCCGAAGTAGTTTCATCCGAGTTCCATCCAGGTCAGAGCATCCATGGGGCCGTCATTTCACGCCGCTCGCGCGCCTGCAGCGCTATCGACCGGTGGCAAAGAAGCCAGCACACGCGCTACCAGCGCCTGAACAGACTCGTCATCCACAAAGCCTGCCGCCTGTGCAGATGCGGCATGCACGGCCGGCTGCCGCCCAAACAGTGCTTCCGTGCGAGCGTCTGGCGCATAGCGCAGACAAGTGGTGATATCTCGTCCGGTTCGTTGGGCGACCGCCTTCACCACAGCATCTACGGACGCCTGTAGCACCGGCAGCTGCCAGCAGCGCGAGGCGGGCATGGCACTGGCTGGCAAACTGGCACCCAGCAGCAGGTTGTCCAGGCACCGCTCCAAAGACATCCACCAGGCCGTGGCCTGCGGTGACACGGGACACACATAAGGTCGCCCCGCAGACAGTGCGTGAAAGATCTGACTCATGAAGGCGGAGCCATGCCCACTCTCGGAAACCGGTCTGGCCACAACGCCAGGCAACCGGAGGCTGCAGGCATCCAGCTCTCCACGGCGGCTGTAGTCGGCCAGCAGCAACTCGGTGGCCCACTTGTGGGTGCCATAGCTCAAAGTGGGCTGGGGAGGATGGTCCTCCGTCATGGGGTCCGGGCCGACTTCGCCATACACCGCAACCGAGCTTGCAAACACCAACCGAGGCGCGCTGGCGATCTTCTCCCGCACCGGGCCAGCCAACCCCTCCAGCAGGGCCACGGCGTCGAGCAAATTGGCCTGCACGCCCAGTGCAGGCTCGCGCTCTGCCAATGCCCCGGACACGCTCGCCAGGTGGAACACACAGTCCGGCGGATCGTTGTGCAAGGCCTGCAAAAGGGCTGGATCGGCAAAGCTGCCCACATGCCAGCGCACACCGGGCGCCTGGGCGCCGGTGGGGGCCGTGCGGTCCACAAGTGTGAGGCGCAAAGCCTTTGCCCCCCCCAAACCCTGGGGCTGCGCGTGAAGACGCTGCACCAGGGCCGCACCCACAAAGCCCCCAGCGCCTGTGACGACGGTGTGCATCAGCGCACCTCGGTACTAGGCGCCACCACGCGCTGATGCACCACGCCAAAAGGCCCATCACGGCCATCGGGCCAACGCGCCTGCATGCGCACGCTATCCCCGTAATGCATGAACGGCGTCTTGGCCGCACCTTTGTCCAGGATCTCGATCACGCGCCGCTCGGCCAGGCAGGCAGAGCCTGCATCGCGCGCCTGGTTGGACACCGTGCCCGAACCGATGATGGTGCCGGCCGTGAGCCGCCGTGTGCGAGCCGCGTGGGCAATGAGCTGGCCGAAACTGAAATTCATTTCTCCGCCATGGGGGTGGCCAAACCACTTGCCGTTGGAGTCCACATGCAATCGCAGATGCACCCGCCCACCCTGCCAAGCGTCGCCCAATTCATCCGGCGTCACGGCCAAAGGGGCAAAGCTGGTAGACGGCTTGGCTTGCAGGAAGCCAAAGCCCGTCTTCATTTCGTGCGGGCCCAGCGCGCGCAGGCTCCAGTCGTTGATCTGGACGACCAAGCGCACGCAGTTCAATGCCGCTTCGGCCTTCACGCCCATGGGCACGGGGCCACAGACGACGCCGAACTCGCCTTCGAAATCGATGCCGTCGGCCTCACTGGGCAAGGGCACATCGTCGCAAGGGCCCAGAAAATCGTCGCTAGCGCCCTGGTACATCACGGGGATGGTGTCAAAGTGCGGGATGGGCGGCGTGTTGAACGCCCGCTCCATCAAGCGGCCATGGTTGAGGAACGCCGATGCATCGAGCCACTGCGGGCTGCGCGGCAAGGGAGCGCTGCATGCGGCGGGATCGAACGCAAAGATGCCGGTGGCAGTGCCAGCCTCCAGCGCAGCAGCGCGCTCGCGCAGGACGGGCTCCACAGCATCCCAGTTCTGCACAGCGGCCAGCAAGCTGGCCGCTATCGGAGCGGCATCGACGGCCCGCAGGCCGTTGGAAGAAACCAGTACCAGGCGGCCGTCCAGGCTGCCGTCTTTCAAAGTTGCAAATCGCATCGCCAGTCCCATCAGGAAGAATCAGGAAGAAGGTGTTTCAAGACGCAGCCCCGCCGCCCGGATGACGCGGGCATAACGGTCTGTCTCTGCTGCCAGAAATGCGCCAAATTCGCGCGCGCTTTGGGTGGGTGTATCAGCACTGCCCAGCAAGGCCAGTTTTTCGCGCAGCTCTGGCAGGGCCAGGATGCGAACGCATTCCGCGTTGAGCCGGCCCACAAGGTCGGCCGGCATGGCAGCAGGCGCCAACAAGCCAAACCAGCCTGTCACCTGAAAGCCCGTCAGGCCCAGCGTCTCGGCCACCGTGGGCAGATCGGCGGGCAAGGCAGGCGAGCGCTGTGCGCCGGTCTGCGCCAGCAGGCGGACGCGCCCGTCCTTGACCATCGGGGCCGCGGCCAGGGCGCTGTTGAACATCAGATTGACTTGCCCAGCCGCCAGGTCGTTGAGGGCAGGCGCAGCGCCTTTGTAAGGCACATGCAGCAGCTGCACTCCGGCCTGCTGCGCCAGCATCTCGCCCGCCAGGTGCAGCACGTTGCCGATACCGGCCGATGCGTAGCTGACCTGCCCGGGCTGCCGCCGGGCCAGTGCGATCAGGTCCGACAAGCTGCGCACCGGCAGGGCCGCAGGCACGGCAATCACCATCGGCCCGGGGCTGGCCACCAGGGCCACAGGGGCAAAGTCGCGCTGGCTGTCGTAAAGCAGCCGGGGGTAAAGGCTGGCGTTGATCGCATGGGCTGCGCTGATCCACAACAGGGAGTGCCCGTCTGTGCTTCGCGCTACAGCCTCCGAGGCAATGATGCCGTTGGCCCCTGCACGCGACTCCACTACCACTGGGCTGCCCAGGGCCTGGCCCAGCTTGTCGGCCAGCAGGCGTGCCACCAGGTCAGAGCTGCCTCCGGCTGCGAACGGCAGGACGATGCGCAACGGCCGTGTGGGCCAGGTGGCAGCCCACGTGCTCGGCGGGAACGCCAAGGCACTCACCACCAGGGTTCTTCGGTTCAACATGCGGTGCATGGTTTCAACTCCCATCGCTGATGGTGGTGCCGCCATCGACCACCAGGTTGTGTCCGGTCACAAAGGCCCCGGCGGGGCTGGCCAGCATGGCGACCACGCCGGCCACTTCCTCGGGTTCTCCTGCGCGCCGCAGCGGGGTGGCCTGGATGCGCCTGACCATGAAGGCTTCATCTGCCATGAGCTGCTCGGCCAGCGGCGTGCGGATGAGGCCGGGTGACACGGCGTTGACCCGCACACCGGAAGGTCCCCACTCCACAGCCAGGTTGCGCGCCAGCTGGGCCAGGGCCGCCTTGGTCAGACCGTACAGGCCAATCGAACGGTTGCCGCGCAGGCCTGCAATGCTGGAGATGAGCACGGCACTGCCACCGCCCCGTGCCGCCATGCCGGGCAGCACCAGCGCACACAGCCGCGCTGCGGCCCGCAGGTTGATGTCAAACACCTGATGCCAGTCGGCGTCGCTGGCATCGGCCAGCGGGCCGGCGGGCCCCTGGATACCGGCGTTGCACACGAGGATGTCCAGCGGTCCGGCGCGCTCCACCAGCGCGGCGATCGCTGTGGGCACCGCCATATCGGCCGCAACACCGATGGCATTCGGCAACGATGCAGCCACCTGCTCGCAGGCGAGTGCATCGCGGTCGGAGACCACCACGCGGGCGCCCTCGTCGGCCAGGGTGCGCGCAATCGCCAGGCCCAGGCCCTGGGTGGCACCGGTGACGAGCGCGGTGCGGCCATGCAGGTCAAAGAGGCTCATTCGACCTTGATCCCGGCCTGGCGAATGGCCAAACCCCACCGCTGCGATTCGCCCTGGATGAATTCGCCGAACGCAGCCGGTGCGAGTGGTGCAGGCTCCAGGCCCAGCGGCCTGTAACGGCCCAGCACCTCGGGCGACTCCAGCGCGGCCACGACGGCCTTGTGAAGCATTTCGACCACCGGTGCAGGCGTGCCCGCGCGCACCATCACACCGTTCCAGCCCGGAATATCGAGGTCCGCATGCCCGGCCTCGGTCAGGGTGGGCACCTGGAGGAGCACTTGCAGGCGCTGCTCGCTGCCAACGCTGACCAGCGCGCGCAGCTTGCCTTCGCGCACCAGCGGCAGGCTCGAAGCCACCACATCGCACATGAAGTCCAGGCGCCCGGCCATCAGATCCTGCAGCGCGGGCGCTGCGCCCTGGTAGGGCACATGGGTCATGCGCGAGCGCGTCTTGATGCGCAGCTGCTCGGTCCACACATGGGGCTGGCTGCCCTGCCCGTAGGAGCCATAGTTGAGCCCATCTCCTGCAGCGGCCGCGCGCAGCAGGTCGGCCAGCGTCTGAAACGGGCTGCCCGCAGGCACGACCACGACCAGCGGCGACTTGAACAAGCGCGTCAGGGGCGCGAAGTCCTTGAGGGGGCTGAAGCTCAGTTTGGCGTACAGCGCCGGGTACATGGCCAGCGGGCCGATGTCGGCGTACAACAAGGTACGGCCATCAGCAGGCTGCTGCTTGACGTATTGGGCCGCCAGTTGCGCGGCACCGCCAGGCTTGTTCTCCACGACCACGGCTTGCTGCATGCGCTCTCCCAGCTTCTGCACCAGCAGGCGCGACATCGCGTCGCCAAAGCCCCCGGCCGGGTAAGGTACCACCCAGCTCAACGGGCGCGCGGGGTACGGAGCCTGCGCCCACGCCCAGGGCGTCAACGCCACAGACGCTGCAGCGCCCAACCATTGACGGCGCGTGCTCATGGTTGTTGCTCCTTCGCAGGCGCGGCCAGAGAGGTGTCAAACCGCCCATCGACCAGCACAAACAGCATGCGGCACGGCGCGCCCGAACGGTTGGCCCATGCGTGGTTGGTACCCCGCTGCACCACCACGCTGCCGGGGCGCAGTGGCACTTCGCCTTCGTCCAGCACCAGCGTCAGTTCGCCTTCAATCACCACGCCGTAGTCCACCGATTCGGTACGGTGCATCAGCGGGTGGGGGGAGTCGGTTTTCACCGTGGAGGCGGCCGCATCGCCAATCTGGCTGAAGGCGTCATGCATGCGCTCGGCACCCCGTGCGAGGAACTCGGGCGTATCGGGCGGAATGTCCACGAACCGGATGCGCGTGCCACCCTGCGGGGGCGGCAGCACCAGCGGACCGAGCGTAGGGTCCGGGCCGTTGTCCACGACGGCGGGCGATTGCAATGTGCTCCAGACCTCATGGAACACCGTACCGGGAATGGCCGCAATCTCGACCACGGTGGGCAGCGGCCCCGCGCTGGTAACCACGGCACGGCCTTCGGCGTTGTGGCCCGTGACCACGCGGTGGATGGATGGAAAACCCATGAACGGACTCCTCAGTCTTCAAAAATGGCGACCGCGCGCGTCCAGCCTGCCGAGGCGCCGCGGATCTTGTGAGGAAAGCAGCTGATCGTGAACCCCGTGGGCGGCAGCGCCTCCAGGTTGTGCAGCTTTTCGAGGTGGCAGTAGCCGATATCGCGGCCTGCCTTGTGGCCCTCCCAGATCAGGGCCTTGTTGCCCGTCTCGGCCACGCGCTGGGCGGTGTACGAAAACGGCGCATCCCAGCTCCAGGCGTCGGTGCCTGTGAGGCGCACACCACGCTCCAGCAGGTACATGGTGGCCTCGTAGCCCATGCCACAACCAGCGCCCAGGTAGTCCTTATGCCCGTAGCGTGAACCCGAGCGGGTGTTGACCACCACGATGTCGAGCGGCTGCAGCGTGTGGCCTATGCGGGCCAGCTCAGCCTCTACATCGGCCGAAGTGGCCACATAGCCATCGGGCAGGTGGCGGAAGTCCAGCTTCACACCCGGCTGAAAGCACCACTCCAGCGGCACCTCGTCGATGGTGATGGAGGGGCGGGCACCGCCGTTCTTTGCATCCTGCGTGGAGTGGAAGTGCCACGGCGCATCAAGGTGGGTGCCGTTGTGCGTGGTCAGCGTCACCCATTCGGCAGCCGCTGCTTCGCCGTCGGGGTAGTCCTCGGGCTGGGTGCCCGGGATCATGGCCATGAACTCGGGCAGCGTGTCGGCGTGCTTCTGGTACGTGATCTTGGGCGCCAAGGGAGGCGGGTCGGACAGGACATCGTTTTCCAGGTAGATGGAAAGGTCCACAAAGCGGCGTTGGGGTTTGGTCATGGCAGTGGGTATACAGCTCACTCGGGCACCACACCCACGGTGCGGGCGAGGGCCTGGTGAATCTGGATTTCGGATTGGTAGAACTTGTCGAGGGCGGCCAGCGACAGCGGCTCCTGGGGCTCGGTGCCATTGGCACGCAGAAAGCTCTGGACCTCGGTGTCGCGCAGGGCCACACCGAAGGCCTGGTGCAGGCGATGCACCGCCGCATCGGGGGTATGACGCGCCACCAGCAGCGCGCCCCAGGCGGTGTATTCAAAGCCTTTGAGTGCTGCAGACTGCTGGCTAAGCGGTGCGACGTGCGGCAGCAGCGAAGGCGCCTTGGCGGCGGTGCTGCCGAAGGCACGCAGCTTGCCCGTCTCCAGCATGCTCAGCGCTGCGCCCCCCAGTGGCACAAAGGACAGATCGATCTGATTGCCCATGAGGTCCTGCACGACCGGTGGCACGCCCCGGTAAGGCACATGCACCAGCGGCACGCCACACAGGCGCCCCCACTGGGTCCCCATGAGGTGGATCATCGAGCCTTGCCCGATGTGCCCGAAGGTCAGCGGCTTGCCAGCGGCAGCCGCTTGCCGCGCCATGTCCACCAACTGCGCATGGGTGGTGGCGGGCATGTCGGCACGGCCCGCCAGCACATAGCTGGTCCGCCCCAGCGTGCCGACGGCGCGCATCTGCTCGGGCTTGTACCGGGCGCTGGCCAGTGACAAGGGGGTGAGGATGGGCTCGGTCTGCGAGACCACCACCACCGTCGCACCATCGGCAGGCGCGTTCAGCATGCGCTGCACACCGATGGAGCCACCGGCACCCGGCAGGTTCTCGATGACGATGGTCTGGCCCAGCTCCCGTTGCATCAGCGTCTGGAGCTTGCGTGCGAACACATCGCTGGGGTTGCCAGCGGGCTGGGGCACGATGAAGGTGATGTGCCGGCCCGACTGTGCATAGACCCATGGCGCAGCCAAGCCCGCTGCAGCCGCCACCAGGCAGGTGCGTCGGCTGAGCCGGGGCTGCGTCTGCACAAAGGGAACAAGGCGGCTCATGCCATGCCTTTCACTGCAGCGGCAGTACCCGGAGCACGGTGAATGCGTGCAAATGCATAGACCGCCAATGCGTCAATCACCAGGGCCGCCCCACCCAGGCTGCCATAGCCCCAGGTCTTGACCAGGGTGCCGCCGAGGATGGGTCCAATGGCCGCGCCGAACATGAGCATGGCGGGGGTGGCGGCCAAGGCACGGCCGCTGGGGTCCAGCCGCGCCAGCACGCCAAAGGCAAAGGTGTGCGTGAAGATCATCACGGCCGCAAACACGGCGGCGGCTGCGGCATAGGGAGCAAACACGGGCGAGTTCATGATCACCACCACCAGCAAGGCCTGGAGCGCAGGTCCCGACAGCAGAACGCTGCGGGCAGCCCAGCGCTTTTCCAGCACAGCGGCCAACGCTGCGGGAAAGAGGTTGACGACGCCCAGGGCAATCAGCACGCCGGTGACGGCCTGAAGTCCGTAGCCCCGGTCACTGCCCACGCGCTCCAGAAAGCTGAAGGTCATGGACTGCACCAGCCCGAGCGCCGCGATGCCCAGCACGCCCCACCAGACCGCAGCGGGCAGAGGCGCAGCCGGAGCCCGCGAAGTGGCCGCGCCGCCTCCGCTGTCGGCCTCGGGAAACGCCAGAGCCGCCACCACCGCGCCAACTGCCATGACGCCGGCAAAGACCTGGAACAACACGGGTCCACCCAGCTTGGCCACCAGCACGGGGGTGCCCCCCAGGAACGCGATGGCAAATACCCCCAGTGCCATGCCCACCAGGGCGAACATGCGGTGGGGGTTGAGGCTGCGGGCAATGGTGCCATGGGTAACGCTCAGGGCCGTGCCCGCAGCAATACCTGCCCCCGCATGCAGCAGCGCCAACAAGGCGAACTGGGTGGTGGTGGACGCCACGGCAAACGCCAAGGCCGCGCCGGCAAAGCCGCAGGTCGCCACGGCGCGCCCGCGCAACAACTGAAAGAACGGCGCCAACACCAGGCTGGCGGCCACCGCTCCAGCCAAAAACAGCGTAGCCAGCAAGCCGGCCTGCTGCGGGTCGAAGCGGTACACCGATATCAGCGTGCCCACCCAGACGGGCAAGGCCACCAGATCCACCATGCCTGCGCAGTGCCCCACCATCAGGGCCACCCGGCCCCGCAGCGATTGGGTTGTGATCATGCTCACCTCGCCTCAGATGGGTTGGGACAACGCCATGAGGGACTCGCGCATGATGCGCGAATGCTCCTCCTTGTCGCCGCCTTCGATCTCGATCTCACCCAGCCGGGCGGAGTTTTCAACCACCATGCGGCAGCGCTCCCAGCGGCGGGCTTCAAAGGCTGACAATGCGGTCGGTACATCGCCCGCCTGCGCCAGTTCATCGGCCAGCACCAAGGCGTCCTCGATGCCGATACAGGCCCCGGACGCGAGATGCGGCGTGGTAGCGTGTACCGTGTCACCAATCAGCACCACCCGGCCGCGCGACCAGGGGCGTGGCATGAGCAGACCTTCGAGCGGGCGAAAAACGATCTGTGAATCCGGTCCGATCTGGCTGCGGATGGACTGCAGCGTGGGCGCAGAAAACGCATCGAGCAATGCGCGCAATCGGTCTGCAAAGGTGGCCGGATCGACATGGTCGTTGGTCGGGCGCGGCTCAGTGACGAAGAGGTACATCTCGGTCTTCGAGACAGGGTTCACGCCGGGTTTGATCTTCAGGCCCATCCACATCGTGGCGGTCTCGATCTCTGGCAGCCTGGGCAGGACGGCGCGCCATACGGCCTGGCCGCTGTAGCGCGGCTGGGGGGCGTTTTCAAACACGGTCTCACGCACCTTGGAGTACAGGCCGTCGGCACCGATCACCAGGTCATAGTGCTGGCGCTGGCCATCGGTGAAAGTGACCTGCACGCCGTCGGCCTCTTGCTCGATGGCAGAAAAGGTGCAGCCGAGGCGGACGTTGGTGCCCGCCGCACGGGTGGCCTCCGCCAGGATGCGGGCCAGTACCGGGCGCATGATGGCGCCGCCGCCTGGAACATCGGCCCCCGCAATGCGGGGCGTGGGCAAGGTGGCCACCTGAGGGCCGTGGGGCAGGTGCAGGTTCACGCCGTCCGAGGCGTTGCCCTGCGCCAGAAACGCTTCGAGAATTCCCAGGCGCCGAAACGCCCGCAGCGTGGCGCCCCCCAGGCTGATGCCCGCACCGTAGCTGCGCCAGCCGGGGTCGATCTCTACGAGGTCCACCTGCGCACCCAGCTTGCGCAGTTCGATGGCGGCTGCCATGCCGGAAAAGCCCCCGCCGATGATCAAAATCCGTTGGTGAGAAAGGCTCATGGGTTTGTCTCCTTGTGATTGGTATGGGCGATGTGGATCTCGCCGTTCGCTTGTACTGTCAATGGCACGGGCGCCAAGGCGTCGCCCAGGCACGGGCCCAAGGTACACAGCCCATTGGTGATGTCAAACAGCGCGCCGTGGGCCGCGCAGACGATGCGATCACCTGCTGCATTCAGGTACTTGTCCTTGCGCCATGCCATGGGGGTGTCCAGGTGGGGGCACAGATCGGCATAGGCGTACAGCCGCTCGCCCTGGCGCACGATGAGCACCGTGTCCTGCCCACGGCCTGCGGGGTCAAAGCCCCGCGACTCACCGTCGGGCAGATCGTTCCAGTGGCAGAGCTTCATGGTCGGCTCTCAGTGCGGTGCACCAGCAGGCGGCGGGCCCGAAGGCGCCCACTTCTCGCGGTGTTGAAAGAGGAAGAGCTGCGAAGCATCGGCACTCATCGGCACTTCGCGCGCGGCCCAGGTGTCATCATGCTGGTCCATGTCGGCGTCGTACTCCACATGGCAACCCAGGGGCGAGTTGAAGTACCAGAACCAGTTGCTGCCAAACTTGTGGCGCCCCGGCCCCCAGAAGCTCTGGTAGCCCTTTTCGACAAAGCGGGTGCCGGCCAGCAACACATCGGTGGGGCCACCCATGTGGAAGGTGAAGTGCTCGCAGCCCTTCATGAACGGCGGCGTCTGGATCATGAACAGCGTGTGGTGGTCTTGCGTGCCCGCAGGGCGCAAGAACGGTCCCACACCCGTGAAGCGATCGGTGCACACAAAGCCCAGCCGGGCATAGAACGACTCGGCCTTGGCCGCGTCGGGCACGAAATACACCACATGCGACAGCGAACGAGGCCGCGCCGCCATGTCGGGCGACAGGCCCAGGGCGTTGGGCCCACGCTGCGGGACGGCACCGGGCGCGTTCACGGCCTCGGCAGGCAATGCCAGCGGCTTGCGCACCGTGACCTGGAAAGCGAGGGCAAAGCCCAAGTCATCGGTGGTGCGCAGCACGCCGCCCTGGCGTACTACGTCGCGGTCGCGCGCCAGCTCGGCTTCGATGGCGTCGAGCGTGGCCGCATCTGCGACCCCGTAGACCGTTTCGCGAAGCATGCTGGCAGTGCCCAGCGCGGGTGGCAGGGAGGGATCGTCTTGGGAGCGGATCTCCACCCATGTGCCGTCCAGCGCCTCAAAGCGCCCGCCAGCAGCGGTGACGCCCACGGGAGTGAGGCCGTAGTCGGTGAGGTACTGGGCGCAGGCAGCGACGTCGTCCACGCCAAAAACGAGCGCGTCGGGTCCAATGATGTTCATCTGTTGATCCTTGGTTGTGTGGGTTGTCAGGGCAGGTGCGAGGCTCTCAGGCGGTATGACCACCCAGGGTCTCGGCCACCCAGTCGGCGATGTAGTGGCCGGCATTGATGCTGTTGTCAAAGCTGGCGTGCTGTGATCCACCCTCGCGGTCGGTGAACACCTTGAGTTCGCGCTGGGGGCTGTTGACCAGCTGCTCGTAGGTGCGGTGCGCCCACTTGAGCGGGATCTGCGAGTCGCGCTCGCCGTGCGTCACCAGGAACGGCACCTTGATCTTCTCGACCACACCGTCCAGGTGCACGTTTTCCGCGATGCGCATGAAGTCGTCCACATCCTTAGCGCCCCAGACCCAGCACACGTGGGCCCAGTAGTGCGGCACGGGGAAGTCGCCCTCTTTCTCCAACCGGCGCTTCTGCACATCGCGCCAGTCGTGGTTGGCGCCCCAGGCCACGCCGCAGGCAAAACGCGGCTCCATGGCCACGGCGCGCGGGCAGTAGTAGCCGCCCAGCGAAACGCCTTCGCAGCCGATGCGTTTCGGGTCCACGGCGGGGTGCTGCTCCAGCCAGTCGACCACGCGGCTGGCCCAGTGTTCGGCGTCGAAGCGCGCGGTCAGTCCCTGCAGGCGCAGCGCCTCGCCGGTACCCGGCTGGTCCACCACCAGGGAGGACACGCCGCGCTTGGCGAGCCACACCGGCAGACCCACGAGGTGTTTCATCTCCTTGCTTGAATCCAGGCCGTTGAGCTGCACGCACAGGGGTGCTCGTTCGCCGGGCTTCAGGCCGTTGGCGGGGTAGTACAGGGCCGAGAGGTGTTTGCCTTCGTAGGGAATCTCCACGCGCTGGACCGGGTCGCCCATGAGGCGCGAGCCCTGGAGGAACAGCGCCAGCGCGCGTTGGTAAATCGCCAGGCGACCGGGCGCGTTGTGCGCCTGCAGGCGCTCGGCGGTGATCAGGTAGCTGGACGCGCGACGGTATTTTTCGCCAGCGGACAACAAACGACCTTTGGCTTCGTCCTCTTCAGCCAGGCCGCAGAGCCGGTCGGCCATGCTCACCCAGGTCTCTCGGAAGGCCGCCGTGCCGGCGGCATCGGGCGCCTTGGCGGCCTCTTGCAGGGGAGCGCACATTTGCTCGATCTCGCCGATGCGCGCACCCATCTCGATGGCGAGATTGACGGAGAGGTTCCAGACGTAGTTGGTGGGGAAGTACTTGAACATGGTGTAACTCAGGGTTTGACGGAAGGGCGTGCGGCGCGCGGGCCGATGCCCAGCGTGCCAAAAAAGACGGCCGTGGGCGCGTCGGAAAAGTCAGGGACAAAGCGGAAGGACTGGATCCGCCCATCGGTCACACGGAGCACATCGCGGCCCACGATGCGTTCCACACCGGCACGGCGATACAGCTCGCTGCGCACCTCCAGCAGCGCAGACACCCGATCCCCATCCACCTCGGTGCTCAGCACAGACAAGCGGGCCTGCGGTCGAACCACCGTGGCGTCGATGTAGTGCGCCAGGCAGGTGGGGTTGTCCATGGCCGGAGTGCAGCCGGGAAAGTCCGATCGCTCCACCTCCGGCGCGATGAGCGCGCGCACGGCGGCCATGTCACCCGCGTGCACTGCGGCGATATAGCGATCAAGCACTTCGGCCGGTTGGGGGCGTGGCTGGGCCTGTGCGCTGACGCATGCCAGCAACAGACCGGCAGCAACGCACATCGTGTGGGTCGTGGTCATGGTTCGTCCTCGTTGTCAGTCAATGAGCGCCCTGCGGCACCCCGTGCACACCGCGCCCAGTCGCGCGGACGTTGGCGATGGGCGTCGCAGGCTTCAGTAAAAAGTGGGCCAGTGCGGGCAACAACACCAGCGCCCCCAGCATGTTCCAGAGGAACATGAACGCCAGCAGCAAGCCCATGTCGGCCTGGAACTTGATCGGGCTCGCCACCCAGGTGATCACGCCCACGGCCAGCGTGACGCCTGTCAGCATCACCACCTTGCCGGTGAACAGCAGCGCGCGGTAGTACGCCTCCGACAGGCTCTTGCCCTCGCGCAGTTGCGACAGCGTGATGGACAGGATGTAGAGCGCGTAGTCCACGCCGATGCCCACGCCCAGCGCAATCACCGGCAGTGTGGCGACCTTCACGCCCATGCCCAGCGCCACCATCAACGCCTCGGCCAGGAAGGACGTGACCACCAGCGGCAGCACGGCCACCACCACGGCCTTCCACGAGCGGAAGGTCACAAAACACAGCACGACCACCGCCCCGTACACCATGAGCAGCATGGTTCGCCACGCGTCCTTGACCACGATGTTGGTGGCCGCCTCAATGCCCGCAGACCCGGCGGCCAGCAGAAACTGGGTGTCTGCCGTGTTGTTGCGCTGGGCAAAGGCCTCGATGTGGCCCACGACGCGCGCCAGGGTGTCGGCCTTGTGGTCGCGCAGATAGACGTACACCGTCAACAACCCACAGGCATCGTTGTAGAGCCCACGGGGTGCGCTGGCCGTCACGGTGTTGAGCATGTCCTGGTTGGGCAAGAACTCGTACCACCGTGGGTTGCCTTCGTTGAGGCCCGACAGCACCCGGCGGTTGAGCAGAGAGAGCGAGTTGGTGCTCTCCACGCCGTTGATCTGGCGCAGCTCCCATTCGAGCGCATCGACCTTGTTCAGCGCATCGAAGTGGGAGCACTGGCCCTCAGGCGTCTTGACCATCACCGCCAGCACGTCACTGCCCGCGCCGTAGGCTGCGTTCATGAATCCCACATCGCGGTTGTAGCGGCTGTCTGCGCGCAACTCGGGCGCCCCCGGGTCCAGGTCGCCAATCTTGAGCTGCGTGCTGACAAGAAAGCCCCCCGCCCCCATGACCAGCCCGGCGGCCACGGCCACCGTGGCCCAGGGCCGCTGGGTGAAGCGGTCGAGCAGAGCCCACAGCGGGTGTTTGGCTGAGCCCGCCGCATCGGCCTGTTCGGCGCGCAGGCTGCGCTCGGCAGCCACCGCACTGACGCCGGTGTAGCTCAACAAAATGGGCAACAGGATCAGGTTGGTGAAGATCAGCACCGCCACGCCAATCGACGCGGCAATCGCCAGTTCGCGGATGACCTGGATGTCGATGACCAGCAGCACGGCAAACCCAACTGCGTCTGCCAGCAGGGCCGTCAAGCCCGCCAGGAACAGGCGCCGGAATGTGAAGCGCGCAGCCACCAGCTTGTCCACGCCCCGTCCCACGTCCTGCATGATGCCGTTCATCTTTTGCGCACCATGGCTCATGCCGATGGCAAACACCAGAAACGGCACCAGGATGGAATACGGGTCGAGTGCATACCCCAGCAAAGGCAGCAGGCCCAGCTGCCACACCACGGCCACCAGCGACGCCAGCACCACCAGCAGCGTGGAACGGATGCAGCGCGTGTACCAGAACACCATGGCCGTGGCGATGGCTACCGCCATGGCAAAGAACACCAGCACGGCCCGCACGCCATCAATCAGGTCGCCCACGATCTTGGCAAAGCCAGTGATGTGGATAGCCACGCCTTCGGCCTCGTACTTGCCGCGCAGCGTCTCCAGCTGCCGCGACAGCAGGGCGTAGTCGAGCGACTGGCCCTGAGCATCCTTGGCCAGCAGGGGCACAAAGATCACGGTCGATGCGGCATCGCGCGCTACCGTCTGGCCGATCTCTCCGGAGCGCGCCACGTTCGCCGCGAGTTGCTGCAGCTTGGCTGACGATCCATCAAAACCATCGGGAATGACCGGCCCACCTTCCAGGCCGTCTTCGGTGACACCCACCCAGCGCGTGGTGGGGGTCCACAGCGACTTCATCCGCGCACGGTCCACACCCGGCAGCAAGAAGACCTCATCGGACAGGCGGCGCAAGGTGTCCAGGTACTGCGCGTCATAGATGTTGCCCTGGGGGCGGGCAACGGCCACGCGCACCGCATTGCCCAGGCCACTGAGTTCCGACTGGTAGGCCAGAAAATTCTGGATGTAGGGGTGGCTCGTGGGAATAGTCTTTTCAAAGCTGGCATTGAGCTGAAGCCGCGTGGCCTGCCAACCCAGCAGGGCTGTGACCAGGGCGCACAGCAACACGACTACGGCTCGGTGGTTGAACAGCGCGCGCTCGATCAACGAGCCCGAGCGGGTATCGAAGGAGGGCGCGCTCATGGCCGTGCCTTCTGTGCCACCACGGGCACCACACCGGCCACGCCCAGTGCGAGCAAGGGGCCCTCGCGCTGCGGCAGCAGCGCGGACGGCACGGGTACGGGTGCCGCGTTCAGGGGCACCAGTGCCTCGCCCTGCTGGCGCAGCACTGCGCCCGCCTGTGTGGCAAACCACAGTCCGCCATTGCCGTCGTCGGCCACGGCGGTGATCGCGCTCTGCGTGGGCGATGCCAGCTGCGACCAGGTGTTGCCCACGTCGTCCGAGCGCCAGGCGTTGCCCCGCAGGCCCGCTAGGACCACACGCCCGTTGGCGTTCAGATCGCCCGCAAACCAGCTGCCCTTGTAAGGCGATGGCAAAGCCTCAAACGTAATGCCGCCATCGCTGGAGCGGGCGAGCAGCCCCTGCTCTCCCGCCAGCAGCAGGGTATTGCCCTGGCGCCGCGCCACATACCAGTGCAGGGCCTTGGGATTGGGCAACCTGCCCATCCAGGGCGCCCAGGTCTGTCCGCCATCGGCTGTGTAGAAGGCCAAGCCATAGGCGCCCACCGCCAGCATGCGCTGGGCGTCCCACACCACCACATCCATGAAAGGCTTGTCTGGGCCATCGGCCACCAAGCGCTCTGCGTCCTGCAGCGCCTGGGGCGTGGTAGCGGCCGCCTTGGCCAGCGCGGCCAGGCGCCGGCCGTCCAGCCGCAGCGCCCAGCTGGCGCCGGCATCGGACGTAGTCAGCACCGTGCCGCCATGGCCCACGGCCACACCGTGGCGCTCGTCCGCAAAACGTACCATCGTCAGGCTCACACTGACCGGGCAGGCCGCCTGTCGCCAGGTCGCGCCCCGGTCGTCGGACAGCGCGACCACTCCGCGCTCGCCCACCGCCACCAGCCGCTGCCCTGCAGCGGCAGCTGCCAGCAGCACGGCGCGCTGAGGCGCCTTCACGCTCAGTGCAGGGCGCTGGAGTGCTTCCCCCACCTGTGCGAAGGCACAGCCCGCCCCCGCCGCAGCGATGGCTGCAGCTACATAGATCGCAATATGCATGGTTCCGTCCCGCTCAGCGGACACCCTCGCCCGCCATGGCATCGGGCGAGAAGAAGCTGTCCGGGCGACGCGGCACGATCTTGTAGTGCTGGTTGCGCTCGTTGACCACGCCGCTGGCATACCAGGCACCAGAGATCAGATCGTTGAAGCCCCACTGCTGCTGCGGCGTGGTGGCAGGAAGGTCAGGCATCACCACCGGGTGGGACCAGATGGTCTTCCACAGCTGGCCCTTGGCATCCCAGCGGTCGCCCAGCACGGCCACCCAGGTGTCTTCGTCCACGTAGTAGCGGCTCTTGGGTGCCTGGTGGCGCTGGCCGGGCTTGAGGGTGGCCTCCACCACCCACACGCGGTGCAGCTCCCAGCGCACGTGGTCGGGGTTCAGGTGATTGGCCAATAGCACATCGCTGTCCTTGGTGGGCGTATGCAGGCGGTTGCTGTTGTAGGGGATCAGCATCTCCTGCTTGCCCACGACCTTCCAGTCAAAGCGGTCGTTGCGCCCGGCAAAGACGTCGATTTCGTCGAAACTTGCCACGCCTGCGGTGGCAGGCGTGGGCGTGTCGCAGCAGGCATTGGGCAGCTTGCGCACGCGGCGCTGCCCCGTCAGGTACACCCACGATGCGCTCTTGTCCTGGTCCAGGTGCGACCGGCCCGTGATGGCCTCGCCCGCACGCACCGGTGGGCCGCTGTTGACCAGGCGGATGGTCCAGTACTCGCCCGTGAACTTGTCGTGCTGGCCTTGGGCGTAGTAGGGCATCTGGAAGTCACCACGCCCCTCCACCGACAGCACGCGCTGGCCATTGGCCGTGCCCAGGTAACCCCGGAAGTCGGCCTGCCAGGCCTCTCCACGCCAGTGAAGTTCATGGTTGGCCATGATCTCCTCGCCGGTCTTGGGGATGGGGAACGGAATGCCACCGTAGGCACCTGTGACCTTCTCGCCATCGAGCTTGGCCTGCACGGCATTCTTGGCGGTGTAGTCATACACCCACTGCGGCGCAGCGGCGGTGCGGTGCGTTTTGTACACATCGACCCGGAAGGTCTGCGGGTATTTTTTAAGCAGGGCCTGGGTGCCTTCGGTCAGCTTGCTCGCATGTTCGGCCATGTTGGCGGCGGTGACGCTGTACAGCGGCTTTTCGCCCGCGAACGGGTCGCCCCGGCGCCCGCCATTCTGGAACCCCGCGATGGGGGTGGTGTAGCCACCACTCCACGCGGGGATGGTGCCCTCCTTGTTGCCCGCGCGCTCGGCCCCCAGGGGAGTCAGCTCGGTTTTGAGTTTGGCGGCTTCCTCCGCGCTCACGGCGGCGTGTGCAGCGCTCAGGGCCACAGACGACAGCAGGCAGGCGCCCGCGATGTGCAGGTAGTGCTTCATGACAGAGTTCCAGATCAGAAAGTGGTGCGGACCGAGAGCGTCAGCGAGTTGCGGTCTTTGAGCGCTTGCTTGTATTGCGCGTTGTTGGCGGCATCGAGCGTGGGCGCGGCCTTGCCCAGGTAATGCACATAGTTCAGCGACACGTTCCATGTGCCCAGGTACACCCCGGCCAGACCGAGGTTGATGTCCCCGCCCTTGTCCACCCCAAACCCCGGGCCAACGGCTGACGAGGCGCCGAACGTGTAGCCCATGCCGATGGAGGGGGTGAGATCCAGGCCCGGCAGCACCTGCCGGTAGCTGGGCGAATACACCATGCGCACGCCAGTGGCCGATTTGTCGGCATTGGGGTTGAGCATCTGCGCATTGCGTGTGACCTTGGTGCGCTGGTTCCAGGCCACCTCGCCCACAAAGGACGCTTCGCGCGATATCCATGAAGGGCCCAGCGATGCAATCCAGGACACCTGCGCATGCGCTGTTTCGCCGACTGCGTAGCCCGGATTACTGTTGTTGTTGAGGCCCGCATTCACGCCAATGGTGGCCAGCGTGGACTGCCCAGAGCTGGCCAGGGGCGCGTTGTGGCGCACCGAGACTTCGCCCGCCAGGCCCCAGTTATCAATCGTCTTGGAGAAGCTGGCGCCATAGGCGCGCACACCCTCGTGGTACATCCAGCGGTAGCTGCTGGCCCTCAGCGCGGGGGGCAGGCCTACCAGCACGTTGTTGATGTTGCTGGGGGTGGTGGCGTGGTATCGGATGGCATAGAAACCCAGATCGGTGTCGATGGACTCGACCCGCCAGCGCAGCTGCAAGCCGCCCTGGCCCGAGTTCTTGGCATCCAGGTCCGCCTGCCGGATGAACGTGCCCGTTGGCCCCGCATTGATGCGCTCTGCACCCGGGCCCAGCGAATCACTGGTCGAGAGGTAGGCCCCCACGGGCATCAGCCGGGTCTTCTCCCACTCGTAGTTCACGTACGCGCCCACCGTCACGTCGGACGACAGTTGCACCTGCCCCGAGACCTTGCCAGTCGGCCGGGCCACTTCCTTGAAGGTGGAGTTGGGTACCGACAGCAGCTTGATCAGGTCCAGCGGGGCCTGGCCGCCCGCGATGCCATTGGCGCCAAAGAACAGGCTCTCTCCCCACAACAGGGTGTGGCGGCCCAGGCGCACCGTGGCGGGCTTGTCGGCCACATCAAAGCGCCCGTACACAAAGGCGTCCAGCAGCTCGGCCTTGCGCCCCATGAGCTTGCGGGTCTCCGCCGGAAACTCGCTCGCAGGGCTGTGGTTGGACGTGGCGCTGGTGTTGTCCGTATGGCTGTTGTAGGCCTGGTCGTACCAGGCCGCCGCACTCAGGCGCGCACCGTAGCTGGGGCCGGTCAGATCCAACTCGCTGAGCAGGTCCACGCGGTTGGACACCACGCCGCGCTTGAAATTGTTGTTGCCGTCGTTCTGGTTGGCCGTCACGGGCAACACGGAAGACAACTCAGGCAAGGCCGTGTTGAGGCGTCCGGTGAGGCTGTATTTGACGGTGTTGTCCCAGCGCAGCTTCCAGTCGCGGTTGCCAGTGTCCAGCTCGATGGCAGAAACACAGGGGGTGACAGCCAGAGTGGCAAGGGCCAGCGTGAGGCGGCTTCTGCGGCTTTGGGCAGCACCCCGCCGCACTGCGCCTGATGGGCAGTGTTTCATCATTTGTCTCCGTTCTGTTTTTTTGAGAATCTGATGACCAAAGGGGCTGGACATCGGTTCGGTGGCTACTGTAGGGAGTAAGCTCGCATTCGAAAAATGGATTTTTCAGATTCCATCAATTGATATCGCGAATATCAATGTTTACCCGTAGCTCATGCGATTCAACAAACTCGACCTAAACCTGCTGGTGGCGCTGGACGCGCTGCTGACCGAACGCAATATCAGCCGCGCGGGTGAGCGCATCCACCTGAGCCAGCCCGCCACCAGCAATGCGCTGGCGCGGCTGCGTACGTATTTCGACGATGAGTTGCTGGTGCCGCAGGGCCGTCAGATGGTGTTGACGCCCCGCGCCGAGGCGCTGCTGGACCCGGTGCGTGAAGTGCTGATGCGCATCGACAGCACCATCGCTGAGAAGCCCCGCTTTGACCCCTCTACCGACACCCGGAGCTTCACGCTGCTGGTGTCAGACTTCACCACCACCGTGTTCATGCAGCCGCTGATCGAGAGGCTGTTTCACGAAGCGCCCGGGGTGCAAGTGCATCTGCGGGCGCAAAACGCCCGCCCCGTGGAACAGCTGGAGGAGTACGGGGCCGACATGCTCATCATCCCCGAGCAATATGTGTCGGCCAAACACCCGAGCATGACGCTGTTCGAGGAGACATACATGTGCGTCACCTGGACGGGCAACCCGCACATCCAAGGCCAGCTCAGCTTTGACGACTATCTGGCGGCGGGACATGTGGTGGCCGACTACTCCGGCGCGCGGCAGATCCCCGCGTTCGATGGCTGGTTTCTGGAGCGCTTTGGCGTCAAGCGCCGCATCGAAGTCACCGCGCCCACCCTCGCATCCCTGCCTAGCCTGGTGATCGGCACAGCACGCATTGCCACCGTGCACAAGCGCCTTGCTCAACGCGCGCTGCAGTACGGGCTGCCCATCCACGTATGGGAGCCCCCCCTGGAAATCCCGGTGATGCGCCAGACCCTTCAATGGCACCGCCATCGGGACAAGGACCTGGCTCTGCAGTGGTTGCGCGAGCGCGCGATCGAGGTGGCTGCGCTTATTTAGAACGTGTTCAAGATTTTTTCAGGGTCGCACAAGGCCCTTGCCGGGATGGGATGCAAGGCGCAAGGCGCGCGAGAAATGTCTTGTTTTGATCGATATCCGGCCCATCGGTACCGGCCACCCCCAGCATGCCCACGCACAATCTCCCCATCCAGCCAGACCCTTCTACGGCCTCACCATGAATTTGCCCCTGCGCCCCCGTGACCTCGCCCTCGCCCTGCTCGTCATCGTCGTCTGGGGGCTGAACTTTGCCGTGATCAAGGTGGGCGTGGCCGACATCCCTCCCATGCTGCTGGGCGCGCTGCGCTACCTTCTGGCGGCGTTTCCGGCGCTGCTGTTCGTCAAGCCACCCAAGGTACCGCTGCGGCTGTACCTGCTGTACGGCATGGCCATGGCCGTGGGCCAGTTTGCCCTGCTGTTCACCGCCATCCACATGGGCATGCCTTCGGGCCTGGCCTCGCTGGTGCTGCAGGCGCAGTCGTTCTTCACGCTGCTGCTGGCAGCCTGGTGGCTGCGTGAGAAATGGCTGGGCAACCAGGTGGCGGGCCTGGCGCTGGCAGGCGTGGGGCTGGTGCTGATTGGCAGTGCACATGGGGCCTCCATGCCGCTGGCGGGCTTCGCGCTGACCGTGGCGGCGGCAGCGCTGTGGGGCTGCGGCAATATCGTGACCCGCGCCGTGGGGCGTTATGGGCCGATGAACCAGTTTGCCTTCATCGTCTGGTCCAGCCTGGTGGCGCCCCTGCCGTTTGTGGCCCTGGCGCTGGTGATGGACGGCCCCAGTGCTGTGCTGGCAGCGGTGCAAAACCTGTCGCTGAAATCCATGGCCGCCGTGGCCTACATCGCGTGGATCTCCACGCTGCTGGGCTTCGGGCTGTGGACCTACCTCATGTCGCGCTACCCCGTGAACCGTGTGGCGCCGTTCACGCTGCTGGTGCCCGTGGTGGGCCTGACCACGGGCTGGGTGGTATTTGGCGAGCAGTTGCTGCCTGTGCACTTTGCGGGCGCCGGGCTGCTGATGGCGGGGCTGGTGGTCAACCTGTTTGGCGGCACCGCCTGGACGGCGGTGATGGGGCGGCTGCGCGGGGCGCAATAAAGAAATGGGGCTTGCGCTACACCGCCAGCGGCAGCTCTGTGGTCGAAAGCACATTGCGCAGCACCATGAATGAGCGCACCTGCCGCACGCCCGGCAGGTAGAGCAGTTGCTCGGCGTGCAGGCGATTGAAGCTGTCGTTGTCGCGCGTGCGCACCAGCATGAAGTAGTCAAACTCGCCAGTGACTACATGGCATTCCATGCAGCCCGACACCTTGGCCGCCGCCTTTTCAAATTCGGCAAACGACTCGGGCGTGGAGCGGTCCAGCACCACACCAATCATCACCAGCATGCCCGCCCCCACGGCCTGGGGGTTGAGCAGCGCGACCACCTTGTCGATGAGCCCCAGGCGCTTGAGACGCTCCACCCGGCGCAGGCAGGCGGGTGGGCTCAGGTGCACCTTTTCGGCCAAAGCCACGTTCGACAGCGACGCGTCGCGCTGCAGCTGGCGCAAGATGGCTTTGTCGGTGCGGTCCAGTTCGGCCGAGACATCGGCCTGCGGCACATTCTTGACACGAACTTTTGTTGCGCACATAGATTATTCAGAGAAATATTTTCCACTCATATTCTCTTCCATAAACCTTAAACGCCGTAATTCGAACAAATTTTGCAACCACGTGATGCGCGCATTTTTCTACGATGAAGGCACTGCAAGCCCCCCGCTTGCGCCTTCTCTTCATCGACCGGAAACCGCCATGAACCTGCAGAAATTTGCCCGCCACCCGCTAACCTTCGGCCCCTCGCCCATCACACCGCTGCCGCGCCTTTCGGCCCACCTGGGCGGCAAGGTGCACCTGTACGCCAAGCGCGAAGACTGCAACTCGGGCCTGGCTTTCGGCGGCAACAAAACCCGTAAGCTCGAATACCTCATCCCCGAAGCGATTGCAGGCGGCTACGACACGCTGGTGTCGATTGGCGGCATCCAGTCCAACCAGACGCGCCAGGTGGCTGCCGTGGCGGCGCACCTCGGCATGAAGTGCGTGCTGGTGCAGGAAAACTGGGTCAACTACTCCGACGCGGTGTACGACCGTGTGGGCAACATCGAGATGAGCCGCATCATGGGCGCCGATGTGCGCCTGGATGCTGCGGGCTTCGACATCGGCATCCGCCCCAGCTGGGAGCAGGCCATGGACGATGTGAAAAAGGCCGGTGGCAAGCCCTTCCCCATCCCGGCCGGTTGCTCCGAGCACCCGTATGGCGGCCTGGGCTTTGTGGGCTTTGCCGAAGAGGTTCGCCAGCAAGAGAAGGAGCTGGGCTTCCAGTTCGACTACATCGTCGTGTGCTCGGTCACGGGCAGCACGCAGGCCGGCATGGTGGTGGGCTTTGCGGCCGATGGCCGGGCGCGCAAGGTGATCGGCATCGACGCCTCGGCCAAACCCGAGAAGACCCATGCGCAGATCCTGCGCATCGCCCAAAACACCGCCAAGCTCGTGGAGCTGGGCCAGGAGCTGACCGCCGAAGACGTGGTGCTGGACACCCGCTACGGCGGCCCTGAGTACGGCCTGCCCAACGAGGGCACGCTCGAAGCCATCCGCCTGTGCGCGCGCCAGGAAGGCATGCTCACGGACCCGGTGTACGAAGGCAAGTCCATGCACGGCATGATCGACATGGTGCGCAAGGGCGAGTTCCCCGAAGGCTCCCGCGTGTTGTACGCGCACCTGGGAGGCGTGCCAGCGCTCAACGCCTACAGCTTTCTTTTTCGCAACGGCTGACGCGTCCAGCGAGCAGCACCAGCTGGCACCGCTGGCCGGGCTGTCGTTGATCTGAGTGGCCCTGGCCTCGATGCTGGAGGCCGACGCTTTTCCCCTCCAAGGAGTGCCCCATGAAGTGCTTGCAGATCGACAGACGGCGTAGCGTGATCCACTTGGCAGCAGCCCTCGCGGGGCTGGGACTCGGCACGCCGTGGCTGGCGCACGCCGAAGGCTATCCGGCCAAGCCAATACAGCTCATCGTTCCCTTCCCGCCAGGGGGCGCCGTGGACATCGTGGGTCGAACGATCAGCAAGAAGCTGGGCGACCGCCTTGGCCAGCCCATCGTGATTGAGAACAAGGCGGGTGCAGGCACTGTGGTCGGAGCGGCCTTCGTGGCCAACGCACCCGCTGATGGCTACACGCTGTTGATCAGTTCAGGCTCCACGTTCACCGTGAATCCGGCGCTCAATGCCAAGCTGCCCTACGACCCCGTCAAGAGCTATGAGCCCATCGGCATGGTGGCCCGCGTGCCGCTGATCCTGCTGGCAAACCGCGAGGTGCCCGTGGGCAATCTCAGGCAGCTGATCGTGGCAGTGCAGCGCGCCCCCGACAAGTTCTCCTACGGCTCCTTTGGCAACGGCACCACCGGCCACTTCGCGGCAGAGCTGACGTGGTCTGCCGCCGGCATCAAGGTGATGCACGTGCCCTACCGAGGCAGCGCGCCCGCCATGAGCGACCTGATGGGCGGGCAGATCCCGTTCACCATCGACACCGTGGCCGCAGCGCTGCCACAGCTCAAGGCGGGCAAGATCAAGGCCATTGCCGTCACGGGTGCAACGCGGGCCACGCAACTGCCCGACGTGCCTACGGTGGCGGAAAGTGGCTTCCCCGGGTTCTCGGCCGACTCCTGGCTGGCCGTGGTTGCGCCACGCGGCTTACCCGCCGAGGCCAAGGCCAAACTGCACAAGGCCCTGGCCGACACCCTGGCGGACGCGGAGGTCCGCAGCAAGCTCATCGCCGCCGGGCTGGAGCCGTCGTACGCCACGGGCGATGCCGTGCTCACGCAGATCGAAGACGAGTTGCCACGCATGCGTGCAATTGCACAGCGCGCGCAGATCCGCGCGGATTGAACGCCGCGCAAGGCCCCTTGCTTTTGGCGTTTTTTGACTCTCAGCCTCGCAGCCAGGCCAGCATGTGCGGATAGGCCGGGGTTCCGCCCGGCAGGACCTGCGCGGGCAGCAGGGTGAGCCCCGCAGCGGCCAGGCCCGAGGCGCCCAGGTACACCCCCAGCTCAAAGGTGGTGCGCAACCCGACGGAGCGCCCGTGGTAACCGCCGTCATGGAACAGCACGGCGGAATCCAGCCCCAGGTGCCGAGTGGCCGCCCAGGCCCAGGCCGTGGCTTCGATCTCACCACCGTGGGCCACCTCGGGCAGGTCCTGCAGCGCATCATCCAGGGTGGACCGCAGCGCCGTGGGTACCACCGCCAGGTGGCCAGCTTCATGCAGCAGGTCTCCAGGCCAGCGCAGCCGCGCCCGGTCCACACGCAGGCCACCCCGCTCGATGCGGACGCCGGGTAGAAAACTGCCTTCGGGGACCTCGGCCTCGCAGACCGCAACGCCAATGCTGCGCAGGAAGGCCAGGATGCGGTCCGTCAATGCGCCGTGGTCCGCCGCTGCCGCTGCAGCGTTGGAGGATTCTTCGCGGCTCATGCTTGCAGCAGGTCCGCCACCCGGGTGCGCAGCAGCGCAGGCTGCACCTGCGTCGATGCCACCGGGCGGCCCACATTGAGCCCCACACGGCTGAAAAATCCCCGCCGGAACGGTCGCACCATGGCGCCGCCCTGCTCGATACGGCTGAAGTACGAGCCCCACAAATTGGTCAGCGCCATGGGGATCACGGGGGCCTCGATGCCCTCGGCACGTGCGCGCTCGATGATCTTCATGATGCCGCCCTTGAACTCCTGCAGCTGCCCGTCCTTGGTGATTCCACCTTCAGGGAAGATGGCCAGCAGGTCTCCCTCGCGCAGCACCTGCGCGGCGCGGTCGAAGGCGGCTTCGTAAGTCTTGGGGTCTTCCTTGTAGGGTGCAATCGGAATCGCCTTGGCGAGGCGGAACAGCCACCCCAGCACCGGCACGCGGAAGATGCGGTGGTCCATCACGAAGTAGATGGGGCGCGGGCTGGCCGCCATGAGCAACACGGCATCGACAAAGCTCACGTGGTTGCAGGCCAGGATGGCCGCGCCCGCCGAAGGCAGGTTCTCGTCGCCCTGCACCTTGAAGCGGTACACGAAGCGCGACGACACCCAGGCCACAAACCGCAGCAGGTACTCGGGCACCAGCATGAAGATATAGAACGCCACCACCGCGTTGGCGATGCCCGTGAACAGGAAGATCTGCGGCACCGTGAAGCCCGCGCCCAGCAAGGCACCGGCGATGAGCGAGCTGGCAATCATGAACAGTGCGTTCAGGATGTTGTTGGCCGCGATGATGCGTGCGCGGTGCGTGGGCTGGCTGCGCATCTGGATCAGTGCGTACATGGGCACGCTGTACAGGCCCGCAAACAGGCTCAGCAGCAGCAGATCCAGCATCACACGCCAGTGCGCGCCCTGGGCCATGAAGGCGGCCAGGCCCATGATCTCGGCAGGGGGCAGGCTGCGCGAGGCGAAGTACAGGTCGATGGAGAACACGCTCATGCCGATGGCGCCCAGCGGCACCAAGCCGATCTCGACATGGCGGCGCGAGAGCACCTCGCACAGCAGCGAGCCGATGCCGATGCCGATGGAGAACACCACCAGCAGCAGCGAGGCCACCTGTTCGTTGCCGTGCAACACCTCCTTGGCCAGGCTCGGAAACTGGCTCAGGAACACGGCGCCAAAGAACCACATCCAGCTAATGCCGAGCAGCGAGCGGAACACTGCGACGTTCTCGTGCGCCAGTTTCAGGTTGCACCAGGTTTCCGTGAAGGGATTCCAGTTGATGGTCAGGCCCGGGTCGGTGGCGGGCAGCGAGGGAATGAACTGCGCGACCGCGCGCCCGGCCAGGGCCGCCACCACGCAGGCCACGGCCACCGTGGTGTGGCCAATGCCCGGGATGGCCACCAGCAGGCCACCGGCCACATTGCCCAGCAGGATGGCCACAAAGGTGCCCATCTCCACCATGCCATTGCCGCCGGTCAGCTCACGTTCGTTGAGCACCTGGGGCATGTAGGCGAACTTGACGGGGCCGAACAGCGTGGAGTGCACCCCCATCAGAAAGGTGCACAGCAGCAAGACGGGCACGTTGTCCGTCATGAACCCGAAGGCCGCCACCAGCATGATGGCGATCTCCATGTTCTTCACGAAGCGGATCATCTTTGTCTTGTCGTACTTGTCGGTCAGCTGCCCCGAGGTTGCCGAGAACAGCAAAAACGGCAGGATGAACAGCGCACCAATCACCAGCCCCGCCATCGCTGGCGGTAGCCACGACACGCTGAGCTGGTAGGTCACCATCACGGTGAACGCGAACTTGAAGAGGTTGTCGTTGGCCGCCCCAGAAAATTGCGTCCAGAAGAACGGCGCAAATCGCCGCTGGCGCAGCAGGGCGAACTGGTTCGGGTCCTCATGCGTCGGCACTGGCGCCGCGCTGGCTGAGGGAGTCTCGGGGTGCATGCGTTTCTCCTCGTTTCCGATGGGTTGGCTTGTTGGAATTTTCCGTGCCCGCACTTCATGCGCCTTCATGGCTCTTCATGCGCGTGATCTGCGGGCAACACCCACGGCGTGGGCGCCATTCTGCCCGGACAGCGTGACGTGCGGCGCGCTCCGTGCAGCACTGTTGCGCAATGCCGCCAGTGCCCCAGAACGTGTTTACGATCTTTTCGGGGCCGCGTTGGGACGCAATCGGGATGAGTGGATGCATCGGCTGCTTGCATGGGCTCGAGCCCATGCAAGCAGCCGGAGCGTCCAATCGCCCGATTTCGCCCCAACCCTTCGGGCAAGCACCTTGCCGGGCGGTCTGCGGCGTTGCAGCGCTTGTGGATAGCCGAGCTATCCACTGCGCACCACGCCTTGCATCCCATCCCGACAAGGTGCTTGCGCGGCCCTGAAAAGATCGTAAACACGTTCTTAGCACGGGCCAGGCGGCGCCAGCCGCGAACACGTGCTTGAGGCTGTGGCCTGACACCCACTGGTGGGTGGCATCAAACACCGCGTGGTCCGCCGCCTCGAACAACTTGGCCACGGCATACAGGCCAATGACCGCGCCCAAGTGCACCTCCAGCGCGCCATCGCGCCGGGGCAGACAGGCCAGCGCCGATACCACCAGCATGCCGCCCAGTTGCACTACGGCCCAGGGCATCAGGTTGCCGGTGTGTGCCCACCACAGCACGGCCAACGGCCCCGCCAGCAGCACCGCCCCCGCCATGGCCCAGCCTGCCCGTTCGCTCACGCGGCTGGCCGCCGGCCCCAGCAGTCCTGCAAACGGCAGCACCATGCCCAGCCGGTCCCACAGCAGGCCCGCATCCTGCGGTTGCCAGTGGTAAACGCTGGAGCCCACGGCCGTACACAGCAGCCCCGCAAAAAACAGGGCGGCCAGCGCGCGCGAGGCGGGATCCAGCGCTCCTGGCGCCAACCGGCGCAGCGCCCACAGGCCCCACACCCCTGCGATGGCAAACGGCAGATTGCTGAGTACATCCACCGCGCAAGGAATGCCCCACAGCGCCCGCTGGTCGGCAAAGGCATGCTGGTGTGCGCTTGCGGGCAGCACCGGGCCGAACAACGCCAGCGCCAGCAACGCGGCCGCGCCCAGCACGAGAGCCATTTCAGCGCGGGTCGCGGGCTTGTGGCGCCGGGGGGGGAGAGAAATCAGAGAGATCATGGTCGTCACATCCGTGGATGAGTGGGGATTGCCGCGCAGTGTGTTCAGCCGCAGTCACCCGGACACCAGAAAGTCGCTCAGAGGGCTACCAAAGCCACCTCAGGTATTGATAATTGATACCAAGGAGCTAAAGCCCATGAGCACGACCGCCGACCTCGTCACCGCCCTGAAGAAGGAACTCAAGACCGCGCAGATGACCTACGCCGACCTGGCGTTGGCATTGGGCATGGCCGAGTCCAGCGTCAAGCGCATGCTGGCCAAGGGCGACATGCCGCTGTCGCGCATCGACGCCATCTGCCGCGCACTGGCGCTGGACTTTGCCGATCTGGCGCGGCGTGTGGCCGACGAACAGCCGCTGTTGAAAGAGCTGACGCAAGAGCAGGAAAAAGCCGTGGTGGGCGACAAGAAACTGCTGCTGATGGCGATTTGCGTGCTCAGCCAATGGACGCTGGAGCAGGTGACCACCGCCTACCGCCTCACCGAGGCCGAGGGCATCAAGTACCTCGCACAGCTCGACCGCATCGGCATCATCGAGCTGCGGCCACTGAACCGCTACCGCCTCAAGCTGGCCAAGACCTTTCGCTGGCGCCCGCATGGCCCGGTGATGAACTACTTTCGCGACCACGCGTTGTTGGACTACTTCGCGGGCGGCTTTGACGGCGCGGGCGAAGGCGTGCTGCTGGTGCACGGCAACATCAGCCGCAGCCTGGCCCCTGCGTTCATGGAGCGCATGCAGCGCGTGGCCCAGGACTTTGCCCAGCAGCACCTGGCCGACCAGAAGCTGCCCGACCGCGAGCGCGAGGGCTACACCTTGCTGCTGGCGATGCGCAGCTGGGAGTTTGAGGCGTTTGCGTCCATGCGGCGCTGATTTACTCTTTTTTTGATAGCTATCAGCGCTTTACCCAAAAGCGCTAGATGCCAAAACACCCTGAATTCATGAGTTGAGCACAGCGCCAGCAGCTGTGCTGTGCCACCCCTACTTGACGCAATAAACAGAAAATACTATTCTTTAAATAACAAATTTTGTTTATTTAAAGATAGTCAAATGAAAACCACCCGCCAGCAACAAGACGCCACGCGCCGCCAGATCGTGGCCAGCGCGGTGGACCTCATGACCCGCCAGGGCTTTGACGGCACGACGATGAAAGACATCGCGCGTGCAGCAGGCATTGGCGACGCCACGATCTACAAGTACTTCCCCACCAAGGACCGCATCGTGCTCGGCTACCTGGACGATGTGGTCCACCAGGCGCTGGCCGAAACCCTGCAGACGCCAGGCTTCGCGGGCTATCAGCTGCAGGAAAAGCTGCAGCGCCTGACCGACGCCGTGCTGGAGCGCCTGCTGGCCGACCGCGAATTTGTGGCCCAGGTGCGCAGCCTGGCGCGGCGCTCGCCGCTGTCGATGCTGGCCGAGCCCCTGGCCGCGCGCCACAGCCTGCGCGAGGCCGTCGCCAGCTTTCTCGAAGCGGCAGAGGCCAGTGGCGAAATCGAGCCCTGCGACTTCAAAGGCATGGCGGGTGGGCTCTACACCGACTACTTGGCCGGTGTGGTGACCTACTGGCTGGCCGACACCTCCGACGAATTTGCCGACACCACGCAGCTGGTGGACCTTTCGCTGGGTGTGCTGGTGCAGGCGCTGCGTGGCGGGCTCGTCAACCGCGCGCTGCAACTGGGGGGCTTTGTGCTGCGCAGCCAGATGGCCCGCATGGTGCAGCACAGCAACGGCCTCATGGGGATGCTGCAGCTGGCCAAGCAGGCCATGGCCAGCGCGCCCTACAGCACTCCCCAGGCACACCAGGCCCACACGGCAAACGCTGGTTCGCCCGCAGCGCCAGAGCCTTCCAAGCCGCCCCGTACGCCGCGCAAACCACGCGCAGCCAGCCCA
>NZ_JAMXAX010000059.1 GCF_023913775.1 Acidovorax facilis
AAACTGCGCGGCGGCAAGTAAGCCACCACTGCAACCCCTGCGCTGCCGGGTTGGTGGTGTGTTCACCGCACGGCAGCGCAGGGGTTGCAGTGGTGGCTTACTTGCCGCCGCGCAGTTTGGCCAGCGTGGAATAGACCTCTTGCACGGTCTCGGCGCCCACCTTCTCGCTGTGTTTTTCAACGACGGGTTTCACCTTGGCGCGCAGCTTGTCCAGCTCGGCGGGCGAGAACTCGGACACCTGCATGCCCGCCTTCTTGAGGTCTTCGAGCGCCACGTTGGCCTGCACGCGCGACACGCCGCGCTGGAAGGTCGTGGCCTCGGCCATGGCGTCGTTCAGCGCCTTCTGGTCAGCGGGGTTCAGGCTGTCCCAGAACTTCTTGCTCACGATCACGGCCTGGGGGTTGTACATGTGGCGCGTGACGGTGAGGTACTTCTGCACCTCGGCAAACTTGGACGACAGGATGGTGGAGAACGGGTTCTCCTGGCCGTCCACGGCCTTCTGTTCCATGGCGGTGTACAGCTCGGGGAAGGGCATGGGCACCGCGTTGGCGCCCAGCGCGTTGAAGAGGTCGATGTAGATCGGCGACTGGATCACGCGGATCTTGAGACCCGCGATGTCCTCGGCCTTGGTGATGGGTTTCTTGCTGTTGGTGAGGTTGCGGAAACCCAGCTCCCAGTAGCCCAGACCGACCAGGTTTTTGGCCTGCAGCTTGTCGAGCAGTTTCTTGCCGAAGGGGCCGTCGGTCACGGCATCGGCCTCTTGGGGCGTGGCGAACAGGAACGGGAAGTCGTAGATGCCGAATTCCTTGGACTGCGCGGCCAGGATGCCGGCGTTGAGCACGGTCATCTCCACCGTGCCGCCCTGCAGGGCCGACACGGTCTGCAGGTCACCGCCCAGCGTGCCGCCGGGGAAGAGCTTGACGGCAATGCGGCCGCCGGTCTTGGCCGCCACGAGGTCGGCAAACTTTTGCGCGCCCTGGGCCTGCGGGTGGTCCTTCTGGTTCTGGAAGGCGAACTTGATGGTGCGTTCCTGGGCATGCGCGGCGGACAGCAGCGACGCGGCAACCAGGGCGGTGGCGAGCAGGGTTTTGAGCAGCTTCATGGAAATGTCTCCTTGGGTTTTTAGGCGGGGCAGAAACGGAGCGGAAAGAAAAGGGCCTGGGCGCAGATGGGGGTCAACCACTCAACCAGCGCAGCGGCACCATGACGATGGAGGGGAACAGCACGAGCAGGAACATCACGGCCAGCTGGGCCAGCATGAAGGGCGTGACGCCGCGTGTGACCTGCGACATGGACATGCGCCCCACCCCAGCCACCACGTTGAGCACCGTGCCCACAGGTGGGGTGATGAGCCCGATGGCGTTGTTGATGATGAAGAGCACGCCGAAGTACACCGGGTCGATGCCTGCGGCCTTGACCACCGGCATCAGCACGGGCGTGAGGATGAGGATGGTCGGCGTCATGTCCATGGCCGTGCCCACCACCATGACCAGCAGCATGATGGCGATCAGCAGCAGCGTTGGGTTGCCCATGAAGGGCTCCAGCATGCCGATGACCTTGGAGGGCAGGTCAGCCACGGTGATCAGCCACGCGGACACCATGGCGGCAGCCACCAGGAACATCACCACCGCGCTGGTGCGGGCCGAGGCGCGGAAGATGTCGGCCAGCTGGCGCCAGCTCAGCTCGCGGTAGACCACCATGGACACGAACAGCGCATACACGGCGGCCACTACGGCGGCCTCGGTGGGAGTGAAGACGCCCATGCGCAGGCCGACCAGGATGATGAGGGGCAGGCCCAGCGCCCACACGGCTTCGCGCAGGGCCAGGGTCAGTTCGGCTCGGGTGGCACGCTTTGGGGGCGCCACATCTTCGCGCCGCACCAGCCACCACCACGTAAGGGCCAGCGCCAGCCCCAGCAGGATGCCCGGCACGATGCCTGCCAGAAACAGCTTGCTGATAGACACGTTGGCCGCCACGCCAAAGATCACGAAACCGATGGACGGAGGGATCACCGGGGCGATGATGCCGGCCGACGCTATGAGCCCGGCCGAGCGCTCCTTGTTGTGGCCCGCAGCCACCATCATGGGGAGCAGCAGGGAGGCCAGCGCTGCCGCATCGGCCACGGCCGAGCCCGACACGGCAGCCAGGATCACCGCCGCCATGATGGCCACATAACCCAGGCCGCCGGGCACATGGCCGACCAGCGTGAGCGCCAGCTTCACGATGCGCTTGGACAGGCCGCCCACATTCATGATCTCGCCCGCCAGCATGAAGAAGGGCACGGCCAGCAGCGGAAAGCTGTCGGCACCGTTGATCACGTTCTGCGCCAGGATCTGCGCATCGAACAGGTCCAAGTGCCACATCAGCGCCACGCCGCTGATGAGCAGCGCAAACGCGATGGGAATGCCGATCGCCATGGCGAGCAGCAGGGAGCCGAGGAAGATGGTGACGGTCATGGTGGAGAGCCTGTGCGGAGGGTTCAGGGGCGGTGGTTGCCGGGCGCTTCGTGGGATGCATCGGTGCCCGCAGGGCGGTGCGCCAGGGCCGCCAGTTCTTCGCTCTCTTGCACCATGACCAGCTCGTGCTCAGCCAGCGGAACGAACAAGGTGCGCAGCAGGTCGTGCAGCAAGATGGCAATCCCCGACCCGCCCATCAGCACGCCACTGGCGTAGAAGATGCCCACCGAGGCGCCGGTCACGGGCGCTTCGGTTTCCCAGTTGATGAGCATCTGGGCCCAACTGCCACTGAGCAGCAGCCACGACACATAAAGCATGGCGATCTGTGCCAGCACCAGGCAGGCCTTCTTGCCCACAGCGGGCAGGCGCGACACCAGCGCATCCGTGCCCAGGTGGCCGTGATCGCGCAGCGCGACCACGGCGCCCATGAAGGTCAGCCACACGAACAGCCAGCGCGAGAGCTCTTCCGACACCGTGATGCCGGAGTTCAGGGTGTAGCGCAGCACCACATTGCCAAATACCAGCACCACCATCACCGCCAGGCACAGGCCAGCCAGTACATCCAGCACGCGGGTGTATCCCCGCAGCACGCGGTCGGCCAGTGCAAACATGGTGTCTCCAGTCGTTGTATTGAAACGCTGGAAGAATTTTGTACGAACTGGTTAGTATTTGATCTAGGTGCAAACCCTGCATGGTTTGTCATGGCAGCACGCAGCCATGCATGGCGCGCGCGCAGGGTGCTGATGAGGAGCTTTTTGACGCGGGCCGGTGTGCGCGCCAGGGCCGGGAAGGTCAGGGCCGCAGAAAGCGCACGATCATCTCGATGATCGATTCACGGCGTTGCGCCGTGGCGGCAGGGGTGTCGAGGGAGCGCTTGAAAATAGCGCCGAAGGTGTGGCGGTTGGCCTCGTTGAAGAAGCACAGGGCCGAGATGGACATGTGCAGGTCCACCGGGTCCACGTCGGGGCGGAACACACCCGCCGCCACGCCACGCTGGTACACATCGCGCACGGCATGGATGACGGGGATGTTCAGTACCTGGATCGTGGCCGACTTGGTGATGTACTCGCCCCGGTGCATGTTCTCGTTCATCACCAGGCGGATGAAGTCGGGGTTGGCGAGCTGGTAGTCCACCGTGAAGCCCACCAGCGTGCGCAGGGCCTGCTCGGGCGCCAGGTCTTCCAGGTGCAGCTCCGATTCGATGCGCCGGATGCGGCGGTAGGCCTCCTCCAGCACCGCGACATACAGACCTTCCTTGCTACCGAAGTAGTAGTAGATCATGCGCTTGCTGGTGCTTGTCAATGCCGCAATCTCGTCGATGCGCGCCCCAGCCAGGCCCTTGTCCGCAAACTCTGCCGTGGCCACCTGCAGGATGTTGGCCATCGTGCGGTCGGGGTCGTTGACGCGCACCCGGTCCGCCCCGGGCGTGGTGGCGGCCTCGCGCGCTGCGCGCTGGCGGGTGGCCCGTACATCGCCAGGTTTCGGAGGATTTTGAACCATTTCGTTCATAAGCGCCCAAGCATACGGCAAGCCCGGCGCAGGGGGTTCAAAAAACCAATGCCCGCTCTCGCTGGCCGCTCAGGACGGCTTGGTATCGGCGAAGCTCGGGCGCAGCATCAGCTTGTCGAGCAGCTTGCCCAGGTTGGGGTACTCGCTGCGCCAGGCGATGTCGGGGAAGCGGAACTCCAGCCAGCCCAGGGCGCAGCCCACGGCAATGTCGGACAGACTGAGGTGGATGCCGCTGCAATACGGCTTGTCGCCCAGGCCCTGGCTCATGGACTTGAGGCCGTCGTTCACCTTGATCAGCTGGCGGTCGATCCAGGCCTGACTGCGTTCGCTGTCCTTGCGGTGGGCCCAGGTGGCTTCCAGGCGGGCCAGGATGGCGGCATCCATCACACCATCTGCCAGTGCCTCCCAGGTCTTGACCTCGGCGCGTTCGCGGCCCTGCGACGGGATCAGCTTGCCCACGGGCGACAGGGTGTCGAGGTATTCGACGATCACGCGGGAGTCAAAAACGGCCTCGCCGCCTTCCATTACCAGGCAGGGCACTTTGCCCAAGGGGTTGGAGGTGGAAATATGGGTGTCGTCTGCCCAGACGTTTTCTTGCACGAACTGGTAGTCGAGCTTTTTCTCGGCCATCACGATACGTACCTTGCGTACGTAGGGGCTGGCGGTGGCTCCGATCAATTTCATGGTGTGTCTTCCAGGGCGCGGGGTAGGCTGAACGATTCGAGATTGATTCTATCGGCAGCTGCCCGCCCGCAAGCTGACGGCTGCGTGGCGCTTACACACCACGCCTACAATGGCGCGCCATGAGCCTGTCCACCATTACCGCCCTGTCGCCGCTTGACGGCCGTTACGCCACCAAACTTGCCGCCCTGCGCCCCATCATGAGCGAACACGGCTACATGCACCGCCGTGTGCAGGTGGAAGTGGCCTGGTTCATTGCCCTGTCGGATGCCGGTTTCGCCGAGTTCAAGCCCCTGACCACGGGCGCCCGCGCCTATCTGCTCGGCCTGATCAAGAACTTCTCCGAAGCTGACGCCGCCGCCATCAAAGAGATCGAAAAAACAACAAACCACGACGTCAAGGCCGTCGAATACTGGATCAAGAGCAAGTTCGAGGCGCGCCCCGAGCTGGAAAAGGCCTCCGAATTTGTGCACTTTGCCTGCACCAGCGAAGACATCAACAACACGAGCCACGCGCTGCAGCTGCGTTCAGGTCGCGACCAGGTCATCCTGCCGGGCCTGGACCGCATCGTGCTCAAGCTGCGCGAAATGTCGCACGCCTTTGCCGATGTGCCCATGCTCAGCCGCACCCACGGCCAGACCGCCAGCCCCACCACCGTGGGCAAGGAAATGGCCAACGTGGTGATGCGCCTGCAAACGGCCTGCGAGAAGATCGCCGCCGTCAAGATCATGGGCAAGATGAACGGCGCCGTGGGCAACTACAACGCCCACCTGTCCGCCTGGCCTGAGTTTGACTGGGAAGCCTTCAGCAAGAAGGTCATCGAAACGCCCGAACCGCTGGGCCTGGGCCTGACCTTCCAGCCGTACTCGATCCAGATCGAGCCGCACGACTACATGGCCGAGCTGTTCGATGCCGTGGCCCGCGCCAACACCATCCTGATCGACCTCTCGCGCGACATCTGGGGCTACGTGAGCCTGGGCTACTTCAAGCAGCGCCTGAAGGCGGGCGAGATTGGTTCCAGCACCATGCCGCACAAGGTCAACCCCATCGACTTCGAGAACGCCGAAGGCAATCTGGGACTGGCCAACGCGCTGCTCAAGCACCTGTCTGAAAAGCTGCCCATCAGCCGCTGGCAGCGGGATCTGACCGACAGCACCGTGCTGCGCAACATGGGCGTGGCCCTGGGCTACGCGGCGCTGGCCTATGCCTCGCTGTTGACCGGCCTGAACAAGCTGGAGCTGAACGAAGAAGCGCTGGCCGAAGATCTGGATGCTTCGTGGGAAGTGCTGGCCGAGCCCATCCAGACGGTGATGCGCCGCTTTGGTGTGCAGGGCGCTTACGAAAAGCTCAAGGAAGTGACCCGTGGCAAGACCGTGACCGCCGAGGCGCTGCACGGCCTTATCGCCTCGCTGGAAATCCCCCAGGCTGAAAAAGACCGCCTGCTCGCGATGACTCCGGGTAGCTATGTGGGCAAGGCCGCCGAACTGGCACGAAGGGTGTGACCCCCCTGAGACGCGGCGCGCCTTCCCCCGAGGGGGACGCAACCCGTGGCCCGGCAAAGCCGGTTCCACGGTTGCGCTGGCTTGGGCACCGCCAGTTGCGTGCGCTGCCGGTCTTTTGAGATATTTTTTGCCTCTGGCGCTTTTCCGATAAGCGACGGCAGCTATCAATTCAATAGTGAGGCTGCATGGCCATCAAATCCACCATCTTCAAGGCGAACCTCCAGATCGCCGACATCGACCACGGCTACTACGCTGACCACGCCCTCACGCTGGCGCGCCACCCCAGCGAGACCGACGAGCGCATGATGGTCCGGCTGGCTGCTTTGGCCATCCAGGCGCACCAGCTCAACGACCTCTGCAACGGCGACGCCACGCTGGCATTTGGTGCGGGTCTGTCGGACCCGGATGACCCGGATGCCTCGCTCACCGACTTTACCGGCCGCAAGCGCGTGTGGATTGAGGTGGGCCAGCCCGAAGACAAGCCGCTCACCAAGGCCTGCAGCAAGGCCGATTCTGTGATCGTCTACTGCTTCAACCACGCCGCAGAGATCTGGTGGAAAGGCATCGAGACCAAACTGTCACGCCTGGAAAAGCTGCAGGTCTGGCGCATCCCCACGGAGGCATCCCAGGCACTGGCGCAGCTGGCCGAGCGCAGCATGCAACTGCAGGCTACGGTGCAGGAAGGCGCGATCACCCTGAGCAGCACGCAGGGCAGTGTGCATGTGGAGCCAGTGCGCTGGAAGTGACTGGAATACTGGCAAAAATGGCCTCTGGCGCTTGATGGATAAGCGCTAACAGCTATCAATTTGGTAGCTTCTGGCTCAGTCTCGTGGCATGAGCGCGCCACACTGCCAGCACTGCTCGAATCCGCCTTCGACCGTCTCGCCGCACTGGCATGCCCAGCGGCGCTGTGGCAAATCCTGAAGCTCCTGCAGCAGCGCGCGTGCGCGGGTGGCGTGTTCGTCGTAGTCCAGCCAGATTTCGGGCAGGCACTGGTCCGGCGGCAGGTGCCCCGCTGCGGCACCCAGATACTGGCGCTGCACGGAGGCCGTCATGCCCGCTTCGCACAACAAGTCCGCCCACAGCGTGGCGATGGCGATGTTCGGGGCTTGGGTGAGGCGCAGCATGGGCCCACCATAGCCGTTTGACCGCCGGGCGTACAGCCCCCGTATGTTTGCAGCTTGCGAGGCGGGGCGACGTGTTGAAAAGAAAAGGAGCGGGTTACGCCGCGCCCGCTGGCGCCGGCGCTTTGGAAACCCCTTCGGCCGCCCGTTCTGCATAGCGGTTGAACCGCCACGCAGAGTGCTCCAGCGTGATGCGTCGCCACACCGCGCGTTTTTCGGCAGGGCCCATCGCGGGCCAGAACTGCACTTCGTCAAACGTGCGCCCGCACCCCTTGCACAGGTCGTCGCCCTGGCTGGTGGAGCAGATGGCGATACAGGGCGTGTCGGGCGTGGTGCCGTACCAGGCATGCCAGGCATCCAGGGCATCCGGGGGCAGGCGGTCTTCTTCCACCACGTCCTCGCGCCGGAACACCATCTGCGCATAGACCTCTGCCAGCGCGCGGATCTCCGGGGCCAGGGAGACTCCGTCGGGCGAAGGCACCCGGCTGCGCCAGTGGTTGATGGCGGCTTCGATGTCGGTGATGTGGATGGCGGCCATGGAGGTTTGAGCGAAGGGGCTGGATCATAGCCGCGTGGACAAGGCAACCCTGGCAAAGGTGTTTTGCAGGGAGCTTCGGCCCCTTTTTGGCAGCCATAGAGGGGCGTGTACGCAATAACCACAATCGTGCTGCCCTTGCGCGACCGTGCGGGCGATGTTCCAATCGACGCTTCGAAGGGGAGTAGCTCCCGACTTGCATTCCGGCATTGCCAAATTTTGGTGCGTGGGGGCGCGAGGCATCGGAACCGTCGTCAGTACGAAGCGAAACATCGCTTCCGGCGGTCCGGGTTCAGCGCATACCGCAAGGGCGCCGGGCTGAGCAAGACCTTTGATGGGCCCGCTGGGGCTGATCAAGGCCGTCCTTTCGTTGCTTGCCCTGTCAGGGCAGTCCTTGATCCCCCGACCGCAGGCCCTTTATCCCTTGGGTGGACTCGGCGCTACAGTGGCGGCGAACTCCCCCTTCGCGTGTATTGATACTGAGGAATTTATGGACTTTTTGGCTTCGCCCGAATTCTGGCTCGCACTCGGCCAGATCATCATCATCGACATCTTGCTGGGCGGCGACAACGCGGTGGTCATCGCGCTGGCCTGCCGCAAGCTGCCTCCGGCCCAGCGTACCAAGGGCATCATCTGGGGCACTGCCGGGGCCATTGTTCTGCGTGTGATCCTGATCGCCTTTGCGATGACCCTGCTGGCGCTGCCGTTCCTCAAGTTCGTGGGCGCGCTGTTGCTGGTGTGGATTGGCGTCAAACTGTTGGCTCCTGATGAAGAGGGCCACGGCGACGTGCAAGGTAGCGACAAGCTGCTGGCCGCCATCAAGACCATCATCGTGGCCGACCTGGTGATGAGCGTGGACAACGTGATAGCCATTGCGGGCGCTGCGCAGAATGCGGGCGAGCACCAGTTCCTGCTGGTCGTGCTGGGCCTTCTGATCTCTATCCCGATCATCGTCTGGGGTAGCCAGCTGGTCATCAAGCTCATGGAGCGTTTCCCGATGATCATCACGGCGGGCGGCATGCTGCTGGGCTGGATCGCTGGCGGCATGCTGGTGACGGACCCTGCTTTCTCGAACCCCGACAAGTGGCAGTGGATGCTGAAACTGCCACAGACAGACATGATCAAGTACGGTGCCAGCGTGGCGGGTGCGCTGCTGGTTCTGCTGGCTGGCAAGATCATCGTTGCGCGCCGCGCGGCGGCGGCACCTGCCGAGCAGCAGGGCTAAAGGCAGACATACGGAACCGACCATTACAAAAGGGGGCTCTATGCCCCCTTTTGTCCTTGGTCCTCAATGGGAGTCGGTATGGACAGAGTCATCGTGTATGTGGACGACGCGGTTTATGCGCAGCAGGTGCTGGCACCTTTGTTCGCGCGCGACGCGGCCGCGAGAACACAATGGGTGCTGGTGGCCTGCGCGCCACGGATGACCCATCGCATCAGCAAGTGGGTAAGCCACAGCGCCCGTGAAAACTGGCGCGCCAAGTGGGCTGACAAGCTGTTTGCCCAGATCCTTCCCGTGCTGCGGGTGCCCACGGACAGAGTGACCACCGTACTGGCCAAGGGGCCGCTGGCGGAGCTGACCGATCAGCTGCAGGCTGCAGGCGCCTCCGCGGCCCAGGTGATAGATGCGCGCCGGCCCAAGACGGATATGGCACAAGAGCCTGCGCCTGTGCGCCCGGACAAAGGTTGGTCGCCAATGCCAGGAACGCTGGGCAGCCTGCTCACGGGTTGCGGAGCGTTGTGGATGCTGGCTTTCGAATAGGCAGTCAGCGCAGGGGCTGATTGCCAGGGGCTTGGCTTCCGTTTTGCGCATTTCTTGGTTCCCTCGGCCGGTGCTATTCTCCGGCCATGAAACTCCTCCTGAAATGGCTTCTCAGCGCTGCATCGCTGCTGTTTGTGGCCTATGTCTACAGCGGTGTGGAAGTACAGAGCTTCACCTCCGCGCTGATCGCGGCCTTTGTCATTGGCCTGTTCAACGTGGTGTTGCGGCCCGTGCTGGTGGTGCTGACGCTGCCGGTCACCATCGTCACCGTCGGCCTTTTTCTCTTCGTCATCAACGCGCTCATGTTCTGGGCCGCCGCCAGCGTACTGGACGGGTTTCACGTCAATGGCTTCGGCGCGGCGCTGCTCGGGTCGCTGATCTATTCGCTGCTGGGTGTGCTGATTGAATCAGCGCTCGGCGGCCTGTTCGCGAAGAAGTGACTCCACCGCGCGCAGCCGGGTGTCGATGATGGACGCTTCAATGTGGTCCACCTGCGGTCCACCCCGCCGTGCCAGATCCTGGCCCGCCTTGAAGCGGTCTACCGCAGCCGCATAGTCATAGCGCGCGGCGTGGGCCTCTGCCTCGGCGCGCACTGCGCGCAGTGCCTGGCCTTGAGCCTGCCAGGTGGACGCCAAAAGCTGCCACGCCGTCGCATCCCGGGGGTGCGTGGCCACCCAGGTTTGCAGGGCGCTGGTTCCTTCACCAGCGCGCCCGGCGCGCAGCAAGGCCTGTGTGCGCAAAACCAGTTCAGGGCGCCGGTTGCTGCTGCTGCCGCTGCTGGTGTTGTTCGCATCGGCAGCCAGTGCGTTGACAGCGGCCGCAGCGTCGCCTGCTGCCAGTTCGATCTCGGCGGCGAGCAGCTTTGCCAGTCGGTGGGCCGCGGCATCATTGCGCACCAGGTCCTCCAGCTTCTTTGCGGCAGCGCGTGCACCTGCAGCGTCTCGAAGCTGGTTGCTGCCCAGCGCAGCCGCGTACAGCACGCCCACGCGCCGGGAGGCGGGCAGGGCTGCAAAACCGGAGCCTTGCGGCTCGGCAATCCACTGGCGCAAGTTGTCCACGCCGGGGTTGGCCAATACCCGGGCACGCGCTGCAACCATGGCGTGTTCCAGAGTCGATGGCACTGTGGCCGCTGCGGCAGCCTCTCCGGGCGGAAGGCGCGAATGCATGTCTGCCATGCGCTCGGTGGTCAGCGGGTGGCTGCGCAGATATGGCCACGAACCGTTGTCGTTGAGCCGGTTGGCCTGCTGGAGCTTGTCGAACATGCTGACAAAGCCCTGCGGTGCAAACCCGGCGGGGGCCATCAGGCCATAGCCAATGCGGTCCGCCTCGCGCTCCATGTCGCGCGAAAAGTTCAGCTGGTTCTGCATGGCCAGCGCCTGCCCCCCCACCACCAGCGCCTGCGTGGCGCCCGGATTCTTGCTGGCCGCCAGCGCGCCCAGAATCATCGCCCCCAGCAGCAGGGGCGTCTGCTTGCTTTGCTGGGTGATCAGGCGCGAGATGTGGCGCTGGGTGACGTGGCTGAGCTCGTGGGCCAGCACCGAGGCCAGCTCGTCGCGGGTGGTAACGACCCCGATCAGGCCGAGGTGCACGCCCAGATAACCGCCCGGCAGCGCAAACGCGTTCACCGTGCGGTCGCGCCCCAGCAGGATCTCCCACGCGAAGCGCTCATCCAGCTCCGGCGAGAGCTCCCCGCGCGCCTTGGCGGCAGCCATCAAAGGGCGCCAGATACCCTGCACATAGTCGGCAATGACGGGGTCGTCGATGTAGTCGGGGTCTCTGTAGAGTTCGCGGATGATGCGGTCACCCAGGCGGCGCTCGGCGCTGGTGGTGAGGTCGCTGGGGTCGCCGAGGGTGGGCAAGGCCGTCTGGGCACTCGCCACTGGTGCGTACAAAATGCTGTTTGCTATAAAAATTATAGCTGTTAGCGCTTTCTGAACAAGCGCTACAAGCCACTTTTGTTGAAATTTTTGCACGAAGGTCCTTTGTCCACCCTCAGGGCCATGCACATGCGTTGCCCTGTACGGCTAACGCCTTATGATGCCTTCGCCCCAAAAACGTTTCGCTCCATTGTCCATGTCCACCCCCGCCTCACCCCTCACCCACTTCGATGCCCAAGGCCAAGCCCACATGGTGGACGTTGGCGCCAAGCCCGCCACCCACCGCGTGGCCGTCGCCACCGGCCGCATCGAGATGCAGCCGGAAACCTTGGCCTTGATTGAATCTGGGACTGCCAAAAAAGGCGACGTGCTGGGCGTGGCCCGCATCGCGGGCATCATGGCGGCCAAGAAGACCAGTGAGTTAATTCCGCTGTGCCACCCGCTGGCGCTGACGCGGATTGCTATTGAATTTGAAGCTGCCGGGGCCCGCCATCCGGGCATTGTGGGCATATTTTGCTCTGCAACCGTAGAAACCGTGGGGCAGACGGGTGTGGAGATGGAAGCGCTGACTGCCGTGCAGGTGGCCTTGCTGACCATTTACGACATGTGCAAGGCTGTGGACCGAGAGATGGTGGTCCATGGGGTGCGAGTAGCAGAGAAGCGGGGGGGGGAAGTCGGAGTGGAGCACGTAATAATACTCTCCAGCGCGGCCATCTGGACTCATCAATTTCACGTAACCCGTGAGTCATGACTATCGCATCAGCGGCCTGAGCATCATTTTTGCATCGCTCTTCAAATCATCCCGTCCCCAGCGCAATTCTGGAACTTTCATTCAATGACATCTCCCTTCAAAAGCTCGCGGCCTGGCTTGCTCGCAATTTTTGTCATCTCCGGTTTTGCTGGGCTGATATACCAGTCAATTTGGTCACACTATTTGGGGCTCTTTCTGGGCCACGCCGCATACGCGCAGGCCCTGGTGCTGGCGATCTTCATGGGGGGCATGGCGGCGGGCGCCGCATGGATTGCCCAGGCGGGGCAGCGCTGGCGCAATTTGATCCGGAGTTATGCCGTCATTGAGGCAATCATTGGCGTCCTTGGTTTGCTGTTCCACTGGGTCTTCACGGGCGTGGCCGGTTTCAGTTACGACACCCTGATTCCGGCGCTGGGTTCACCATTGGCGGTGGACATTGCCCGCTGGAGCATTGCAGCGCTGCTGATCCTTCCGCAAACCATTCTTCTCGGCATGACCTTCCCGCTCATGAGCGGCGGATTAATCCGCCGCTACCCCGGCAGTGCAGGCAACCTTCTGGGCGGGCTGTATTTCACCAACAGCATCGGCGCGGCCATTGGCGCACTGGTGGCAGTCTTCGTGCTGCTGCCTTCGGTGGGCCTGCCCGGTGCCATGGTCACTGCCGGGATTTTGAACTTCGTCGTTGCCGCGCTGGCCTGGTGGCTGGCACGCGAGCCTGAACCAGCCCCCGCTAAAGCCGTGACAGCGGCCGACGCTCCTGGGCAATCCCTTCGCACAAACCCTCTGCTGCGCACCGTGCTGTTCGGCACCGCATTGTCCGGCGCGGCGTCCTTCGCGTATGAAATCATTTGGATTCGCATGCTCAGCATGGCCGTCGGCAGCACGATGCACGCGTTCGAGTTGATGCTGGCTTCTTTCATCGCAGGCATTGCCCTGGGTGGCCTGTGGGTGCGCAAGCAAGCCGACAAGACCGATTCACCCCTGCGGCTGGTGGGCTGGATGCAAGTTTTGATGGGCATCGCGGCACTGGCGTCTCTGTTCGTCTATGCCAATGCTTTTTCCTGGGTGGGTTGGCTAATGCAGGCCCTGGCCAAGTCCGACGGTGGCTACGCGTTGTTCAATCTGGGCACCGCCACCATCGCCATCGCCATCATGCTGCCCGCTGCATTCTTTGCGGGCACGACCCTACCACTTTTCACGGTGGCGCTGCTGCGCGCGGGGCAAGGCGAACGCGCCATTGGCCGGGTATATGCATGGAACACCCTTGGCGCCATCCTGGGCGTATTTGCCGCCATCCACCTGTTGATTCCCGTCTTGGGCCTCAAGCTGGCCCTGTGCGTCGCAGCCATCGTGGATATTGGCATTGGCCTGTTCCTGCTGCGGGCCCAGGCCGAGGACAAACGCTCCATGCTTCGCTTCGCGGTGGCTGGCGGCTTGGCCGCCACTGCGCTCGTTCTCGCGGTGCGCGTGCCTTTCGACCCCATGACCATGGCTTCCGGCGTGTTTCGCCATGGTCGCACCAGCCTTATGGCTGATGATCGAATTCTCTATTACCGGGACGGGAAAACTTCGAGCGTTTCGGTGGTTGTATCACCGGAGGGCAGCGTTCAAATTGCCACCAACGGAAAAATTGATGCCTCCATCGCCATGAAGGATGGCGTTGAGCCTATTGTTGATGAACCCACGATGACATTGGCCGCCGCGCTACCTCTTGCGATGCACGCCGATCCAAAGCGCGTAGGCGTCATTGGCTTCGGCTCCGGCCTGACGACCCATACGCTGCTGGGAGATTCAAGGGTAGAGCGTGTCGACACCATTGAAATTGAAGAGGCAATGGTTGCAGGCGCTCAAGCCTTTGGGGATCGCGTGAAGCGAGCGTATACAGATCCGCGGTCGCGCATTGTGATCGACGATGCAAAATCCTATTTTGCAGGTCAGAAAACCAAATACGACATTATCGTATCCGAGCCCTCCAATCCCTGGATCAGCGGCATTGGCGCACTATTTTCCAAAGAATTTTACAAGTTCATCCCTACCCAGCTGAATGAGAATGGACTCTTTATTCAATGGATTCAACTCTATGAAATTGATGAGCCGCTAGTGGGATCTATATTGAATGCCATGGCGCCGGCATTTGATGATTATTCGGCCTGGCTTAGCAATTACTCTGATCTATTGATCGTGGCCAGTCCCAATGGCCCGCTTCCGAAATTAGAAGTGGACCGCTTGATGGCCGGCCCCCTGAAGGCCGAGCTGGCTCGATTGGGAATTGGTACCGCTGAGCAGCTTAATTTCCGGAAGGTAAGCGACGGCAGGTTGCTGCGGGCATTTGCGCGCACACACTCCTCGCGGCCAGCAAATTCCGATTATTTCCCCATACTCGGGTTGAATGCGCCAAAAACCAGATACAAGGTCATTGAAGCTGCGGAGTTGGTGCAATTGCCGATCCAACCCCTCCTATTTTTAGAGGCACTCAAAATCAGAAGCCCTTTGTCGGCAGCAGTTCCGCCAACTGAAATTAATCACTTTTTGCCTGAGATATTCACACGGCGTGCCCGTGCGCTGGCTGCCGATCTGCGTGGAGATTCGACGGATGACTTGGTGAAGGGGTTGTTGCCAAAGGTGTACGAGCCGACCATATTGCTTCGGGCCGCAGTACCTACCTGTGGGAAAATCTGGACACCTGCGCAAAACGAAGTTTTGGCAGAACGCCTTCTGGATGTCGCAGAAATGACAATCAGCTATCTGCCACCGGAATTATTGAATGGCGTTTGGATTGAGCCAAAATGGCATCAATGCAAAATAATGCCAGATGATTTTAAGCGCACCTTCAAAATGCTGGATGCCATGGCTCGCCGTGATTATCTTGTCGTAGAAAGTGTAAGCAGGGAATGGCTTGAAAAAACGCCTGAAAGTTCAGCGCTGCGGAGGTACTTTGCGCCAGTGGCCTTGTCTAATATACTTGTCTCACTGGCTCGCGATGAAAAGTGGGAAGATGTAATTTCAACAGAAAAGGTCTTGGGAAGTAATGTGGCATCTAAAGGCGCATATCTTCAACAGCGCCTGTTTTTGAAAGCCATGGCAGTTGATTGACGCTTCAAGGATCGGAATTTTCGATAAATAAATGCGCGGCTCAAAACCCATCGATTGCGACATATTCGATGGGTTGAAGGGTTTTGGAATCAAGAATTGCAACCCAATCCTTGGTCATTTTGCTGGTTATTGGCAAATAAAGTAAATCGCTCTTGTTAATATTGATTCCGTCCAATTTTCGCGCCAACACTTCTGCCGTCAAGGTGCCGCGTGCTGCAAGTTCGAGTAGTGGTTTGGCGCGATATCGAATTGCACTCTCCGCCTGAGAATATGGTATCCACCAAGAAGGCCTTGCGCTGGGCTCTACGCCTTGCAATGAAAATTCAAGACTTTGCAACCGTTCGTCGGCATCCTTTGGTTGCCGTACTGCGGCCAGTTGAATGCCTGTCGAGGGTAGTGTCTGGAATTCAGGAAGTGCTCTGGAAAATTCGGCTTCATCAATTTCAACAGCCGTGACGACCACGAGACGGTCGTTCTCAAAAACCACCATGACGGGCCGCGCTTCCCAAAGCGCATGCATGCCATAAACCAATGCACCAAGTTGGATGACCCCTACCGCAGTCCAATCCACCAGCAGCGCGCGGCGTGTTTTTGTTGGATTACTGAGGTAAAAATTCAACAATGGCCCGCACACTACATCTACAGCAATCAATACGGCTACAAGCGTGCTGACGCCAAGCATCTCGCCGAACGGTGCTGCATACCAACCCTTGAAAATCCAGAGTGCTGCCAATACCGCGATGATTAAACTGAGAAGCGCGTGCCGTGCAGCAATGTGAGCCGCAAATTTCCATCGTGTTGAATTCCATACTCGATTCATTTTTTCTCCAAAAAAAAAGAGTGCCGAGGCACTCTTTTTTACAGGCCCAAAGGCCGCTGGATTTTAACGGCAAGTAGCGGGCGCGTACTTCGCTTCCAGCGTACCGGCCTTAGCGCCGGCCATGCCCGCATTTTTTGCGGAGTTCCCCGTGACGGAAGAGCAGGCCCAGTCAAGCGCGCCGCTGGTGCCAGCCGTCAAAGCGGCTGCCAGGGTGACGGACGTGCCCTTGGCTGCCGTACGCACATAAGGCGAAATGACCAGCGTGTTCTTTGCCGCATTAACCCCAGTAGCGGTAGCGTTGTATGTCACCGTGATCGGGCCGCCAGCGCCAATCAGCACGCTGTCAACAAACTTGGAGTTGGCACCAGTATTTGCATTCTGGGTATTCCAAGTCAAGACGACGTTAGCCAGTTCGGTAGTGCTGGTGCCGTCAGTGGCAATCATGTTCTTCGCGCCTTGGGCCAGGTTCAGGCCTTCGGTCACACGGGTACGCACGGTGTAGTCTTGATAAGCCGGCAGCGCGATGGCTGCCAAAATACCAATGATGGCCACCACGATCATCAGTTCGATCAGGGTAAAACCTTTTTGCATGAAACGCTTCATAAATTTCTCCTCGAGATTGAGAGCAAACACCACCTGCTGGCAGTGCCACAGGGTATGACATCTACAGCACTTTTTGTGCCAGGGTCCGGCTACCCCCGAGATGGGGATGAGCTGGGTATGGAGCGTGAATAGGTTAACCGCCTCGGGGCAATGCTCTTGGTTTGTGACATTTTTGTCGTCCTAATTTGTCCGCCCTGACTGCCGGGATGTCTGACACGAAACCAAGAGTCGTTCTGGCATCCAGGCCTTACGCAGAAAGCCCGAGCACTTATTGCTTTTGACCAATTGGCTTACCCGCAGCTATCGCGCAAGGGGCTTGCTCGCTGGGGTCGATTCTCGCTTTCGGCGTCCTAAGCCAGATAGCCTCCTGGCTGCTCTGTTCTGTCTCTTCCGAGTGGGTGAACAACAACCACGGTCGATCGACAGGTTCTGAACGTTAGGTGTTCCCGCGAGTGTCTCGCCAAGAAAGTGACTTATGAGAAAGTTAAAGGCCCGCAGATGTGGGCCTTCTTCGATTCAGCGGACTGCAATTCAAGCATGCAGTTCAAGACGTATTTCAATGTACTCACGCCGCTTCCAGAACTCATCGACCTGCTCTTGTTGCTATTCCTCCACCGATGCAAGGTGCCCGAAGTCTGAAATCGCTTCAGGTGTTCAATCATGAGGCTTTCAGCGTTGTCCATGGCTACCGTTTACTCCCATGCAAAAGAGAAGGATTGCGGCGCAGAGTCCGCCAACGGTCGAGGCCGTAGGTCGCGCTTTTGGATGTTTCCTACACCTCTAGCACCTCGATTTTCTGAAGATCAATCAGCTGGAACGCCCCGCATTCCAGCGCGTTGGCCTCGCTCATGATGAGACCACTTTCCTGCGGCTTGGCGTGGGTGATGTAGATGGGGAACTGGTGGGCGCTGGGGGGCAAGGCCTGCAGCTCCTGGGCCAGTGTGGCGGGTGACAGGTGCAGGCTTTTGCTGGCCAGATCATGCTCGCGGTTGCTGAAGGCGGTTTCGATGAACAGCGCGGCCACCCCGTCCTCAGACTGGTGCAGTGTGTTAACACGCTGCCAGAAGTCCGGGTTCTGGCCTCCGGTGTCGCCGCTATAGACCCACCAGCCGCTGGTGCCGCGCGCAGCATAGCCCACAGCGGGCACACTGTGGCGGGCGGAGAGTACCTCCAGCACGGTGCCAGCCACGGTCAGTCGGTTGCCCACGGCCAAGGACAGCAGTTGCAAAAAGGGCGCCTCAGGCGTCGGGATGCGGGTGAAGTCGGGCCATATGGTGTTGTTAAAGACGTGCTGGCGCAGGGCGTCCAGCGTGGCAGGCAGGGCGTGGACCTGCACGGGAGTGCTGCGTAGAGACGAAACAGCGTCAAGCATCAGCGGCAGCGCCGCGATGTGGTCGAGGTGCGAATGCGTGAGGAACACATGGTCGATGCGGCGCATCTGCTCCAGCGTGAGGTCGCCCACGCCGGTGCCGGCGTCTATCAGGATGCTGTCGTCAATTAGAAATGAGGTAGTCCGGCAATCTTTGGCAATGGCTCCGGAGCAACCCAGTACGCGAACCTTCATGAACCCGCCTTGTCCTATTCGTTGTTCATTGGCTTACTTGGTATCGAAACTGGTGGCGCTGTCCCACCCGGGATCGAAAGGCTGCCCTCTCAGGGCCTGCACGCGGTTGGCATACAGGCCATAGAGCGAGGAGTGCGGGGCGTTGTGCAGCAAGTCTGTCAGCAGTGTGCCGCATTGTGTCCAGTCCTGGGCGCGATATGCTGCGAGAAAGTGTTGCCAAGTGGATATTTCTGAGGCCCGCGCCGGGGATAGCGTGTCTAGGGGGGACATTGGCGTGTAGATAACGACCGCCTGGGCCTTGCCCTTGACGCGCACGCGGTCGAGTTCCTGCCAGGCGAACTGGGGTACCTGGGAGTGGGTAGTTTCGCTCACCACGGTGCGCACGCCATAGTGTTTGGACAAGCCTTCCAAGCGTGATCCCAAGTTGACCGCGTCACCAATGACCGTGTAACTGCGTCGGATGTCCGAACCCATGTCGCCCACGCACATGGTGCCGGTATTCAGGCCAATCCCGATACCAATCTCGGGGAGCCCGCGCTCTCGGTGCAACAGGTTGATCTGCTCAACCGCACGCTCCATGTCCAGCGCTGCCTGCACTGCCAGTTGCGCGTGTTCTGCGGTTGGCACCGGCGCTCCCCAAAACGCCATGACGCAGTCCCCCATGTACTTGTCGATGGTGCCTCTGTGGCTGCGAATGATGTGGGTCAACTGGCTGAACACGTCGTTGAGCAGGGCTTGCAGCTGCAGGGGCTCCATCTGCTCTGACATGGCGGTGAACCCCCGCATGTCGCAGAACATGACGGTCAGTTCACGGCTGGTGGCTTGCATGCTGTAGTTTTCTGGCTGCTTGACCATCTCGTCCACCAACTCGGGTGGCACGTAAGTGCCAAACAGCGCAGCCAGTTCCCGCTTGGATCGGCTTTCCACAAAGTAGCCGTAGACCATGTTGAGCGCAAATGCCAGTACCGCCATCACGATTACCGTCGCCAGTGGCATTGCCAAGCCTTGGGCGAGATAAAGCCACAGGTTGAGGCCTGCCAGCGCTGCAACCACCCCCAGGCTGAGAAGCACCGCGTAGGTGGCTGACAGCGCGGGCAGGGCGAGGGCCAGCAAAACACCTGCGCAGAGCAGTTGTGCAGCGTCAAAGCCCACCGCGTAGTCGGGTCGCACGATGCTTTTGCCATCGAGAAAGGCGGACAGCATATTGGCGTGGGTTTCCACGCCGGGATAGGTTCGGCCTACGGGGGTTACGCGCAGGTCGAGCAGACCGGGGGTTGTTGAGCCCACCAGAATCAGTTGGCCTTGCAGGTTGTTGGCAGGCAGTTTGCCCTCCAGTACATCCGACGCGGAAACGTAGCGGAATGACCCACCGCTCACGTCGCCGGGGCCGCGAAAGGGGATCAGTGTTGCTAGCCGGTCGTCTACAGGCAGCGCAAGTTCGCGGCCATGCTGGCGCAGCACGATGCTGTGCAAGGTGTCGTGGGTGCCTTGGGGGGCGGCGCTGACATAGTTGGGATGTACTTCCGGCAAGCCAAGCAGTGTGCGAAACATCGCAAGCGCCAAGGATTCGTAGTACTTTCCCTGGTGCTCCGCAAGGAGAGGAAGGGACCGGACTACGCCATCGTCATCGGTAACCGAGTTGAAAAAACCCGCAGCAGGCACAGCATTGGCCAGTTTTTCAATGTTGCTGCCGTATCCACCCCAGGAGGTGGCCCGCAATGGGAGACCACGAAGTCTCTCGGTGGGCAAGGCAGGAGGGGGTAGAACACCTTTTGTTCTCCCGTCCCGGTCACTGGTGAAGTAGTAGCCCAGAACTGCAGGTCGGCCTTGCAGAGCTTGGGCAAAGAGTGCGTCGTAGTCAAGAGTGGGAGCCAGGCGCGCCAGTTGTTCCTTGAAGCCCGTCTGCGCCCGCAAAGGCCCTTTGGCCAACCGCTCCAGGTTTGCGAGGCCTGAGCTTCCGTCTGCTTCGGCGAAGAGGACGTCAAACCCCACCAGCGCGACCTGTTGCCGTTCAAACAGCTCCTGCGTCAAAGCAGCAAGCTTGTCCCGTCCCCAAGGCCAATGCCCCACCCTATCAAGGCTTTTTTCGTCAATATCAACGATGACGATACGCTCGTCCAGCGTTCGCGGCATGGTCGCACGCAGCCGGGTGTCGTAGATGATGTTTTCGAGCCGCTCCAGCACCTGGAGATGAAGGGCGCCTGAAATGTGCAGCAGTGCAAACGCTAACGGAATCAGGGTGACTGCCGTGCGGCGAGCGTGCCGTCGGAACAGATGCAAAAGTCTGGATTGCATGGGTTCCGGCGACAAGGTCGGCAGATGAATTGCCAGATGGGGCGCGAGGCCCGGGTGCGGCCGTCAGCTTTGTTCGAACTGCATCTCCGTACCTGCCAACTCCAGCCGATCACCGTGTTTGAGAGGTACAGGAGATGTGCCGATGGAAGCACCATTGAGCAGAGGCATGTCGGGGCCCTCGACATGGGCCAGCACAAAGCCCTGATGCCGCTTAGTAATGGAGGCCACGGCAACGCCAGGTTTGCCGATGGTGGTAACCACCTTTTGCAGCGACACTTCCCGCCCCGCAGCGGCACCAGACATCACACGGATGACCCCTGAGATGGGCGGGGCAGCGGCAGCACCCAGCGGGGCAGGCCGGGAGGCCGTGCCCAACGGAGGCACCATTCCCGGTTTGAAGATCATGGTCTTCTCGAAGTTTTGCCCTTCAGCCTCGTGCAGGAAACGGATCTTGTACTTGCCCACCTCAACGGTATCGCCATTGCGCAGTTCTTGGCGCTTGACAGCCTTGGCGTTGACGTAGGTGCCGTTGGTGCTCCCCAGGTCTTCAATTTCCACATCCTGGCCTGCCATGTGAATGACGGCATGTTCGCCGCTCACGGCGAGGTTATCGATCACGATGTCGTTGTAAGGGCGGCGGCCGAGCGTAGTGCGCTCTTTGGTCAGTCGCACTTCCTTGATGACAACCCCGTCGATTGAAACGATCATTCTGGGCATGATCCACTCCTGATGTGATGAGTAATTGTTGTAGTCGGCGCCACTTACGCGGCCCCTAGCAATCGGGACATAAGGCCGCGTTTCTTGCCCCCCGCAGCCGCTTGCACCAGCAGTACGCTGACGTTATCACGCCCACCGTTCGCATTGGCAGTGTCGATGAGCAATGTGGCTTTTTCCTCCAAAGGCAGTGGTGTTCGCACCAGCTCCGCCAAGTCTGAGTCAGCGACCATGTCCGTGAGGCCGTCTGAACACATTAGGAACAAGTCATTGGGGGCCACCTGAAACTCGTTGACTTCCATCATGACATTGGGCTCTACGCCCAGCGCACGGGTAACGAGATTGCGGTTGGACGACAGCGCGGCTTGCTGCGCTGTAAGCAGGCCGGCATCAACCTGTTCCTGGAGCCAGGAGTGGTCACGTGTGATCTGTTGCAGGGTGCCATCGCGCAGGCGATAGCAGCGGGAGTCGCCAATATGTCCGAGGATGAGGCGGCTGCCGTGGAAAACCCCGACCACCAGCGTGGTGCCCATTCCCGCATATTGGGGGTTGGAAAGCGAGGCACCCAGAATGGCATGGTTGGCGTTCTCGACGCAGATCTCCAGGGCTCGCCGCACGTCGGTCGATTGGGGGGTGCTGCCGGCTTGCCCCAACCAGCGGGCCATCTCGGTGCGGATGAAGGTGGTGGCCATGCCGCTTGCCACTTCACCAGCGTTGTATCCGCCCATGCCATCAGCGAGGATGGCGACCTGAGCATCCCGGTCGACCGCCACCGCATCTTCGTTGTTGGTGCGCACGCGGCCTTTGTCGGTGCGTGCGAAAAATTCGTAGGTCATGGATGTTGGGGCGAGCGTCATCGGGCGCCTGAAATCGGCGGGAACGCCGCGCCCCGCCCAGCGGGTTGCTCCATCACGGTTCTCTGAAAATCCGCCATTTCATGCCCTGTTGCATCGCGGTCCGCATCATAGACGACTGCTCCCGGCTCCGGCGATCCCGCCTGTCCGGCTGCCACGCCCGCCAGCCGCAGGTCGGCGGCAAATTGCCGGCCCGTCTGGTACCGGGCCTCCGGGCGTTTCTGAAGGGCCTGGGCCACCACGCGCGCCACGGCGGGGGAAAGCTCGGGACGCAGCTGCCGAATGTCGGGCGCCTCCGCGTTGGCGATTTTGTGCATCAGCTCCGTCATCGACTCCCCGCGCAGCGGCAGCGAGCCCGTCAGCAGCTGAAACAACGTGACACCCAATGAGTAGAGGTCTGACCGGCCATCTACCTTCTTGCCTGCGAGTTGTTCCGGTGACATGAAACTCGGGGTTCCCAGAACCAGTCCTGTGCGTGTCTTGCTGGAATCCGTGATGCGTGCAATGCCAAAATCCGTCACCTTCACGGCATCCGTGGCGGCGTCGAACATGATGTTGGCAGGCTTGATGTCGCGGTGCACCACGTTGTGTGCGTGGGCATAGTCCAGCGCCTCGGCAACGCGTGCTCCGATGGAAAGCACCGTGGCCACCGGTAGAAGATGCCCAGCATGGCAGGCCCGCGCCAGGTCTGCGCCCTTGAGGAACTCCATGGCGATGTAAGCCAGATCGTGTTCCTCGCCAGCATCAAAGATCGTCACGATGCAGGGGTGCTGCAGGCGCCCCGCTGTTTCTGCCTCGCGAAAGAACCGGGCTCTGGCGTCGATGAGTGCGTCGCCCTCGAACTCTTCGCCGAGCGCCAGGGTCTTGATGGCAACCACGCGTCCAATCTTTGGGTCTCTTCCCAGGTAGACCACGCCCATCGCCCCTTTGCCAATCTCCCTGTCTATCTGATAGCGGCCCAGCATCGGTATGCCGGTTGCGGCATCACCTGGCAGGCGCGGCGCTGGGGTGGGGGGAATCGATGCGGGTGTGCTGGACGGGGCGCCAGTTTCCTTCTGCAAGTGCGCCCGCACACGCTTGTACCGTGCATGGGCATCCTTGTATCCCTTGTTGTGCTGCAGGATGTGTTTGTAGACGGACTTGGCCTTGGCAAAGTTGCGCTTGCGCTCAAAGTCCTGAGCCAGGTGGTACAGGTTGTCCATCAGGGCATCGCTGGGCGGCACTCGGCGCAAGCGCTCGAAGGCCATGTCCAATTGGCCCTGCCCCTGCAGCGCAAGCCCCATCATGCGATCGGTTTCGGCGGTTTCCGCTGATGGGGGCGTACCTCTTGCGCTGAGCTTGCCCAGCACGGCAAAGGCTGTGATGCCTCCCAACAAAGCCAGCACGCCGGGCGCCAAAGGAATCCAGAACCCTGCGTAACGCAGCAGGCCCCACTCAGTGGCGACGAGCAGGAGCAGGAGCCCTGCGCCCAGCACTCCCCCGGCTGGACGAGAGAGTCTCGGAAGGGCCAGCGCAACAAAGAGCAATGCTCCCAGTGCGCTGCCCCAGGACATCGTCCATACCCACTCAGGTCGTTGCACCCCGAGGCCCAGCCGTATGGCCGACAGCGTTTGCGCCAGCATCTCCACGGGATACATCGTGCGCGCGCCGGACTGGACCCACGGGGTGACCAGCGCGTTGCTTGTCTCACCCACCAGTACCACTTTGTCCTTGAAGTCCTGCGGCGGAATCTTGCCGCTGGATACCTGGGCAAAAGACACCACAGGGAATGCGGAGGCACCGTCCGGCGCTGCGTGAAATCGCGGATGCATCACCGCCGAACCGTCGGTCACAACGTGCAGCCCACCCATGCGAATGCCCTGAGGCTCCGTCTGAACCCGCAGTTCGTTTTGGCCCAGATGCAGACTGTGCCTCGCCGCGAGCAAGGCCAAGGAGGGCACGCCGACGTCGTCGTACCGCAGCAGAAGGGGAATGCCGCGAAGGTGACCATCTTCGTCCAGGGCGACCGAAAGATGACCAACGCCTGCCGCCACCGAACCGATCCCAGCGACCGGGTTTTGCGCCGATGTGGCGGGGATCGCAAAGCTCGCAGGGTTCGGCAAAACGCTGCGGTGCGCATAGGCGGGCAGCGGCGTGCGGGCACCGCCCGCCAGGGTGTAGCGCGAAGCCAGGAATACGTTGCCGGCCCGTTGGATGCTGGCGGCCAGGCGCGCGTCAGAATCCAGAGCCTTCTCCGCCTCGTCTACGGTGCGGCTCAACTCCGTCGCCAGCGGGGATGTGTCCCCCGCCCGCGCCATCGTGTCCCGCATTTTGCGAAGGTAGGCAAGGCCACGGTCGGACTGGGGTTCGGCAAAAGACGGGGTCAGGACAATGGTCTTGGCGCCAGCCGCCGAAAGCTGGTCGATCAACTTGGCGTAGACATCCCGTGACCAGGGGCCGTTGCCCAAGCTTTCAAGGCTGGCATCGTCGATGCCAATGATGGCAATTTCAGGCAACGGGGCTGGCGTGTGGATGCTGGTCGCAGCGTCATACACGCGGTACTCCAGCCACTGGAACACACCCGTGGCTGCGCACAGTGCAACCAGCACCGCCGCAGCCAATGCGCCCCGCAAACCATCGGTACGCCACATGCCAAGCCACCGCCCCGAGGTTGTTCGTCCCACTTGCTGATATTCCACTCTCTGTATTGAGAGCTGTTCAAAGCAATATTTAAGCCGGGGCTGCCGGGGGCTTGGTGTGACCCCGAACCGCATGCGATGGGTGGTTCATCGAGGATTCGATGGCGGTTCTTGTCGGGGCAGGCAGGATGCGTGAATCGGGTGTGCCATTTTTGTCACCCTAACGCGACGAGCCACCCAGGCACACTTTGGTCTTCCCATGCAAAAAAGCGCCCGGAACGTTGGTTCTGGGCGCTTTTTTTGGAATTCGCCTTCCTCTGCGAGCCCTCAAGCCCTCAAGCCCGAGGTGTCCGCGGTGACGCGGACGGGCGCAGCGAGATTTACTTCAGCTGGGCCTTGAGCAGCTTGCCCAGTTCCGAAGGATTGCGGGTGATGATGAAGCCCGACTCTTCCATGATGGCCAGCTTGGCGTCGGCCGTGTCGGCACCGCCAGAGATCAGCGCGCCAGCGTGGCCCATGCGCTTGCCGGGAGGGGCCGTCACGCCAGCGATGAAGCCCACGATAGGCTTCTTCATGTTGGCCTTGCACCACTGGGCGGCTTCGGCTTCGTCAGGACCGCCGATTTCGCCAATCATGATCACGGCGTCGGTGTCTGGATCGTCGTTGAAAGCCTTCATCACGTCGATGTGCTTGAGGCCGTTGATGGGGTCGCCACCAATGCCCACAGCGCTCGATTGACCCAGACCGACTTCGGTCAGCATGGCCACGGCTTCGTACGTCAGCGTGCCCGAGCGGGACACCACGCCGATGCGGCCCTTGCGGTGGATGTGGCCGGGCATGATGCCGATCTTGATTTCGTCGGGCGTGATCAGGCCAGGGCAGTTGGGGCCCAGCAGCAGCGTCTTCTTGCCGCCAGCGGCTTCCTTGGCCTTCATCTTGTTGCGCACCATCAGCATGTCCTTGACCGGAATGCCTTCGGTGATGCAGATCGCCAGGTCCAGGTCGGCTTCGACGGCTTCCCAGATCGCGTCGGCAGCGCCTGCGGGCGGCACGTAGATCACCGAGACGGTGGCGCCGGTCTGCTGGGCGGCTTCCTTGACGGAGGCGTAGATCGGGATGTTGAAGATCGACTCGCCCGCCTTCTTGGGGTTCACGCCAGCCACGAAGGCGTTCTTGCCGTTCGCGTATTCCTGGCACTTCTCGGTGTGGAACTGGCCCGTCTTGCCCGTGATGCCCTGGGTGATGACCTTGGTGTCTTTGTTGATGTAGATCGACATGTTTCTCGTCCTAGTCAGTTGGGGACAGAGCTAAAGATCTGTCCCCAAGGTCATTACTTAACGGCAGCGACGATCTTGGTCGCAGCTTCGGCCATGGTGTCTGCGGCGATGATGGGCAGGCCGGACTCGGCCAGCATCTTCTTGCCCAGTTCTTCGTTCGTGCCCTTCATGCGCACGACCAGCGGCACGGACAGGTTCACGGCCTTGCAGGCGGTGATCACGCCGGTGGCGATGGTGTCGCACTTCATGATGCCGCCGAAGATGTTGACCAGAATGCCTTCGACCTTGGGGTTCTTGAGCATGATCTTGAAGGCTTCGGTCACCTTCTCGGGGGTGGCACCGCCGCCCACGTCCAGGAAGTTGGCCGGTTCGCCGCCGAACAGCTTGATGGTGTCCATGGTGGCCATGGCCAGGCCGGCGCCGTTCACCAGGCAGCCGATGTTGCCGTCCAGGCTGATGTAGGCCAGGTCAAACTTGGAAGCTTCCACTTCGGCCGGATCTTCTTCGTCCAGATCGCGGAAGGCCACGATTTCGGGGTGGCGGAACAGCGCGTTGGCGTCAAAGTTGAACTTCGCGTCCAGGGCCATCAGGTTGCCCTTGGAGTCGCAGTTCAGCGGGTTGATTTCCACCAGCGACGCATCGGTGTCCATGTAGCACTTGTAGATCTTGGCGAAGATGTCCACGGCCTGGTCCACGGAGGCGCCGGTCAGGCCGATGGCAGCAGCCACCTTGCGCGACTGGGCTTCGGTGATGCCGGCCAGCGGGTCGATCATCTCGGTGATGATCTTCTCGGGGGTGGAGTGGGCCACTTCCTCAATGTCCATGCCGCCTTCGCTCGAAGCGATCAGGGCGACCTTTTGCGTGGCGCGGTCGGTGACCAGCGACACATACAGTTCGTTCTTGATGTCGGCGCCGTCTTCGATGTACAGGCGGCGAACCTTCTGGCCCTCAGCGCCCGTCTGGTGCGTGACCAGCTGCATGCCCAGGATGTCGCTGGCGCGTGCCTTCACGTCGTCAATGGTCTTGGCAACCTTCACGCCGCCGCCCTTGCCACGGCCACCGGCGTGGATCTGGGCCTTGACCACCCACACGGGGCCGCCGAGCTTCTGGGCTGCTTCAACGGCTTCTTGCACCGTGAATGCGGGAATGCCACGCGGAACGGGCACACCAAAATTGCGCAAGATTTCCTTGCCTTGGTATTCGTGAATCTTCATGAGGTCTCTCTCAGGGAAGGGTGGTAGTTACCCGTTTACCATGAACAGATGTCTGGCCGCGGGCTTGGGACATGGCAACCCGCGACTGTATCATGTTGCAACGCACCATCCTTGTGCCTAACTTACACCCTGGGCTGGGCTGGTAGCCTTCCCATTCCCCCTTTTTCTCTTTTCTATTCCGGCAGCCGCTGCCGCCTTTTTGCAGGAGCACCTCCATGTCCAAAGTCTTTATCGATGGCGAAGCCGGTACCACGGGCCTGCAGATCCGCGAGCGCCTGCAGGCCATGCCGCAGATCGAGCTGGTCAGCATTGCGCCCGAGTTGCGCAAAGACCCGGCCGCCAAACGCGACCTGATCGCGGGGGTCGACCTGGTGGTGCTGTGCCTGCACGACGATGCGGCGCGCGACACCGTGGCCATGGTGGACGAGATCGAGCGCAGCTCGGGCCGCAAGGTCAAGGTGATCGACGCCAGCACGGCCCACCGCACGGCCGATGGCTGGGTGTACGGGTTTCCAGAACTCGCTGCATCGCAGGCGCAGGCGGTGCGCGACGCCACCCGTGTCTCCAACCCCGGCTGCTACGCCACGGGCGCGATTGCCATGCTGCGCCCGCTGGTGGACGCCGGCCTGATCCCTGCGGACTACCCTTTGAGCCTGCCTTCGGTGTCGGGCTATTCCGGCGGCGGCCGCACCATGATCGAAGCGTACGAGGCAGGCACTGCAGCGCCGTATGAGGCCTACGCCCTGGGCCTGACGCACAAGCACATTCCCGAGATCCTGCGCTACACCGGCCTCACACGCCGCCCGGTGTTCATCCCCGCCGTGGGCAACTTCCGCCAGGGCATGTTGGTGCAGTTGCCGCTGCACCTGGACCTGCTGCCCGGAGCCCCCAAGGCCAGCGACCTGCACGACGCGCTGGCCGGTCACTACAGCCGCACCAACACGCCCGAGCAGTGGGTCAGCGTACTGCCGCCTACCGATGATTTGAAGCTCGCCGCCGACACGCTGACCGACACCAACAGGCTGGAGCTGCGCGTGTTTGCCAACGAGCAATACCGGCAGGCCGTGGTCATCGCGCGCCTGGACAACCTGGGCAAAGGTGCCAGCGGCGCCGCAGTGCAGAACCTGCAGCTGATGCTCGGTCTCTGAACCGCTACGGGTTTCCCCACCCTCCTGTCTGCCCGGCAGGTTTTCGACGCGCCAGACCTGGCGCGTTTTTTCTATGGGCGTCCCCGGCGGAATCGATTAAGCTGATTCCAGACCGCTGACCACGCCAGGCCCACTGGCGCACGCCGTATGTTTGGGGGGGCTGATGGGTTTTCCACTGTCTTATGACATCGTGGCGCCGCAGATGCGGTCGCTGCAGAAGCTCGAAGCTGCGTTGCAGCGCCTGGATCTTCGCTGGGAGGTCATCGACACCACTGCACGCATCGTGTGCCCGGGCGAGGCGGCGGGTTTCCTGCATACACTGGACCAGACGCGTACCGCGTTCGCCACGCTGGCCCAGGAGATGGTGGAGCACATTGCCACCACCCACCTGAGCAACCGCATGGGCGACCTGGCGTCCCGCGCCCAGGTGGCCATCGATATTCTGGTGCGCAACCTTTTCGAGCGCACGGCCGATGTCGGCTTCATCGCCACCGATGGACCGCTGGTGGCTTTTGTGGAGGCTGCGGCAGTCCAAGGCGACCCCGATGCCGCCACGCTGCTGCGCCAGCGGTTGCAAGAGTACCGCGCCAAATACACCGTCTATGACGACATCCTGCTGCTGGATGCCTGTGCCCATCCGTTGCTGGGCCTGCAAGACCGGCAGGTGACCGAGGCCTTGGTTGTGCAGGAGCCATCGTGGTGGCGGGGTGCGATGGACAGGCCCGGTTATGGCGAGCACTACGGTGCCTCGGGCTGGTATCCCGGCGAAGGCGATCTGCTGCTGTATGTGCACCGCGTTGTATCGGCGCAGGGGCGCGCCTGCGGGGCCGTGGTGCTGCGCTTTGGACTCCATTCCGAGCTGGAGTCGATCTTTGCCGACCTGCGCGACCCCGAGGACCGCGTGGCGCTGCTGCTCGTGGATGGCAGTGACCGTGTCATTGCGTCCAGCAAGCCCGCTGAATTCTCGGTGGGCGAGGTCCTGGCCACTGGCTCTCTGCAGTCGCTTGACGCCCGCCCTTGCACCCACCGGGGCCACGACTACCTGGCGCAGGCGCGCACCACCCGGGGCTACCAGGGCTACCAAGGCCTGCCCTGGCGGGCGGTGGCGCTGGTGCGGCTGGATGCGGCGTTCAAGGGCGAGCAAGGTATGCAGGAGTCTGCAGGGGGCGGTGGCGCGCCGGCGACGGCTGAGGCGGCGCGCATGGAGGTGGATGATCCCATGCTGCGCGCCATTGTGGAACGCGCCCGCGCCATCGAAGAAGGGCTTACCCGCGTGATCTGGAATGGCAAGGTGGCCGAATCGGCGGTGAGTGCAGGCTCGTCGATCCATGCCGTGTTTGACCAGATCGGGCGCACGGGCAAGGACACCATTGCCGTCTTCGACGGTGCCATCCAGGAACTGCGCGGACTGCTGCTGGCAGGGCGCCGCGCCGAGATGAAGGCCCATGCCGGCCTGGCGGTCCGCATCATGGACCGCAACCTCTACGAACGTGCCAACGACTGCCGCTGGTGGGCGCTGTCCGAAGAACTGGCCCATGCGCTGGGTGACATCCAGGCGCGGGGCGCGCCCGGGCAATCAGCCGCTGCAGCACAGCGCGCGGCACAGATCCTCGCGCACCTCAACAGCCTCTACACGGTGTACCGGCGCGTGGCGCTGTTTGACCGCCAGGGGCTCGTGGTGGCCGTGTCCTGCGATGCCAACACGCTGCCCGCCGACCTGCAGCTGGATGCCGACCTGGTCCGGCGCACCCTGGCCTTGCAAGGTTCGCAGGCCTACGCCGTGTCGCCCATGCAGCCCCAGGCGCTGGCCGATGGCTTGCCCGCCTATGTGTACTGCGCCGCGCTGCGCGCTGCGCCGGGCGGCCCGGTGGTGGGCGGCATCGCGCTGGCTTTCAACTGCGCCACCGAGCTGAAGGCCATGCTGTGCGACGCACTGCCGCAGGGCCAGGGCATGCGCGGCTTCTTCACCGATGCGCAGGGACGCGTGCTGGCCAGCGCTGACGAGGATGGCCCGGATGCCGCTCTGGGCGGTGCCCAACCTGTGCTGCCTTTTGTGGCAGATATCGCACGGGCCGCAGTGCCACCCGCCGCCGCAGGGCGGCAGCCCGGGCAGGGCGCAAGAACTTCCTCTGCGGCGACTGCGTCTGTCCTGCCCGCCACCGCGCAGCGCGTGCACTGGCAAGGGCGGGACTATCTGGCGGGTGTGGCGGTCAGCACCGGATACCGGGAATTCAAGCGCGACGATGGATACCGGGAACCCGTGTACTCCGTATTGCTGATGCCAGTGCAGCCCGCCGTGGCCAGCGGCGGTGCCCTGGCCTTGCCGCAGTCATCTGTGCAGGGGGCGGGCGGCAATGTACGCCGCTATGGTGTGGTGGCCTGTGGCGCTCTGCTGCTGGCCATTGACAGCATGCACGTGCAGCAGGCCATGTCGGCCGCGCGCCTGGTGCAGGTGCCGGGCCCGGGGCAGCTGGCCGGCATGTTGGAGATTGCCCACGAAGGCGGCACCCGCATGGCGCCCGCCTATGATGCCTGCCGCATTGCGGGCCTGTCTGCATTGGCCGACCCTCGGCGGGCCGTGGCGGTCGTGGTCAAGAGCCAGGGCCGCCCGGTGGTGCTGTTGGTGGAGCGTCTGGTGGGCGTGGTGTCGCAGGACAGCGTGCACCCAGTGCCCGGCAGCGTGTCTGCGCATGCCCCATGGATCACGGGCATCCTGAGCGACCGAGGCTCGGGCCAGGCCATCGTGTATGTGGTGGACCCCAATGGCCTGGATGCCCGGTGGGTGCCCTTGCCCCCCGAGGTGCTTGCGGCACCCTCAGCCAGCAGTACCTCTGCAGAGTTGACAACACAGCGCTGACCGGGCCTGGTCTATGGACGCTGCCTGGTTTGGTCAGGTGGCGCCGCCAGGGTCCTCGTCATTCGTGTCGCCGTCCGTATCGCCCCCAATGGCTTTCTGGATGGCATGCATCGTGAAGCCGCGTGCCATCAGGAAGCGGACCTGGCGCGAGCGTTCTTTCATGTCCAGAGGCACCTGGCCAAACTTGCGCTGCCATACCTCGCGCGCGCGCTGCACCTCGGTGGCCAGCAGCGGGGCCGTGGCCTCGCGCGCCAGCTCATCGGCCACGCCCCGGGTGCGCAGTTCCCGGACCAGGCGGGCGGCACCCAGGCGGGGGCCCCGGCGATGCACCAGGGATTGGGCCGCGCGCTGGTCGCTCAGCCAGTCCTGCTCCACCAGCAGGTCCAGCAGGGCGGCCAGCTCCTCGGGACTCTCCGCGTGGGGTGCCAGCTTGGTGGCCAGCTCGCTGCGGGAATGTTCCCGCTGGCTCAAAAGGCGCAGGGCCCGGCCCTTGAGCGAGAGCGTGGTGAATCCCATGAATCTCTGTGCTTCAAATTTGATAGCTGTCAGCGCTTGTCAATCAAGCGCTGGAGGCCTATTTTGTTTGAAGTTTCGGAGTTCACTCGTTCGCGGCGGCGGCAGGGGCTTGCAGTGCGTCGGGCAGCAGCGCAATGCCCAGTCCTTCGCGCACCTTGTTCTCGATTTCACGGGCCAGGTCGGGGTTCTCGCGCAGGAACTCGCGCGCGTTGTCGCGGCCCTGGCCGATCTTCTCGCCGTTGTAGGCATACCAGGCGCCCGACTTCTCGACGATCTTGGCGGTCACGCCCATGTCGATGATCTCGCCCTCGCGGCTGATGCCTTCACCGAACAGGATGTCGAACTCAGCCGTCTTGAACGGGGGCGACACCTTGTTCTTGACCACCTTGACCTTGGTTTCGTTGCCGATGGCTTCGTCGCCCTTCTTGATGGTGCCGGTGCGCCGAATGTCCAGGCGCACGGAGGCGTAGAACTTGAGCGCGTTGCCGCCGGTGGTGGTTTCAGGCGAGCCGAACATCACGCCGATCTTCATGCGGATCTGGTTGATGAAGATGACCATGCAATTGGTCTTCTTGATCGTGGCGGTCAGCTTGCGCAGCGCCTGGCTCATCAGGCGGGCCTGCAGGCCGGGCAGGGCGTCGCCCATTTCGCCTTCGATTTCGGCCTTGGGCGTGAGGGCTGCGACCGAGTCGATGACGATCAGGTCCACAGCACCCGAGCGCACCAGGCTGTCCACGATCTCCAGCGCCTGCTCGCCGGTATCGGGCTGGCTGATCAGCAGGTCGGACAGCTGCACCCCGAGCTTCTGGGCGTATTGCACATCCAGGGCATGTTCCGCATCCACGAACGCGCAGGTGCCGCCCTGTTTTTGCATCTCGGCAATCACCTGCAGCGTGAGCGTGGTCTTGCCCGAGGATTCCGGGCCGTAGATTTCGACCACCCGGCCACGGGGCAGGCCGCCCACGCCCAGGGCAATGTCCAGGCCCAGCGAGCCGGTGGAGACCACCTGGATGTCCTCGATCACCTCGCCTTCACCCAGGCGCATGATCGTGCCCTTGCCGAATTGTTTCTCGATCTGGGCGAGCGCGGCGGCCAGGGCCTTGGCCTTTTCGGTGTTCACGGGCAATGCGGGGTTGGTGCCTTTGACTGCGACGTCCATGAGAAAACTCCTTGAAAAACAACAGGTTGGATGTTTGCATTGCTCTGCAATTAATCACAGGCTGGATGCTTGAACAGTAGTTTATGCGAGCTATTGGAAGGCATTCAAGGATAATTTAGTCAGTTTGCCTGACAATTCGGTGATGCCTGATTTGTCCCTTCCATCCCCTGCCGAAGACGGCTGGCGCCAGACCCACCTGGGCCGCCTGTTCGGCCACGCCATGCGCCGTTTCGACGCGCGCGTGCTGCAGCTCATGGCGCACAACGTGGAAGTGCCGCTGGCGCTGTCCAACCTGGCCGCGCGCGACCAGGTGAGTGCAGCCCATGTGCACATCACGCGCCACCTGGCGCTGCCGGGCGACCGGCTGACTGACCTGGCCCAGCGTGCGGGCATGACCAAGCAGGCCATGGCCAACCTGGTGGACCAGTGCGAGGCCTGGGGTCTGGTCACGCGCGAGGCCGACCCGCTCGACGCGCGCGCGCGCCGCGTGTGTTTCACGACCACGGGCCTGGCGTGGCTGCAGGCGTTCCGGGATGCCGTGGCACAGGCAGAAGCCGAGTTCCGGACCGAAGTAGGCCACGACGTGGCCACCGTGGTGGCCATTGGACTGGAGGCCTATGCGGGCGGCGATGGGGCCGGTACGTTGATGCGCTGAACCCGGGTCAGGCGGCTGCGCCCGTTGCCAATGGCACCTGGGCCTGCGCTGCAGCCGCCAGCTGGCCTGCGTCGATGCCCATGGCACGCAGTGTGCGCGCCGCCACGCCTTGCGGCATGGTGGCCACCACTGCCACTACGTGGGCCCCCAGAAGGGGGCCGCCCTGGTCCTTGCGGGAGCGCGCGAGCGTCTGCATGACCTCCTGGCCCGAGGGCTGGGCCCGGTAGAGGCCTGGAACCGGTGGCGCGAGGGCCTGTGCCTGCGGCAGGGGCGCATTCAGTCCCATGTCCTGGAGCGCATCGCGGTACTGCTGCTCGATCGCATCCCGCACGGCGGCGGGGTCGGCCCCCACGCTCTCCAGCGCACGCCGGGCCGACCCCTCGGGAAGATCGATGGCGGCCAGCAGAAAATGCTCGGCCCCCGGTGCGGCCTGGCCGCTTGCGCGGGCATGGGCCTCGGCGCTGGTGCACAGGCAGCTCAGCGTGCGCATGCTCTGGAAGCGGTGTTGCAATTGGCGAAACATGGCGAGAACTCCTTCTCAAGAACGGAACGTCTGTGGGGCCTGGGGCATGTGGGGTGACAGGCGCTTGTGCGCTGCCTGCTTGCTCACGCCCAGGGCCTGGGCGATCTGCGTCCACGACCACCCCTGCTCCAGCGCCGCGGTCACGGCAGCGGTTTCCAGCCGGTCGGCCATCAGGCGCAGGGCGACTACGGCAGCCAGC
>NZ_JAMXAX010000005.1 GCF_023913775.1 Acidovorax facilis
ATCTCGGATACCGCCAGCGCACCGAGCACCGGGGAGGCATAGGTGGCGAGCGTGTTGGTCCATTGTTCGGCATGCTTGGCGTTCTTCCAGCCCGCACGGTGGCTGGCGATGTAGCGCGCAGCCGCCGTGTCGAACACCAGCACGTCTGCCCGGCTCTGGCGCGCCTGGGCGGCGTGTTTGATGTCCAGGGGGTCCTTGCCATCGGCCAACAGGCGCCTTTGCGCCAAGGCGCGTTCGCGCGCGTCGGCCAGACCGAAGGTGACCAGACTGCCAAGGCCCATCTCGCGTTCGCGCCCGGCAAAGCGGTAGCGAAAGATCCAGCTCTTGGCACCGCTGGGCTTGACGCAGAGGTACAGACCTGCGCCGTCGGCGTGGTAGCCGGGCTGTTTGAGACGCTGCACTTTCAGTGCGGTGAGTCGATTGATGCCTAGACCCATGGTGGAGCAACGTCAATAGATAGTTGCCTTAACTTTCATCTGCGGGGGACTGGCAATATTGTCCCACGAGCTGTCCCCCGCAGTAAGTCCAAATTGACTGAAATTTCTTGAAATGACGTGGGACGGATAGAATCCTAAATATCTGTTTTTAAACAACTATTTAGAAACGAACTGGGATGTTGTGGGACGTTGAGTTAGGCGGACTCCGGCATCTCCAAACAGACTGCCGTCGGCGCCGAAGTCGGCGATGTTCTCGATGAACTTCTTCAGTGGCATGAGGTCTGGGCGCACCTTGGCCTGGAACTGGTACCGCTCCCCATTGGTGAAGGCGGGGGAGGCTTTTAGCGCAGCATTCAAGCGCTTGAAGGTCGTGGTCTGGTACTTGAGGTTGGCGTGGAGGGCCAATGCCACGTCCTGGCGGAAGGTGTTCTGCGAGGCAAGGTAAGCTTCCTGCGCCTGGGCCTTGTACTGGGGTAGCTCCGTGTTCTGCAGCCTGCTGACTTGCTGCTCCATCCATTCCTTGGCTTTGCGCCAGTCGGACGTCACCTCATCGCTGATAGCTTCGCGGTGCTCCGTGAGGAAGGTCCCAAGCAGCGTTTGGGCCGGGCCCAGATGCCGCGTCATGGCGGTGTTACAGCGTCTGGACTGGGTTTCGCACTGGTTGGCCATGGCTTGGTAGTCGTCGCCATATTGCTCCAGCAGCGCGTCCCAGCGATCGGAAGCATATTCCGGGTCATAGTCGGCATGGCTGCGGCAGGTTTCGTGCACCGTGTGCTTGCCCTGGAGCTCCTGCAGCTTGGCTGCGCATTCCCTGGTCAATCTCTCCAGTTCTGTCTCGGCCCGCACAACGGCATCACGGGCTTTGCGGGAATCTGTGTCCAGCTGAGGCTTGCGCGCCTGCAGTTCCCGTAGTTTGGCGGACAGGGCCTGGTACTCGGCACTGGTGCTTCCAGCGATACGTTTCTCTGCGAGTTCTCTCTCGGTGAGCGCTTCGCCCAGCTGGCGGGCAGATCCAAGTAGGAGGCGCAGGGTCTCAGGGGACGACAAGCTTTGCACCGCCAGGCGGATCCGATCAATGTCGCCCTGGCGCCCTTGAAGGTCAGCAACCTGTTGGTTCAGTTTGCGGGATTCGGCCCTGAGTCCGTCGACCTGGCCTTTGGCGCCGGCGCCGATCTGCAGGTCCGCCTCTGGCACCAGGCGTAGCCGCTCAAAGTCTCCGGGCCCCACCAGCATGCCGTCCAGGGTCAGGGTTCGCTCGCCCCGCAGCGCCTCTTGGGCGGAATTCGCGCGTTTGAGGTTGCCCAGCTTGCCACGTAGGTAGGCCACGGCCACCTGGTTGCTGCCCTGTATCAGGCTGGCCGCCGTGTCGGCGGCCGGCTGGCCCTGCCCAGGCCGGGCTCGGTCGGAGCGCACGATCTTGACGCCGTAGATACTGCGTTTGCCCTGCAAGGACTGGTAGATGCCAAAGGCTCTTTCCTCCTCCTGCGAGTCCCGCAGCAGAATGGCCTCCACGTTCTTGGCCAGATAAGCTTCGATCGCTGGCTGCCATTTGGGATCGGTCACCTTCACCAGGTCACAGACGGGGGTGGGGTGCAATCCGTGGTCCGCGAACTCATGCATCAGTAAAGCCGTCGGGGTACTGACCTGCGCGCGGTTGGTATTGGCGCGCTCCATGCCCAGGCCGATGGTATTGAGACGCTCTTTGGCGATCCGTAGCTGCTCCTTGATGACGTCGTGCTCCTCAGTCAGGTGTGCACCAGCGGCCTTTAGCGTTTCTCCAAGGTCCCGGATGATCTGGCCCAGCGCATCCTGGTCGACTTGGTTCTGCTCCCATGAGAACGCACCAAGCTGCTGTGCGGCCTGCGCAAGCGCGGGTTGCCACTGGGCCAGCAAGTCGTTGGAACTGGCGTTTTGGAGCAGCTGTCGGAAGCTACGCAGTTCCGCCTTCAGCTCTTGTTCCTGGCGGGCGGTTTTTATCTGCGCCTGCGCCAGATCCTGCTGAGCGCCCGCGTTCTCGGCATGGTCCGCATGGGCTTGCTGCAGGCCTGACAGTTGAGCCACTTCGCGGGTCCAGGCCTCCAGCACCTGATCGGCTTTAGTGCTGGCCTTGGTGCACTCTTCGAACACGCCCTCTTGGTCAAACTTTTGCCCCGTCAGCATTTCGTGGGCCGCGTTGCTGAGCTCGTACGCCGCGGAGGCCTGTAGTCCCGTCCACGTGGCGGATTTGCGCGCCTCGGCCAGTGCAGCTTCAAAGTTCTTACTGACCTCCTGGCCTTGCTTGATTTTGATCTCGACGCCCTCGACCAATAGGTTGATCCGCTTGAAGGTCTCCACCAGCTGCTTGAATCGGGCGATATTGGTGGGGCGGTCCTCCAGCACATCATTGCGAACAATCTGATCCACCGACTTGGAGAAGCTCATGCGCAGTGCGAAGCGGAAGGCGCGCGCAAACGCGTCGTAGGACGCAGGGCCCGCCTTGCCACGCAGCATAAACAGCACTTGCTTGACGTAGCTGGCGCCATCGTCAAACAGCGGTTCTTCACCAGTGACCTTGGATTGCTCCAGCAACCGATGGCGGAAACTGCTCCAGGGCAGGGGCATGGTGGCACCGTCCACCGTCTGCAGGTGCTCTGACATGCTGAGCTCTACGCCGCGAATGACATAGCGGCCCAACACCTTCTCCGCCTCGTTGCTCAGCGAAGCCTCAATGCACACACCCATGGAGACCGGCTCATTGGTCTCGGTGTCCCGCCAGACCAGTGTGATGTAAGTGGTGGCCTGCGGCCGCGCGCACTGTTCAATGGTGTCTCCGTACTGGCCAAGGCAATAAGAACGCAGGGTGCGGCTTTGCTGGTGCGATTTGTTGTCGGCCTGTGCATTGAAGTGCATCTGATTCTTGTTGGCGCCCATCATGGCGATCTGCACCGCATCGAGCGCTGAGCTCTTGCCGCTGCCGTTGCGGCCAAATAGACCAGTGATTTCTTCCAGACGGAATTCCTGCTGCTCGTACAACAGGAACTGCACCAGTTTGACGCTCTCAAGCCGTTTCATTGTTCATTCCCTGGTTGTCTTCGATCGCCACTGGCTCGCCAGCTGCCCCCTCCACATGCGCCTCATCCTTGGCTACTCCCCACTGCGCCAGCCGAATCAAGGCCGTCTCACCCAGCACGTCGACGATGGCCGGGCGGATGGCCACACCGCCGGCTGACTGCTCCTGCAGGGGCGTCAGGTGGCCGCTGTCATCGTCTTCCAGACGCCGGGCGATGCCCCAACGCTTGGCAGATCGCAGCAGGGTGTCGAGCTCGCCGCGGGTGGGCAGGTCACGCCCGGTCATAAGGTGGAACTTCTCTTGCAGCTCGATGTAGTCGCACAGGACCTCGCCGTCTTCGGTAAGTCCGCCGGCGCGCACGCCTTCGTCGTACAAGCCGCGCAGCACCAAGGCAAACAGTGTCTGAGCCACGGTCGCGGTACCGGCCTTGGCGTGCCGCGGGAGGGCGGTGACATAGCGCAGCTGCCGGTTGATCGACAGTGACACACCCAGCGGCGCCAGCACTTTGGAGAACTCGCGCTCGTAGAGGTCCAGGATTCCATACGTCACCCGGCTGCTGCGGTCGGAGTGGTAGATCACCTGCTCAGCCACCAGTCGGTAGGCGGCGGTCTCGAAGTCTTCGACGGTATAGACACCATCTAGCCTGCTGGCCAGATCTTCCCAGTCCCGTGGGTTGCTCATTTGGTCTCCCTGTTCTTGGCCTGGCGCTTACGCCAACTCAGTGTGAATGGCTTGCCGCTCAAGTACGGGTGCTCGGCGGCTTCGTCGCTGGTGTAGCGAAGCTCCATGCCTGGGGCCGATGCCCGGCCTTCCATCTCCAGCCTGGGGATCCGCGAGTTGGTGGCCATGGCCACGCTGGTCAAGACCTGAAAGGCTCGCAAGTCCTCAATGGACCCGCAAGGCAGGGCGTCGCTGCCGGCAGCGGCCGTTTCCTGCAGCACTTTTTCAGCATAGGCGCGCAGTTTCATGGGCGTGATGGATCGGCGCTCCTGGGCGCGGCGCACCAGGTTGCCGATCGCGCGCGTGCGGTCGGAGATGATCACTTGGCGCAAAGGTGTGGGCGCCAGCCGCGGCACCTCCTTGCGTGGCTGGGCCAGACGGGCACCGCCCATCAGGGCATCCGGCGGGAACACGGGGGCGACATCGATGTCGGGATTGGCAATTAACCGGTCCATGGTCTGCCGCAGCAGGTTGTCGATGGGGCGGATCGCGCGCAGCTTGTATTCCAGGAAGGCCAGCGCGCGCCGGTTGGCGACCCGGATCTCTTCGTCCAGTCGCTCCAGGTACTCCTCGATCCGGTCCAGCTCGTACAGGCGCTGTAGGTCCCGCTGGAATGCGGCCTGGCCCTTCTTGTCATCCCCACTGGAGAGTCGGTTCACATACCAGTCCAGCAAGCGGCTGCGCTGCTCGGGCTGCGTGTCGATTTCGGTGACGGCGTCCAGGATCTGCTGGCGCTTGGACAAGGGGTGCTCCCGGGTACGCAGTTCCTGGTAGTCCCCAATGAAGACCTCCTGGACGTAGGAGGTGAAGAAGGACCGCACGTATTGGGCGGTGGTGGGCTCGGCGCCGATGGCGGCCATCAGGTCGCGCACATTGGTGCTGGTGTTGCGGATGTAGACCAATAGGTTGCGGCATTGCTCGGCCGCCTCGCGCAGCAGGTCGCCACTGGCTTCGCCCTTGTGCACCTGGGCCACGGCAGCATCTATCGCGCGGATCTTGCCGGAAACGAACACCGGGCCCGTCTCCGCAAAGTTGATCAGCTGGGTCAGCAACTGGCCCACGGCCGGCGCCATGTTGACGGTCTTCTCAATGCCGTACCTCTCCAAGCGGAACCATCCTGCATCGACCAGGCGATTGAAGATGCCAATGGCCCGGATGTTCAGTGGCGTGTCGGGCTGATCGCCAGACTCGGGCTGCCATTCGTCTGCGTATTTGAGGTGGTCCTCGATTTCCTGGATGACATCGCGCTGCAGGAAACCGTAGCCGGGCGGCAGTGGCGCGTCGGGGCCGAAACGCCGGCGGTGCAGGTGGCACAGAAGTGCCCAGTAGCCGTGGCGGTTTTGCGAGGCTAGGGGCCCGAAGAGGCGCTCCGGGATGCGCTGGAACAGCGCCATGGAGGCGGGGGTTACGCTGGGAACAGCCATTTGCGCACCTCCGCGACGTTCTCCACCGCCAGTTGGTACTCAGGCGGCAATTCCTTGGCCACATCCAGGGCCAGCCGCAGTTCCTGGACCAGGTAGGGCAACAGGGCGCCGCGGCAGCTGTGCACGCGCGCCGCAGTCCCCTCGAAATACTCGCTGCGGACCAGGTCCTGCTGGCCAGGTGTCAGCTTGGGGTGCGCCTGGATGCGCACCTTCACCACAGCGTTCCACTTTGTGTCTTCTGCGACTGTGGATTCGGCCTTTTGGTCCAGCATGGAAAGCTTCGCGATACGCCCCAGCACGAAGTCCCGGAAGTCACCGGTCTCCAGGCAGTAGCCACGCATGTGCCAGCGCCGGCCGGCCTGCACCAGGCTGTGCGGCTCTACGGTACGCGAGTGTGGCTCGGGTGTACGCATGGACCGGTAGTCCAGGCTCAGGCGCGTGCCCTGCTCGATTGCCAGGCGGATGCGGGAGAAGGTATTGGGGTTGACCTGGGAGAAGCCCCACGGAGCAACGGTGACGGGTCCAGCACCTGGGGCGAGGTCAGCATGGATGTCCGCTTCTGCAAGGTAGGCAGCCAGGGTGAGGTCTGATGTGCCAGCCTTGAGATCGGCCTGGGCCTTCTTGTAGGCACCAGGGGTGACAAAGTAGGATTTGCTTCTACTGTCCCACTCAAACCAGTCAGGGGTTTCTTCTCGAACTTCTCGAAGAAGCTGACTCACTCGAATGCCGCTCAGTCCGAGGATGTCCATGAGTCGACCTCGGCTCAGCCGCCCTTCCCATAGAGCCATGCGACGCATGACCTTGTAGCGGTTTTTCTCGAAAAGATTGGCTAGGCTCATCAGGTTGGTTTCATGGTGTATAAATATATATCATGTAGAAATATATACCATCTAAAGATGGTGCGCTACCGGGATGGCTTCCGCCACTCGCTCCGGGTAGAAGGGATACTTTTCGACGCGTGGCCAGGCTGGTCTATGTTGAGTGGACACCGAGGATGTGCTGCAGCCGTCAACCCTGTCATCCTCGAAAGACAGGTGAACGAGGCGGTTGATGCTCAGGGCCGTAAGGTCACCGGGGGCACGCAGCCCGGACTCAACTTCGCAGTGATTGCAGTCCTTCATCCGCCACTGAATCGCCGGTCGATTCACCACCGAACTCACGCTGTCAATTGAACACCAGTCGTCAGCTTGTTTTTCCCTGCACGGATGGCCGATGCACATGGCCCAAGAGCAACACCCAGAGGCCCTGTACTAACCATTGCTGAACACGTTCAGTTGATGGTTTGCGCGGCCGTAATCGTGTTGAGACGGTGCGTGCATTGAACAACCTACGATCGCAACATGCGCTCGAAGGCGTAGCTGCACGTTGCCTGGATTTGTTCAGGGGGTAGGTCGCGATCAGCAGGAATACGTGCGGCGTCGCGGACCATGTCGTTGACTTCAGCGAATGTCTGCGTGCTGATCTTTCGCACGTCATCGGCCAGACCACCAAGCGCCGGTGCAACTCGCGCCTTCCAGTGCACATTGAATTCGTCCAACAGCGCACCGAAGAGTTCGATCGTGTCGTAGATGTACAGCACGTCCTGGGCTCGTTTGTTCGCCGGTCGATATTGCTGAATCAGGAACTTCTGGACCATGAAGCACAAGGGGTGGGCTACCTGGACATCAATTCGCTCCGGCAGCGGAACGCCCTCTTGCTGTCCCAGACTGATGATCCAGGGATCGACCAGAAGGACGTCCAGGTGGCGGATCTTCTGAGCCGAGATCCCAGCCTTCGTCATGGTTGCATCCGCTTCTCCGCTTCGTTTGCGGCCGCTTCCCGCCAAAGGTGTCAGGAACTCGGCATAGAAGCCGCCGGCCTCGTCGCCAAGCGTGTAGTGGGCCGCCGGTGGTCGATGGTCGCCGCTCAACTCTTCCTGGAAGCCATGCTGCAGAAGCGATTGCTTGATGTCTCCCTCAATGGGCTCCTTGTTTGCAAAGGCGAGGTCTGTGTCACGAGTGAAAACAGGCTGATAGTCAGGTCGGTTGGCCCTTGGATCCAGTCGATGGAGACGATGGCCCCAACCGCCGATGAAGATCAGCTGCTGGCGCCAAGCTGCCAGGGCTTGAACCAGTTTCGCGAAAGCTTCTAGATCGTTCATCAGACTCAGTTACCGACGAGTGGCAGGAGGTATTTCTTGTAGATCAGATCAGCTTGTTCAGATCCCCTTGTTGGGTGGTTCATCACGTCCAACCATACTTGGAGGATGTCCGTGACCAGGATTCCGTCGTGATTGACGGCTCCCCTGAATGTGGATTGTGGAAAAGATGCCTGCCGCAAGATCAAGTCTGGTCGATCAGATGGATACGCCATCAACCCTGGCCAGTCCGATGCCCCCACTTTGGGCAGCTTGGGAACATAGATATACGGAGGCACACCGCTGACGTGCCCGATGCCCAGCTCATTGGCAGCGGAAAAAAGTCCCAGACAAGCGTTTTTGGAATGGTGGCTTAGCAAGCCTCGAATTTGCTGAGCAGCAGGGGCTCGTAGAAGAAAGCGGCATGGCATCTCCGGACACGCGCGCATCGCGGCGGCGCCCCAACGGCGGAAAAGCTCTTCGCGACGAACGAGCTTCAGATGAGGCGATGAGTCGCTCAGATATCCTTCGTTGCGCAGTTGCTGCAGGAATCGGGAAGCGCTCATGGCGGACACCTGCGCAGCTTCGGCCAGGTCGGAGCCGTTCTTGAACTGCCTTTTGGGGGCGTTCAACAAGCCGTTCGGCAATTCCCACGCCAGGAGGAGTTTCAGCATCCACTGGTTGAGGTCCGAGAACAGGTTGATGGCTTGCGATGGGCGGCGGGCTGAGAGGCGGCTTGGCTCCTCTGGCAATCGGTTCAGCTGCTGGAATACCTCATCACTGAAATATTGTTCGCCGCGTCCCGAGATTATTCCGACAGACACATCTTTCGCGAACTTCTGCGCAAACACTTCCACATGCTTAGCCAAAGACAGAGATGCTTCCGGCACGAAGATGATTGCGAGGGGAAGAGCATTGCCGGACTGCTCGGCTGCAGCTTTGGCTTGGAGAATCGCCATAGAGAGAACCGGCAGCACGCGGTCTGGGCGACCTTCGGATAGTGCCTTGATTTCGACGATGAATCGGTGCTTTCCGTGCCGAATGAGCAAGTCGGCGCTGAGCGAGTCTTCATGCTGCATCTCCACAGACCAACCGTTGGACTGGAAGAAATTGGCAACGTACTGCTCGGCATGCACGTGCTTGTTGGGGGAAAGAGGTGCTCGCATATGGTGGGTTTTAACATGGCCATTTTATTTAACATGTCCATGTTGTCAACCGTGGCCATGTTATTCATCAGCTAATTGTGCTGATCAGCTCATCGGGGCTGGTTTTCTCGTCAGCGCAAAAAATGGACCGGGCAGTTCGCTGATCATTTTTGACCAAGCATGGCTTGGGCACCATCGAGTGATGAGCATCAACCGGCACTATGAGATGCAAGGTATCCAGCGAACGCACTTCAATAGCACTGTGCAGAAGGTCGGCTATGCCTCGACCGCCGAGCCGATCATCGAAGAAATCCTTGCCCGGACTGCGGCCATCGCCGAAGTGCAAGCCGAATTGCCACAGGACTTCTCACCGCGTGTTCTTGACGCCATCCTGGGCGGGCTTGAGCAGGCGGCACGAACACTCGGTTGGATGCCGCCGTAAGCGGTAGAAGAGTGGGGCATGTCCGAGTGCGCTTGGATGTCGTGTCTCAATCGGTTGTGCATCCGAACGGGTGTGGGAGGCTGGAGTTGCTCCGCTTCGGGATCACGGAGAAATCCAACCGGATGAACAGCCATAGGAGTATTTGCCCTGGTGCGCTGGGCTGCGCTTGAATGGATGGAATGTGTCGGATGTCCCTGGCACTCTACGGAGTCGGCGACGGGTGTCGCAGGATCGGAAAGGGAGCCATATGAGACCAGCCGCACAGAATCGCACGGAGCGCGGGAGTCAACGGGAGGCTGTCGATAGAGAAATCACCGACCGCGCTGCCCAGTTGATGAGGCAGGCGTTGTCGCTGCTGGAGAATGGTGAGCCGATACGAAGGCTGCCTTTGGAAGATGGAGGCGACGAAGACCGCCTGTTGCGGTTGCCAGAGGTGCTGCGCTTGACGGGGATGTGCCGCTCGGCCCTTTACGACCAAATGGCGCGAGGGCAGTTTCCGGGGTCTATCAAGATCGGGGAGCGTGCGACCTCATGGTCAGCCAAGGCAGTACGAAACTGGATAGCGCAGCGTGTGGATGGTTTGTAGCCGATGGGGCAATGTAGAGCTCGCTGACGATGTGGTGAAGGCGTCTTGGGCTGCCCAAATTGATTGGTCATGAGGCCGCCTCTATCGAAAACTTTTCACGCGGCAGCTTATGGAGAACAAGGTGGGGGAACAAACGGGGGAACAAGTCAAAAAATAAAAAAGTGAAATCCAGCATCTATGCGGGTTTCCAGATTTCATTCAATTGACGCCAGCCCATAACCCCATCCAAGGGCGTCCACACTAATCCAGTGGACGCCCTTTTTCTTTGGTGAATCAACGACTTAACGTCCGTGGCCGTCCAGAGTCGGCCATGCCCAGCCAGGGTAAAGTGGGGGGTACAAATGGGGGTACAACCAGATAAATCTGGTGAAATCGGTGTTTTGTACCCCCACTTCCCTCTGTAGAAGGAGGTCGCCATAGGGGAATCTGTACCCCCACCGCTTACCTTCATCCACTGTTTTGTACCCCCATGCGCCACCACCATAACGTCCAAGGGTGTTCGCTGACTTCCAGCGAACACCTTTTTCATTGGTAAAACAGGTACTTATGGTGCATGGACATGCGCTGTAATTTGCTGGTGGCCACAGCTAAACCGGGGAACGGATGGGGAAAAAACCTGAAAAGTCACCGACTGCGCCCAGTTGTTCCCCCGTTTCCTTCGGGGGCTATTGCATCCATGCATTCCAAGACTCTTTCCAGAAACTGTTGCACCGAAAGATTCTTGTTTGCTTCCTCGGGGTTGGTGTGCTGACCGTCGATGCCCTGGGAAATATTGGCAATTGGGTGCGATAGATTGGTCGGCAGGTGCTGTTTGCCTGCGGCGAGAGCCGCGAGGTTCGAAAAAAATAACCCGCACGAGGCGGGCTAAATCATTGCATCACTCGCACAGGGGAGGGGCGAACCGCCAGATTTGACGGTAGGTGCATCCTAAGTCCGGTTCCGATTGGTGTGCGATGGGCCGGTCAGTAAATCGTGAAATATGTCCGGTTTACACGGGCCTCCGACGTGTCAGCAGGGTTTGAAGGTTTTAGCGCGACGAACAAAACTCCCCTGGCGGCCGCCCGTCTTGTTGTACGGCTTGTTCTGCCAGCGAAGGAACGCCTAGCCCGGGCCGCTGCGCTAGGTTTTGTTCGCCGCTCTTGGCTGCAGTGCCGCTTGTTCCATACATCGCAATCGCAGCGTTGTGAAGATGGGTTTGGGGTCTACGGACCGTATCTCCAAGCGGCGTGGGTTGTCATTGGACGACGCAGCCTGACTAGATCGCGAGGTTGTAGCTTCGTGTATCAATTCTTGAGCCTCAGGGGCGCACGCCGCACAATGCACGCTCGTTCACGCCGGAGGCCACCATGCCAATGGAGTACTTGAGGGCGCTGGAGCGCGACGCGCTTCCCCTGATTGAATCGGATGTCTTCAACATCGACAAACTGCGCATCCTGCGCGCGGCTGGAATGGTGGAGGTGCAGCTTCCGCCCGTCGATTCACCCCATCAGAAAGCCCAGGTGCTGTATGTCACTGGCCTAGGTTGTGCGACCCTGCGAGCCTGTGGAGCCAGCGTCAAGACACACCACCGGGAATCGCATTGCGATCTGGAGTCTTCCTACGACTGAGGGGCCTGGTGTGGGGATTCCCGGCAAAACTCCAGGCACCGGGAGAAATCGTCCTACAGAGTGTTGCGCTGCACCAGAAGTGCCATAGTCGCAGGCCAAAAATACGATGAAGCATCTGTATTGCTGGCACGGCCAGACGAAAGGTGCATATGAGCAGTTGGTACAAATTGGCGCTTGGCAACGACGATGAGGCCTTTGAGCCTGCCTTGCGAATCCAGCAGATGTTCATGTCGAAGTTCTTGATGTGCCCTCCAGGTTCTGGCAGGGCACTTTTTTCTTGCTACGACAAGGCGAACGACAACCTCTGGCTGTACTTTTCCCCGGCAGCGCAGGACATCGCATTGCGTGTGTATGCACAGCCGTGTGATTCCCCGACAGCACTGGATTGCATTGGTCTGCTGGCCGGTGAAGGCGATGCGCTCGGCATGGGGGAGTCTCCTTTGCTGAAAAAGGCGGCGTAGTCCTCTTCCGGACAAGGGCACTTGCAAACCTGGCCCCTTGGTTTTACGCACTTGGCGTGTATGCGCTGTCCCACATTCATGTTCTTTGGGCTCTGACATGCGCTCGTGCACGGGCATGTGCCAATCTTTTTACCGGCCGTTATCGGACTGGCCTGAGGAGTAAAAATGTTGTCCTACGATCCCACGCTTTCTCACCACCTGGAAGCTTGCCCGGAAGCTCCCTTTCTGCAGATGGGCCAGCCCGCAGACAGGCTCTTGCAACGCCAGCAAACCGACAACCTGCCTCTGGGCCGCAGCGATAGTCACGGCCTGGAGCGGGAGTTGCAGTTTGCCGATCTGGACTGTCAAGAGCCGCAGGCGATGGGCTGATGACTTTTCGCCTGCAAATGGGTGGTTGCGGAGCAAAGCGATGTCGGTGCTGACACTGCACATCCGCCCGGAAGGTGCCCAGCAGTATCTGGCAAGGGTGTTCGACGGAAAAATTCTGGTCGGTGTTCCGACCTTGCACCCCGGCATCAAGGAGGCGATAGAGGCGTATGGCTTGGGCCAAGGCTTCGCGGGGGTGATTGCCTTCCATATCTGGTATGGCGGCTGGAGCGTCGGCACCATACCACTCGACCGGATGCAGACTGAGGCTGCCGAGTTGGCAAATCGCCTTGTTGTGCTTTCCGCCGTGGTCCGTTAAGTGCACTCGTAGCTATGTTGCAGGCCGCAGGCTGGTGGGTGGACTGGCAGGGTGGGTGAAACAAAATGAAATAAACCGAAACTGCGTCGAGACCCCATTGGCGGGGTCTGTCGGCACCATCAGGGTCATGTTCAACACCGTCCATGAAAGGACTGCACCATGAAACCCTGGATCAAGAAAACCCTGATGGGCATCTTCGGCGCCTCCATTGCCGTGGGCGGCTTGACGGCATGCTCCAGCAGCCACCATCACCGCGGCCCGATGAGCCCCGAGAAGATGACCGAGGTGCGTGGCAAAGTGGTGGAGCGCGTCAGTAGCAAGCTGGACCTGAACGAGGCGCAAAAGCTCAAGCTCAATGTGCTGGCCGACAAGATGGAAGCCCAGCGCGCAGCTTTCATCGGCAAGACTGCGGACCCGCGCACCGAAATGCAGGCGATTGTGGCGGGCGCCAAGTTTGACCGCGCGCGGGCGCAGACCTTGCTGGATGAGAAAACCCGCGCGGTGCAGGCCAACAGCCCCGAAGTCATCAGCGCACTGGCCGATTTCTACGACAGCCTGAACCCCGACCAGCAGCAGAAAGTGCGCGAGATGATGCAGAGGCGCAAGGGCTGGATGGCGCGCGGCTGATGGCAGGGGGCGTTCACATGTCTCCTACGCTGGAACCCATCCACCGCCTGGCACAGGGCGTGCGCAAACATGGGCCTGCGCTGCTGGCGGGCATGCCCGACCCCCACGACGAGTTGATGTCGCTGGTCTGGGGGCCGCGTTTTGACCGCGAACATGCGCTGGGCTTGGTCGCTCGCCAGCCTGCAGCCGCAGCGCAGACCCTGCCGGCGCTGCTGGCCGCCGCCGACCACTTTGACACGCTGCATTCCGGCGCCCAGGGCCGCCTGCGCAAACTCATCGTGCGACACCGCGCATTGCGTGTGGTGGACAGCGCTCGGGGGCCCGCCCACGGAGCGGATGCCTGACGGTGTGAGAATTGCGCATGCACCGCATCCTGCTTATTGACGACGACGCACAGCTGGGCCCGCCACTGGCCACCTACTTCCAACGGTTCGAGCTGGAGTTGATCCATGCCCTCAAACCGAGCGACGGGCTCGCCCAGCTGGCGACAGGCGGATTTGATGCCGCCATCCTGGATGTAATGCTGCCCGAAATGGACGGGTTTGAGCTGTGCCGCACCATTCGCAAGCAGGGCGATCTGCCCATCGTGATGCTGACCGCCCGGGGCGAGGTGATGGACCGGGTGGTGGGGCTGGAGCTGGGAGCCGATGACTACCTGCCCAAGCCCTTTGAGCCGCGTGAATTGGTGGCTCGGCTGCAGACCGTGCTGCGCCGCCGCCGGGCCAGCGCGCCCGGGAACGGGGCGGGTGCCACGTTGGAGTTTGAAGGCCTGAGCATTGATGCAGCCCGCCGCAGCGTGTTGCGCCAGGGGGTGGCGTTGGAGCTGACGGGCACCGAATTCGACCTGCTGCACCTGTTGGCCCGGGAGCCTGGCAAGGTGTTCAGCCGCGACGACATCCTCAACCAGCTGCGCGGGCATGAGGCCGAGCTGTATACGCGCGCGGTCGATATTGTGGTCAGCCGCCTGCGCAAGAAGCTGGAGCCGCTGGACTGCATCAAGACGCTGCGCAACGCAGGCTATTCGCTGGCACTGCGCAGGGCGGCCAGTGCTCCGCCTGGCGCCCCTTCTTCGACATCGACCTGGCCATGAAGCCCTCCGATTCACAGCTCGGGCACGATCCCGCCTGCCCATGGCACCGACGTGCGCGCGATGCCGTCGGGTATTCGCTGCGCATCCGCCTGGTGCTGGTGTTCATGGCACTGGCCGTGACCGTGGCCGTGGTCTTCATGGGTGGCATGCAGAAGGTGGTTGCCCTGGGCTGGAAGGAGGCCGCACGTCCGCTGCTGATGGACTATGTGGACCGCCTCACGGCTGAGATTGGCAGCCCGCCCAGCATCGAGCGGGCTCAGGCCATTGCCGACCGGCTTCCGGTGACGCTGCGCATCGACGGGCCGCAGATCCACTGGGATTCGCACCCCGATCGGCCGCGCCCGGACTGGATGAGTGACAAGGTCCAGCGCCAGGACCACTGGAGCCGCGATGACACCGGCTACCGCCTTCTGCAGCGCACCACGGCCGATGGCCACCACATCGAATTCGGGCTGAACGCGCTATCGTGGGACAAGCGCCCGCGCATCGCCTGGGGCACGCTCACGGTGTTGCTGTTGCTCACAGCGCTGGCCTTTGTGTATGTGCGCCACCTGTTGCGGCCCCTGGACGACATCCGGCATGGTGCGCGGCGCTTTGGCAATGGCGACTTTGGCGAACCTATTCCGGTGCGCCACGCGCACCGGCCCGATGAGCTGGGACAGCTGGCGGGCACCATCAACACCATGGGCGAAGACATCCACCAGATGCTGGAGGCCAAGCGGGCGCTGCTGCTGGCCATGAGCCACGAGCTGCGCAGCCCGCTCACGAGGGCGCGCCTGAACACCGAGCTGTTGCCCGAATCGCCCGATGTGCTGGCCCAGCGCGCAGCCCTGATGCGCGACCTGGGTGAAATGGCACGGCTCATTACCGACTTGCTCGAAAGCGAGCGCCTGGCCGGGCGTCATGCGGCCCTGCACCGCGAGCCCACTGACCTGGCCGAGCTGGCGCGTGAGGTGGTGGCGGAACTGGAAGTGCGCCACCCTGGGGCAACAGCGATCACGCTGCTGGTGCCCGGCACTTTGCCCACCTGCATGCTCGACCGGTCCCGTGTGCGCCTGCTGATGCGCAATCTGCTGGACAACAGCCTGCGCCACAACGACCCCGCAGCCCAGCCGCCGCAGATCGAACTGCGAATGAACGAAGGCGTGGTGGAGATCGAAGTGCGGGACCACGGCCCCGGCGTGCCGCCTGCGCATCTGCCGCATCTGGCCCAGGCGTTCTACCGCCCCGACACGGCGCGCCAGCGCACCACAGGGGGGGTAGGGCTGGGGCTGTACCTGTGCCGCCTGGTCACGCATGCCCACGGCGGCACCCTGCTGGTGCGCAATGCGGAACCGGGCCTGAGAGTCACGGCGCGCTTGCCGTGTCCTGACGGTGCGGCACAGGCAACTGCTGGCGCGCCAGGCTGAGCGCGGCGCAGTCCACGCCGATATCTGGCGCACACGGTTGGTGCGCTTGTGGCCTGCATCGAGATGGCGCAACGGGTGCTGCTCCAACCCGCCCTGGTAGCCCTGTGCTTTGCGGTAGGTGTCAAAATAATGCCTGAAATGGCTGCTAGCGCTTTATGGGTAAGCGCTAATAGCTATTATTTTAATAGTGAAATTGCCAGGCCCATGGAGACCCAAGCCGCCAAGCCAGATCAGCTGGCCCCGATCTTGCTCAACCCTGGCACTACCTCCGCACATGGTGAGGGCCTAGCGTTTACCCTGTATATACAGGTATGCTCCGGCTGTCATCATGGCAACCGGCACGCAGGCGTCCCGGCTGGGTGGGCCAACGAACTTTCTTCACACAGGAGCAGATGATGACTCGATCGGTTGCGAAATGGACGTCGCTGGCAGCGGCAACGGCATGCGTGATGGCACTGGCCGCACCGGCCCGGGCGCAGGACACCAAGATTGTGCTGGGCATGTCCGGCTGGACGGGCTTTGCGCCGCTCACCCTCGCCGACAAGGCCGGCATCTTCAAGAAGAACGGCCTTGATGTGGAGATCAAGATGATCCCGCAGAAGGACCGCCACCTGGCCCTGGCCTCCAAGTCCATCCAGTGCGCTGCCACTACGGTCGAGACGCATGTGGCCTGGAACGCCAACGGCGTGCCCATCGTGCAGATCTTCCAGATGGACAAGTCCTACGGCGCCGACGGCATTGCGGTGCGTGGCGATATCAAGAGCTTTGCAGATCTCAAAGGCAAGACCATCGGCGTGGATGCGCCCGGCACCGCGCCTTACTTCGGCCTGGCCTGGATGCTGAGCAAGAACGGCATGAGCCTCAAGGACGTGAAGACCACCACGCTGTCGCCCCAGGCGGCCGCGCAGGCCTTCGTGGCGGGCCAGAACGACGCCGCCATGACTTATGAGCCCTACCTGTCCACCGTGCGCGACAACCCCGCCTCGGGCAAGATTTTGGCCACCACGCTCGACTACCCCATGGTGATGGACACCGTGGGCTGCGACCCCACCTGGCTCAAAGCCAACGGCAAGGCCGCGCAGGCGCTCGCCAACTCGTACTTCCAGGCGCTCGACATGATCAAGGCCGACCCGACCAAGTCCAACGAGATCATGGGCGCTGCGGTCAAGCAGACGGGCGAGCAGTTCGCCAAGTCGTCGTCCTTCCTGCGCTGGCAGGACAAGGCTGCCAACCAGAAGTTCTTTGCGGGCGAGCTGCAGACCTTCATGAAGGACGCCACGGCCATCCTGCTGGAGGCCGGCATCATCCGCAAGGCGAATGAAGACCTGGCGGTCACCTTCGACGCGAGCTTCATCAAGTAAGAAACGGGAAGAAGAACGCGCCATGTCTGCCGTGCAACCCCTGTCCGCCACCGAGCCGCACGCCCCTGTGCGCCGGCGTTCGCTCGCTCCGCTGGAACCTGTGAGTGCCCGCGCCCGCTGGATGCTGGGCTTCGGTTTTTTCGTGTTGTTCGTGCTGGTGTGGGCGTTCTTCACGCTGGGCGGCTACGTGTCGCCCACCTTCCTGGCCAGTCCCGTGACCATGGCCAAGGAAGGCTGGCTGCTGTTCAGCGAATACGGCTTTCACAAAGACATCGGCATGACGGTGTGGCGCGTGTTCGGCGGCTTCATCCTGGCAGCAGTGGTGGCCGTGCCGCTGGGCATCGCGATGGGCGCGTACAAGGGCATTGAAGCCTTCTTCGAGCCCTTCGTCTCGTTCTGCCGCTACCTGCCTGCGTCGGCCTTCATTCCGCTGTTGATCCTGTGGGCCGGCATTGGCGAGACGCAGAAGATCCTCGTCATCTTCATCGGCTCGGTCTTCCAGATCACGCTGATGGTGGCCGTGACCGTGGGCGGCGCGCGGCGCGACCTGGTGGAGGCTGCCTACACCCTGGGTGCGGGCCACAAGGGCATCGTCACGCGGGTGCTCATCCCCGGTGCCGCCCCCGACATTGCGGAAACCCTGCGCCTGGTGCTGGGCTGGGCCTGGACGTATGTGATCGTGGCCGAGTTGATCGGATCGTCGAGCGGCATCGGCCACATGATCACCGACAGCCAGTCGCTGCTCAACACCGGCCAGATCATCTTCGGCATCATCGTCATCGGCCTTATCGGGCTGGTGTCCGACTTCGCCTTCAAGGCCCTCAACCACCGTCTGTTTGCCTGGAGTTTTGTGCGATGAGCCGCGTTTCCATACAAGCTGTTTCCCGCATCTTCGAGACCGCCAAGGGCCAGCGTACGCAGGCCCTGCTGCCGGTCGACTTTGAAGTGCAGGACAACGATTTCGTCACCATCCTCGGCCCCTCGGGCTGCGGCAAATCCACGCTGCTGCGCATCGTGGCAGGGCTGGACCACGCCACCAGCGGCCGCGTGCTGCTGGATGGCGCGCCCGTCGAAGGCCCCGGCGCCGAGCGCGGCATGGTCTTCCAGAGCTACACGCTGTTCCCCTGGCTCACCATCGAGCAGAACATCCGCTTCGGCCTGCGCGAGCGCGGCATGGCCGAGGCGCAGCAGAAAGAGCGTGCCGACTATTTTCTAGCCAAGGTCGGCCTGCGCGGCTTCGAGCAGCATTTTCCCAAGCAGTTGTCGGGCGGCATGCAGCAGCGCACCGCCATTGCCCGCGCGCTGGCCAACGACCCCAAGATTTTGCTGATGGACGAGCCCTTCGGCGCGCTGGACAACCAGACCCGCGTGCTCATGCAAGAGCTGCTGCTCGGCATCTGGGAGGCCGAACGCAAGACCGTGCTCTTCGTCACCCACGACATCGACGAGGCCATCTTCATGGCCAACCGCGTTGCCGTGTTCAGTGCCCGGCCCGGCCGCATCAAGACCGAGCTGGCGGTGGACCTGCCCCACCCGCGCCATTACACGATCAAGACCAGCCCCGAGTTCATGGACCTCAAGGCGCGCCTGACGGAGGAGATCCGCGCCGAATCCATGGCGGCGGATCTGCATTGAGCCTGACTGACTGCTTCCTACCATGAGCGCCCGTCCTTCCCGCCGCACCGCCGCCACTGCACCCCGCAGTGCCACGCCCGCCAAGGCCGTGGCCGCCGTGGCTGCGCCCGCGCAGGCCATGGCGCTGTACGAGCAGGTCAAGGACCACATCTCGCGCAAGATCCAGGAAGGCATCTGGCGCGCGGGCGACCGCCTGCCGTCCGAGAACGAGCTGGTCACCCAGTTCGGCATCTCGCGCATGACGGTGAACCGCGCGCTGCGTGAGCTGGTAGAGCAGGGCCGCATCGTGCGCGTGGCGGGCGTGGGCAGCTTTGTGGCCGAAGACAAGCCGCAGTCCACGCTGCTGCAGATCGCCAACCTGGCCAGTGAGATTCGCCAGCGTGGTCATGACTACCGCTGCGACGTGTTGGCGGTGGAGCGCATCTCGGCCACGCTGGAGGTGGCTGCGGCACTGGACCTGCGCACGGGCGAGTCGGTCTTCCACTCGCTGTGCGTCCACCGCGAGGATGGCCTGCCTGTGCAGCTGGAAGACCGCCACGTGAACCCCCGCCAGGTGCCCCAGTTCGCCGCGCAGGACTTCACGCAACTGCAACCCTCCGAATACCTGGTGCGCAACGTGCCCTTCGACCAGATCGAGCACGTGGTCGACGCTGTCATGCCCACCGCAGAGCAGGCCACGCTGCTGGAAATGTCGCCGCAGGAGCCCTGCCTGCTGCTCACCCGCCGCACCTGGTCGCGCGGCGTGCCGATCACCGTGGTGCGCTGCCTGCACCCCGCCACCCGCTACCGTTTGGGCAGCCGCTTCCGAGCCGACGGCAACCCCGTCGCTGGTTGATGGTTGTTCGTCAAAAGCCCCAGAATTTTTTCCGCTTGTACCTACTTGTATATACAGGATCAACGCCATGACAAAAACGACTGCCTCGTCCCTGTCCCTGCACCCCGGCCACGTGTCCCTGGCTCAGCTGCGCAGCATCTACGCCGCGCCCGTGCAACTGTCGCTGGACCCATCCGCGCGTGCCCTCATGCAGGCGTCGCTGGCCACGGTGCAGCGCATCGTGGACGAAGACCAGGTGGTCTACGGCATCAACACCGGCTTTGGCAAGCTCGCCAGCACCAAGATCGCCCATGAACGCCTGGCCGAGTTGCAGCGCAACCTGGTGCTGTCGCACAGCGTGGGAACGGGCGATGCGGTGGCGGACAATGTGGTGCGCCTCATCCTTGCGACCAAGGCCATCAGCCTGGCGCGTGGTCATTCGGGCATCCGGCCTGAAATCGTGGACGCGTTGCTGGCCATGGCCAATGCCAATGTGCTGCCTGTTATTCCGGCCAAGGGCTCGGTGGGTGCTTCGGGCGACCTGGCGCCGCTCGCCCACCTGGCCTGCGTGCTGATCGGCGAAGGGCAGGCCAAGGTGGATGGCAAGGTGGTGCCGGGTGCCGAGGCCATGCGTTCTATTGGTTTGCAGCCGTTTGTGCTGGGCCCCAAGGAAGGACTGGCGCTGCTCAACGGCACGCAGGTGTCCACATCGCTCGCGCTGGCGGGGCTGTTTGGCGCCGAGAGCGTTTTCGCTGCCGCGCTGGTCGCAGGCTGCCTGTCGCTCGAAGCCATTAAGGGCTCGGTCAAACCCTTTGATGCGCGCATCCATGAAGCGCGCGGCCAGGCCGGGCAGATCGCCGTGGCCGCTGCCGTGCGCGCGCTGCTCGACGGCAGTGCCATCGACCCCTCGCACCCCCACTGTGGCCGCGTGCAGGACCCATACTCCATCCGCTGCGTGCCGCAGGTGATGGGCGCGTGCCTCGATAACCTGCACCACGCTGCGCGCGTCCTGACCATCGAGGCCAATGCAGCGTCGGATAACCCCCTGGTCTTTGACAACGGGGATGTGATCTCTGGCGGCAACTTCCACGCCGAGCCCGTAGCCTTTGTGGCCGACATCATTGCGCTGGCCGTGGCCGAGATCGGGGCCATCTCCGAACGCCGCCTGTCGCTGCTGCTGGACCCGGGCCTCTCGGGCCTGCCTGCATTCCTGATCCGCGACAGCGGCGTGAACTCCGGCTTCATGATCGCCCAGGTCACCGCCGCAGCGCTGGCGGCCGAGAATCAGTGTCTGGCCAACCCCAGCAGCGTGACCAGTTTGCCCACCTCGGCCAACCAGGAGGACCATGTCTCCATGGCCACCTACGGCGCACGCCGACTGGGCGACATGGTGCGCAACGCGGCCGTGATGGTGGGCATCGAGGCCATGGCCGCTGCGCAGGGCATGGAGTTCGACCGCAGCTTGAAATCCTCCCCGCTCGTCGAAGCACAGTTCGCCGCCATCCGCGAGCGTGTGGCCTACCTGGAGCAAGACCGCTACCTTGCCACCGACATCGAAGCCATGCGCGCATGGGCCCAGCAATCTGCATGGCCTGAAGCGCTCACGCAGTGCCTGCCCAGCTTCGCCTGATTTTTTCCACGCACACCCACTGATTCACAGGAGCACACCATGAACGCCAACGACGCCATCATCGCCGCCGCCTCCAACACCGACCCCCGCCACGACGCCAGCCGCGTGATCCGCGCGCCGCGCGGCACAGAACTCACGTGCAAGAGCTGGCTCACCGAAGCGGCCTACCGCATGATCCAGAACAACCTGGACGCCGAAGTGGCCGAGCGCCCGCAGGACCTGGTGGTGTACGGCGGCATTGGCCGTGCTGCACGCAACTGGGAGTGTTATGACCAGATCCTCGCTTCGCTCAAGGACCTGAACGACGACGAGACCCTGCTCATCCAGTCCGGCAAGCCCGTGGGCGTGTTCAAGACCCACGCCAACGCGCCGCGTGTGCTGCTGGCCAACTCCAACCTCGTGCCCAAGTGGGCTAACTGGGAGCACTTCAGCGAACTGGACCAGAAGGGCCTGTTCATGTACGGCCAGATGACCGCCGGCAGCTGGATCTACATCGGCACGCAAGGCATCGTGCAGGGCACGTACGAGACCTTTGCCGAGGCGGGCCGCAAGCACTACGGCGGCTCGCTCGAAGGCAAGTGGATCCTGACCGCAGGCCTGGGCGGCATGGGTGGTGCACAGCCGCTGGCCGCCACCTTTGCGGGCGCGGTGTCGCTCAACATTGAATGCCAGCAAAGCAGCATCGACTTCCGCCTGCGCACGCGCTACGTGGACAAGCAGGCGCGCGACATCGACCATGCGTTTGAGCTGATCCAGCAGCACACCGCAGCCAAAGAGGCCGTGTCGATTGCGCTGCTGGGCAATGCCGCAGAAATTCTGCCCGAGCTGGTGCGCCGCGCCAAGGCCGGTGGCTTGAAGCCCGACCTGGTGACCGATCAAACGTCGGCCCACGACCTCGTCAACGGCTACCTGCCCGCAGGCTGGACGGTGGCCCAGTGGCGCGCCGCGCAGCAGGACGTGACACAGCACGAGGTGCTGAAGAAGGCCGCTGCCAAGTCCTGCGCCGTGCACGTGCAGGCCATGCTCGACTTCCAGTCGATGGGCATCCCCACGGTGGACTACGGCAACAACATCCGCCAGGTGGCATTCGACGAAGGCGTGGCCAACGCGTTCGACTTCCCCGGCTTCGTCCCCGCGTACATCCGCCCGCTGTTCTGCGAAGGCAAGGGCCCGTTCCGTTGGGTGGCCCTGTCGGGTGACCCGGAAGACATCCGCAAAACCGACGCCAAGATCAAGGAGCTGTTCCCCGAGAACAAGCACGTGCACCGCTGGCTCGACATGGCGGGCGAGCGCATCGCCTTCCAGGGCCTGCCCGCTCGCATCTGCTGGCTGGGCCTGGGCGAGCGCCACATCGCAGGCCTGGCCTTCAACGAGATGGTGAAGAACGGTGAGCTGAAGGCGCCCATCGTCATCGGCCGCGACCACTTGGACACTGGCAGCGTGGCCAGCCCCAACCGTGAGACCGAAGGAATGAAGGACGGCACCGACGCCGTGAGCGACTGGCCGTTGCTCAATGCGCTGCTCAACACCGCAGGTGGCGCCACCTGGGTCAGCCTGCACCACGGCGGTGGTGTGGGCATGGGCTACTCGCAGCACTCGGGCATGGTCATCGTGGCCGATGGCACTGATGACGCAGCCGAGCGCCTGGCGCGTGTGCTGGTCAACGACTGCGGCAGCGGCGTGATGCGCCATGCCGACGCGGGCTACGAGCTGGCCGTGGAAACCGCCAAGAAGCAGGGGCTGAAGCTGCCCATGGTGAAGTGAAGGGGCGAGGGAGGGAATGACAGGAATGTGAAAAAAGGGAACTGCATTCCCATTCGTTGGGAATGTCGGGTTTGAATGCCGCTGCAATCCTTTGATACTGAGTCCATGCCCACCCGTGGACCAACCTCCGTTGCCGCCGCCGACCGTGTTCTGCACGTGCTGGCGGTGCTGGCGCAACATGGGCAGCCCATGTCGGCGGCCGAGTTGATGGAGGCCACGGGCCTGGCGCGCAGCACGCTGTACCGCCAGTTGGCGCGGCTCAAGCAGTGGGGCTTTGTGCTGGAGAGCAGCGGGCACTACGCGCCCGGGCCGCTGAGCCTGCAACTGGCCCTGGGCTTTGACATGGCGTCGCACTTGGTGCACCACGCGCGGCCGGACATGCAGGCCCTGGCCCGGCAGTCCCATGAAAGCGTGGGGCTGGTGGTGGCCGTGAATGACAGCGTGGTGTGCCTGGACATGGTGGACAGCACGCAGGCCCTGCGCTGCTCGTTTGAAAAAGGGCGCAGCGTGCCGCTACGCGCAGGCGCGTCTGCCAAGTGCCTGCTCGCCCATGTGGCCCCGGCCACGCGCAATGCCATTCTGGATCTGCACTACGGCGCAGACACCCCTGAGCGCAAGGCTGCGCAGACGGAGCTGGAAGGTATTGCCAAGGCAGGTTACGCCGTCAGCTCCGGCGAAGTGGATGCCGGTGTCTGGGGCGTCAGCGTGCCCGTGTTCGGTTCTCCCCGGCAAGCGGCAGGGGCCATCACCCTGATGGCCCCCATCTTGCGGGCGCAAGGGCAGGAGGCCGCGCTTACCGGCATGGCCGTCGTCGCCGCAGCGCGCATCTCCCGCCAGCTCACTTCTCCCTGATTTCCCCCACCCCTCCCCAAGGAGCTTTCCCCATGAACCTTCGTCGCAACCTTCTTCTGGCCAGCCTGGCCGCCGCAGCCTTCTGCACCACGGGTGCACAGGCCCAGGACAACGTCCTGCGTGTGGGCACCGATGCCACGTTCCCACCCATGGAGTTTGTCGAGAACGGCAAACGCACGGGCTTCGACATCGAGCTGGTGGAGGCCATTGCCAAGACCATGGGCAAGCAGGTCGAGTGGGTGGACATCGACTTCAAGGGCCTGATTCCGGGCCTGATCTCCAAGCGTTTTGATATGGCGGTCTCGGCCATCTACATCACCGACGAGCGCAAGAAGGTGGTGGACTTCACCGATTCCTACTACGCCGGCGGCCTGGTGGTGATGGTGAAGGCCGACAACAAGGCCATCAACAAGCTGGCCGATCTGGATGGCAAGAAGGTCAGCGTGCAGGTGGGCACCAAGTCGGTGTCGTACCTGACCGAAAAATTCCCCAAGGTGCAGCGCGTTGAAGTCGAGAAGAACCAGGAGATGTTCAACCTGGTGGATATCGGCCGCGCCGACGCTGCTGTGACCGGCAAGCCCGCCGCGTTCCAGTATGTGCGCACCCGTCCTGGCCTGCGTGTGCTCGACGAGCAGCTCACCACCGAAGAGTACGGTATGGCCCTGCGCAAGGACACGCCCGAGCTGACGAAGGCCGTCAACGGCGCCATCGCCAAGCTCAAGGCCGATGGCACCTATGCGGCCATCGTCAAGAAGTGGTTCAGCAACAGCGCTGCCAAGTAAACAGCAGCCTAACGTTGCCGAACTGAGCCATGGAACTCGATTTTTCTCCTGTCTGGGCCGGGTTGCCCCAGTTGCTGGCGGGTGCGCTGGTCACTGTGGAAATCACGGCCGCCTCGCTGCTGCTGGGCTGCGTCATGGGCCTGCTGGTGGGCATTGGCCGCCTGAACCCCAAGCGCCGCGTGGTCTACGCCCTGTGCACCGCCTACGTGGCCGCGATACGCGGCACGCCGCTGCTGGTGCAGCTGTTCATCCTGTTCTTTGGCCTGCCTCAGTTTGGCATCCTCCTGCCTGCCTTCGTGTGTGGCGTGATCGGCCTGGGCATCTACTCGGGCGCCTATGTGTCCGAGGTGGTGCGCGGCGCCATCCAGTCCATCGACAAGGGGCAGATGGAGGCGGCGCGCTCCATCGGCATGTCCTCGGGCCTGGCCATGCGCACGGTGGTTCTGCCGCAGGCCGTTGTACGCATGATTCCGCCGCTTGGCAATGAGTTCATCGCGCTGATCAAGAACTCGGCGCTGGTGTCGCTGCTCACTATCCACGACCTGATGCACGAAGGGCAGAAGATCATCAGTGTGTCGTACCGCTCGCTGGAGGTGTACCTGGCGATTGCGGTGGTGTATTTCATCCTCACGGGTGTCACTTCGTTGGTGCTGCGCCGCATGGAGCTGCGCCTGCGTGCCGGGGGGATGGTGCAATGAAGAATAATTCTGTGACGACTGGAGCAAGCCAATCCGCCGAGCCCATCGTGCGCATTCGCGGACTGCGCAAGTCGTTTGGCAACCACGTGGTGCTGAACGGCATCGACTTTGACGTGCTGCCGTCGCAGGTGGTGGTGGTCATCGGGCCCAGCGGCTCGGGCAAGAGCACCTTTTTGCGCTGCTGCAACGGGCTGGAGCAGCCCGAAGGCGGAACGGTCGAGATTTGTGGCCGCACACTGGTGCAAGACGGGCGCATGCTGCCCGACCATGACCTGAACGCCCTGCGCGAAGAGGTGGGCATGGTGTTCCAGTCGTTCAACCTGTTTCCGCATCTGTCGGTGCTCGACAACGTCACGCTGGGCCCGCGCAAGCTGCGTGGCCTCTCGCGCAAGGACGCCGAGGAACGTGCCCAGGCCCTGCTGGCCAAAGTGGGCCTGGCGCACAAAGCCACGGCCATGCCCGCCAGCCTGTCGGGCGGACAGAAGCAGCGTGTGGCCATTGCCCGCGCGCTGGCCATGGAGCCGCGCGTGATGCTGTTCGACGAGCCCACCTCAGCGCTGGACCCCGAGCTGGTGGGCGAGGTGCTGCAGGTCATGAAGCTGCTGGCCAGCGAAGGCATGACCATGATGGTGGTCACGCACGAAATGGACTTTGCACGCGAGGTGGGCGATGTGGTGGTGGTGATGGACGGCGGCGGCATCATCGAGGCCGGTGAACCTGCCACCATCTTCACCAACCCGACGCAGGAGCGCACGCGCTCTTTCCTGCAAGCCGTGCTCACGCGCGCCTGAGGCCTGAGGCCTGAGGCTGGGAGCGGCGTGGTGCACCATGGTCAATAACAATCAAGGAGACAACCCCGATGCCCCAGCCTTCATCTGCCTTGGACACACCCTTGCCAGCACGCTTTCAGCAGCGCTTGCAGGAGCGCCTGACCGCAGACGACATTGCGCGTTTTGACCGCGACGGCGCCATCTGCATCAAGCAGTTGCTCACGCGCGATGAGGTGGCACTGCTGCGCGATGGCATCGATGCCAACCTGGCCGCGCCCAGCCCGCGCGCCAAAGTGGCCAGCCGGCCGGATGACCCGGGCCGCTTCTTCGAGGACTTCTGCAACTGGCAGGACATCCCGCAGTTTGGCCGCTTTGTGCGCGAGACACCGCTGGCGCTGGCTGCGCAGCGCCTGATGCAGTCGCGCACCGTGCGGCTGTACCACGACCATGTGCTGGTGAAGGAGCCGGGAACCCGCCAGCGCACGCCCTGGCACCAGGACCAGCCTTACTACAACATCGACGGCACGCAGAACATCAGCATGTGGATACCGGTGGACCCGGTGTCGCGTGCGGCCACGCTGGAGTTTGTGGCGGGTTCACACAAGGGCCCATGGCTCATGCCGCGCACCTTCATGGACAACCAGGCGAAGTGGTTCCCCGAAGGCAGCCTGCAGGACCTGCCCAACGTTGAGGCCGACCGCGATTCCTTCCCTATCGTGGGCTGGGAAATCGAGCCCGGTGACGTGGTGTGTTTCCACATGCTCACGCTGCATGCCGCCGGTGGGGTGGAGGGCAGCAACCGCCGCCGTGTGTTCTCGGTGCGCTTTCTGGGCGACGACACGCGCCATGCGCCCCGGCCGTGGAAGACCTCGCCCGAGTTTCCGGGCCTGGCCGACGAGTTGCCCGCTGGCGCGGAGATGGACCATCCGCTGTTCCCGCTGCTGGTGACGGGCGCGGGGCAGACTGCCGCATCATCCTGATTGATGAACACGACGACAACGACAACAACACCGATGGCAATGCATTTTTTTGACCTGGCCACCACGCCCAGCATGCCCTGGAAAAACGGCGGCGGCAGCACGCAGGAGCTGGCCTGCTGGCCCCCCGGCGCGGACATGAACAGCTTTGAGTGGCGCGTGAGCCTGGCCACGGTGGACCGGCCCGGTCCGTTCTCGGTCTTCCCGGCCATCGACCGGCAGATCATGCTGCTGGGCGGCGATGGCCTGCACCTGCGCAGCACTGGCTGGGAGCACCTGCTGGAGCAGCGCTGGCAGCCGTTTGCGTTTTCGGGTGACGACGCAGTGGATGGCGCCATGCTGGGCGGCACGTCCAAGGACTTCAACCTCATGCAGCGGCGGGGCCTGTGGCAGGGCCCGCTGCAGGTGGTGAGCGATGCGCAGTCTCCCGACAGCACGCCTGCGGGCCTGTGCCTGGTGCTGCAGGGCGATTGGCAGTGGGTGGCGCCGGGCGCCGGGCCGCGTGCGCTGGCTACAGGACAGGGCTTTTGGTGGGCAGGCGAGGGCGGTGCAACGCCGGGCCGACTGGAGCCGCTGCATGCGGGGGCCGACGCCGATGCGCCCGCACTGGTCTGGATCGCCTTGCAGCGCGGTGCAGTCCCAAAAATTTGAATAAAAATGGCCGCCACCGCATGATAGATAAGCGCTGGTAGCTATTATTTGTATAGCATACAACACGGAGCCCACGGGTGGGCAGGCAGATGCAAAACAAGGACAACCCCAGTCACCCCAATGGATGGGCCGCCAGCCAGAACGCCGATGGCGTGTGGCAGAACCTGAAACCCGCGCCCGGCCTGTGGGTGGCCGATGTGCCCGTGCCCGAGGGCCAGCCCGCCTGCGTGGTGGTGCAGCAAGGCCAGATGGCCTGGGTGGGGCCCGAGGCGCAGTTGCCTGCCTCCTACCAGGCATTGCCGCGCCATAATGCGCGGGGCGCGCTCGCCACCCCCGGGCTGGTGGACTGCCACACGCACCTGGTCTATGGTGGCCAGCGTGCCAACGAGTTCGCCATGCGCCTGGCCGGTGCCACCTATGAAGAAGTGGCCAAGGCGGGTGGTGGCATTGTGTCGTCGGTGAAGGCCACGCGCGTTGCCACCGAAGACGAACTCTTTGACCAGGCTGCGCCGCGCCTGCAGGCCCTGATGGCCGAAGGCGTATGCGCCGTCGAGATCAAGTCCGGCTACGGCCTGGCCTTGGAGCACGAACGCAAGCAATTGCGCGTGGCCCGCCGTCTGGGCGAGGCGTTTGGCGTGACGGTGCGCACCACCTTTTTGGGCGCACACGCGCTGCCGCCCGAGTACGCAGGCCGTAGCCAAGCCTATGTCGATCTAGTCTGCAAGGAGATGCTGCCCGCGCTGGCCGCCGAGGGCCTGGTGGATGCGGTGGATGTGTTCTGCGAACGCATCGCCTTCACGCTGGCCGAGACAAGCCAAGTCTTCCAGGCTGCGCAAAAGCTGGGCATCCCCGTCAAACTGCACGCCGAGCAGCTGTCGGACATGGGCGGAGCGGCGCTGGCCGCGCGTTACGGTGCACTGTCGTGCGACCACATCGAGCACCTGTCGGCCGATGGCATCGCCGCCATGAAGGCCGCTGGCACCGTGGCCGTGCTGCTGCCCGGTGCCTACTACACGCTGCGTGACACGCATTTACCGCCCATCGCGCAGCTGCGCGCAGCGGGCGTGCCCATGGCCGTCTCCACCGACCACAACCCGGGCACCTCGCCCGCGCTGAGCCTGCTGCTGATGGTCAACATGGCCTGCACCTTGTTCCGTCTGACGGTGCCCGAGGCGCTGGCAGGCATCACCACCCACGCCGCACACGCGCTGGGCTTGCAAGATTCCCACGGCCTCATCGCATCTGGCAGGCCCGCCAATTTTGTGCTGTGGCCTGTGGGCGAGGCGGCCGAGCTGGCCTACTGGCTGGGCCAAAAGCCCGACTGCACCATCGTGCGACAAGGGCGTATTGCAAGGGCAAGGAGTGAGGCATGAGCATGGCTGTGTCGGAACTGCGCTTGGGCCCCATGCCCGGGCGCCAGCAAGGGCAGGGGGCGCCCGTGCTGCTGGTGCACGGTGCGTTGGCCGATGCGCGGATGTGGTCGGCCCACCAGATCCATCTGGCTGCGCGCTGGAACACACTGGCCGTCACGCTGCGCTACTTTGGTACGGAGGCTTGGCCCGACGATGGCCCGCCCTTTGGGCTGGCCACGCATCTGGACGACCTCGTGCAGGCCATCGACGCATGGGGCCAGGGCCCGGTGCATCTGGTGGCCTGGTCGTATTCAGCACATGCCGCTTTGTACATGGCGCGGCACCACGCCACGCGGCTGCGCAGCGTGTTCGTGTACGAGCCAGGCTTTCCTACCTATCTGCAGGAGCCGGAAGCGCTGGCACGCTTTCAGGCCGATGCACAGCTCATGTACGGCCCGTTGGCCGAGGCCGTGTTGCGGAGTGATTTGGCCGCTGCTACCCGCATCCTCATGGATGCCTCGGGCCAGTCGCCGGGGTACTTTGACCGCCAGCCTGCAGAGCGGCGCGCCGTGCAACTGGACAACGCGCACACGCTGCCGCGCATCATGTCGCAGACGCCGCCGCTGCCGCTGTCTGCCACCGACCTGGCGGCCATCACGCTGCCTGTGTGTATTGCCCAGGGCGGTGACACACGCCCCGTCTTTGGCGAAGTCGCCAGCGCTGCGGCGCGTGCCGTGCCGCAGGCGCGCCATCTGGTGGTGCCTCAGGCCACCCATATGTGGCCTGACGAGGCGCCGCAGGCTTTTTGCGAAGCACTGGAAGCCTTCTGGCGCAGCGCCTACCCTTCTGGAGCGTGATCAATGAATGAGCTGTTTGCCCCGAACGCCCTGCTGCCCACCGGCTGGGCGCGCAATGTACTGCTGCAATGGGATGAGGCTGGGCGCCTTTGCACCGTCGCACCGGATGCCGTTGTGCCACAGGGCACTCCCGTGGCCCCAGGGCCTGTGCTGCCTGGTATGCCCAACCTGCATTCGCACGCCTTCCAGCGCGCGTTTGCGGGCCTCACCGAGTACAGGGGGGAAAGTCAGGACAGCTTCTGGAGCTGGCGCAACCTGATGTACCGCTTTGCCGCACGCATCACGCCCGAGTCTCTGGAGGCCATCGCCACCTGGCTGTATGTGGAGATGCTGGAGGCAGGCTACACGTCGGTGTGCGAGTTCCATTACGTGCACCACGACCAGGATGGCACACCGTATGCCGACGATGCCACGCTGTCGCAGGCATTGCTGCGCGCAGCGCGCAACGCGGGCATGGGCATCACGCTGCTGCCGGTGCTGTACCAGACCAGCGGGTTTGGCGCCAAGCCGCCGCGTGCAGACCAGGCCCGGTTCATCCGCAGCACGGATAACATGCTCTCATTATTGGAGCGGATCACGCCCGCTGCACAGGCGCAAGGGGCTGTTTTGGGTCTTGCACCGCACTCGCTGCGTGCGGTGCCGCCCGACAGCCTGGCCGCTGCTGTGCAGGGCCTCACGGCGCTCAGCCCCGAGGCCCCTATCCACATCCACATTGCTGAGCAGACGCAGGAGGTGGATGACTGCATTGCCTGGAGCGGCCAGCGCCCTGTGCAGTGGCTGCTGGAGCACGCGCCGGTGGATGAGCGCTGGTGCCTGGTGCATGCCACGCACATGACGCCGCAGGAATACGCCGATGCTGCCCGCACGGGTGCTGTGGCTGGCATCTGCCCCACCACGGAAGCCAACCTGGGCGACGGCATCTTCGACATGCCGCTGTGGCTGCAGCACGGCGGCCGTTGGGGCGTGGGCTCTGACAGCCATGCCTGCGTGAACGCGGCCGAGGAACTGCTGATGCTCGAATACGGCCAGCGCCTGTCGCTGCGCCAGCGCAATGTGCTGGCCAATGCAGCGCAGCCCGAGGTTGCGACGGCCATGACCTTGCAGGCCGTTGCAGGCGGGTCGCAGGCCGCAGGGCGCGCCATTGGCGGCATCGCGGTGGGGCAGCAGGCCGACCTGGTGGCGCTCGATGCGCAGCATGTGGCGCTGCGCGATCTGCCCGCGCACAGCATGCTGTCGGCCCATGTGTTTGGCAGCCACCGCACCTCCGCCATTGACAGTGTGTGGGTGGCGGGCCAGCGGCGCATCGCTGCTGGACGGCACGCACTGCACGGTGATGCTGCCCATGCGTTTGTGACCGCGCGTTCCGCCACCATCGCGCCAGATTGAACCCATACCTTTGGATTTGTGATGACTGATACCTCTCCACCACCTTATGTTCTCTACCCCGGTACCGCACCGCTGCTGGTGTCCATGCCCCACGCGGGCACCTATGTGCCCCCGGCGCTGGCGGCCCGCTTTACCGACGAGGCCCGCCAGGTGCCCGATACCGACTGGCACATGGAGCGGCTGTATGGCTTTGCCAAAGACTTGGGTGCCTCTGTTCTTGTGGCCACGCATTCGCGGTATGTGGTCGATCTGAACCGCCCGCCCGACGGCACCAGCCTGTACCCCGGCCAGAGCGTCACCGGCCTGTGCCCGGTCGATACCTTTGATGACACGCCCATCTACGCCCAAGGGGGTGTGCCGGATGATGCTGAGGTGGCGGCGCGGCGCGATGCGGTGTGGGTGCCATACCATGCACAACTGCGTGCCGAGCTGGACCGCATCAGGGCCCGGCATGGCGTGGCGGTGCTGTGGGATGCGCATTCCATCCGCTCTGTGCTGCCGCGCTTTTTTGAGGGCAAGCTGCCCGACCTGAACCTGGGCACGGCCAATGGCGAAAGCTGCAACCCCGCCCTGGCGCAAGAACTGCTGTCGATTGCACAACAAGCCACTGGCTACACCGCCGTACTCAACGGCCGTTTCAAGGGCGGGCACATCACACGCCACTACGGCCAGCCAGAGCAAGGCGTGCATGCCATCCAGCTGGAAATGACACAGTGCAGCTACATGCAGGAGGCCTTGCCATTTGACTATCTGCCGGAGGTTGCGGCGCGCGTCCAGCCCCATCTGCAGCGCATGTTGACTGCGGCGCTGGCCTTCGCCACGTCAGCATCAAAGGCTTGAGCTTGCTCAAGCTTGTGAGCTAACCCTCTCACTGTTGATGGGGGTTCGGTGCTACCATGGTTCAGCGGTCGGCACCAGGCCGCTGAGGGGGTTCCCTGTTGACCCACTCAAGCGGAAGGAGCCGCACCCCATGGATCCAACCGCCTATTACTACATGCCCCATTTCAAGCCTGGCGCTTCCGTCCAGTGGAAGCAGCAGCGCGAAACGGTCAGCCATGTGGTCATCCGCCGCAATGCGCTGATGATCTACTTGGTGGGCAATGACACTGCGGTGCACCCCGACACCCTGCAACTGGCCCCCACCGCGTTTCAGCTGACGCGTGTCCCGGACCGGATCTGACGGGCTGGTGCACAGGGCAGGGTGCTTACCACCCTTTGCCTGTCGCAAGGCTGCGGTCGCTCAGACCGCCCCGCGCTGTGCCATGGCCTCGCCCAGCTGAATCGCCCGCATCGGAGCCCACTGCGGGTTGAATTGCAATGGCCCCTGGGGAAACAACATCACCACCGTGGAGCCGAGCAGGAAGCGGCCCATTTCTTCACCCTGCTGCAGGCTGACCTGGCCTTTGGCGTAGTCCCACTGCCGCAGCGTGCCCGTGCGTGGCGGGTTGACCTGCCCGTGCCACACGGTGGCCATGCTGCCCACGATGGTGGCGCCCACCAGCACCAGCACAAAGGGCCCCTGGGCCGACTCAAAAAAGCACACCACGCGTTCATTGCGCGCGAACAGGCCGGGCACACCTCGTGCCGTGGTCGGGTTCACCGAAAACAGATCGCCCGGCACATGCACCATGCGCGTCAGCTCGCCCGCGCAGGGCATGTGGATGCGGTGGTAGTCGCGCGGGCTCAGGTACAGCGTGGCGAAGTGGCCGTTGTCAAAACGGGCTGCTGCTTCCGCATCGCCGCCCACCAAGGCGGTTGTGGAGTAGGTGTGCCCCTTGGCCTGGAAAATCTGGTCCTTCGCGATGGGGCCAAACTGGCTGATGGCGCCATCCACGGGGCAGATCAGGTCTGCCGCCGCCAGCGGGCGGGCCCCGGGTTTCAACGCACGCGTGAAGAAGTCGTTGAACGATGCGTAGCTGGTGATGTCGGGGTTGGCGGCCTCGGCCATGTTGACGTTGTAGCGGGCCACAAAGCGGCGGATCACCGAGGTGGTCAGTCCGCCCAACTGGGCCGACGCAAATTTGCCAGCCAGGGTGGTCAGTGCCTGCTTGGGCAGGAGGTATTGCGGCAGAACTGCCAGGCGATCGGACACGGGCGAACCCCTCGAAGACGAAAGCGGACGATTCTATCGGCGGGGCGCCATCGGCCGCATTCTCATACCCCGAGGTACTGGTCCAGCAGTTGCGGCTGCGCGTGCAATGCGTCGGAGCTGCCCTCGAACACCACCTGGCCCTTGACCAGGATGATGTTGCGGTCGGTGATCTGCGTGACGTGTTTCCAGTTTTTGTCCACGATGACGCTGCTGATGCCGCTGTCCTTGATCAGGCTGCAGATGCGCCAGATCTCGCGGGCGATCAGCGGGGCCAGGCCTTCGGTGGCCTCGTCGAGGATGAGCACATCCGGGTTGGTCATCAGCGCGCGGCCAATGGTCAGCATCTGCTGCTCGCCCCCGCTGAGCTGCTGGCCGCCGTGGCCGAGGCGCTCCTTCAGGCGCGGGAAGGTCTCCAGCACACGCTCGTAGGTCCAGTCGCGCTGGCCGCGTGTGCCGGCGCGCGCGGCCATCTGCAGGTTCTCGACCACGCTCAGGTTGCCAAAGATGCCACGGCCTTCCGGCACGTACGCGATGCCCAGGCGCGCCACCTCATAGGGTGGCTTGCCCGTCATATCGCGGCCCGCCACGGCCACGCTGCCAGAGCGGGGCTTGATCAGGCCCATCAGGGACTTGAGCAGGGTGCTCTTGCCCATGCCGTTGCGGCCCATGAGGCCGATGGTTTCGCCCTGGCCCACGGTGAAATCAATGCCGTGCAGGATGTGGCTGCTGCCGTAGAAGGTGTGGATGCCCTTGGCATCGATCCATGGAGTGGTCATCTCAGTGGTCCTCTCCGAGGTAGGCCGCCTGCACGGTGGCATCGGCGCGCACCTCGGGCGGTGTGCCATGCGCAATCACCTCGCCGTTGACCATCACCGTGAGACGGTCAGCCAGCGCAAACACGGCATCCATATCGTGCTCCACCAGCATGATGGCGTGGGCGGGTTTGAGGCGCTGCAGCAGCTCGACCATGCGTTCCGCTTCGGCCACGCCCATGCCCGCCAGGGGCTCGTCGAGCAGCAGCACCTGGGGCTCCGTGGCCAAGGTCATGGCGATCTCCAACTGGCGCTGCTCGCCGTGGCTCATGGCGCCGGCAATCGCCATGCGCCGGTCTTTCAAGCCAGAAAGCTCAATAGCGCTTTCCAGGCGGGCGTTGGTAGCGCTGTTTTTGATAGTGTTTGCACGTGTGTCCTGCCACCAGCGCAGCGGGTTCCAGGGCTGCTGCGCATCGCGCGACTGCGCGGCCAGGCGCACGTTTTCATGCACTGTGAGCGGCAAAAAGATGTTGGTTTTTTGGTAGCTGCGCCCCAGGCCCTGGCGCGAGATGCGTTCGGGCGCCCAGCCGGTCACATCGGTGCTGCCAAGTTGCACTTGGCCCGCGCTCGGTGGAAGGTCGCCCGAGAGCAGGTTGGTCAGTGTGGACTTGCCCGCGCCGTTGGGGCCGATCACGGCATGGATCTGACCACGCCACAGGTCCAACGATACGCCGTTGACAGCGGCCAGGCCTCCGAAGCGTTTGGTGAGCTGGCGGGCCGAGAGCAGAGCATCAGCCATGGTGAGAATCCTCCTGCGCCTTGGCGGCCCGGCGCTGCCCCAGCATGCCCAGCAGCCCACGCGGCGCTGCCACCACCACCAGCACGATAAAACCGCCCATCAGCAGCTGCCAGTGTTTGGTGATGTCCTTGAACACATGCAGGAGATACTCAAAGGCAAAGGCGCCCACGATGGCCCCGGCAAAATTGCCCATGCCACCCAGGATGATCATCATGATGGCGTGGGCGCTCATGTGAAAGCCCATCAGCTCCGGGTTCACATAGCCTGTCTGCGCGCCCCACAGGTAGCCTGCCAGCCCGGCAAGCGCACCTGCCACGGTGAACGCGGTGAGTTTGTAGCCGCGCGTGCCAAAACCCATGGCGCGCATGCGATGTTCGTTGATGCGAATGCCCGACAGGGCTCGGCCCAGCGGGCTCCAGAGCAGGCGGCGCAGCAGCACGTAAACCAAGATCACCAGCGCCAGCGTGAAGTAGTAGAAGGTCTTTCGGCCTTCAAGGTCGAACGGCAGCCAGCCAAAGATGGAGGCGTCGGGCCGGAAATTGATGTACAGCCCGTCCGATCCGCCCAGCACCTTGTTGTCGAAGAACAGATAGAACACCATCTGTGCGAACGCCATGGTGACCATGATGAAGTAGATGCCGTGCGTGCGCACCACGAAGAAGCCGATGACCAGCGCCACCAGCCCGGCACCCGCCACCGCCAGGGGCAGCGACCACCAGAGGCTCACCGGCGTATCGGCGGGTGTGAGAAAGGCGAGGGCATAGCCCGCCACCCCAAAGTAGGCGGCGTGGCCCAGCGACACCAGGCCAGTCACGCCCTGCAGCAGATCCAGGCTCATTGCGAAGATGGCCATGATCATCATGCGTGTGACCATCTGCACGTAGAAATCACTGCCGACGACCGGGAACAGCAGCAGCGCAGCCAGCCCCAGTGCCAGCGCGAATTGCACGCTGCGCGGCAACACTTCGATATGGGCGCGGGGGGTGCTCATAGGGGGGCGCCGGGCTGTGAAGCTTGTATGGCGTGGGAAGAGCGCGAAGTGACAGTGGCAAGCATCGGGGTCATCATTGTTTGAACAGGCCTTCGGGTTTCCACAGCAGCACGGCCGCCATCAGCATGTAGACCAGCATTCCGGCCATCGATGGCAGCAACACCTTGCCAAAGGTGTCCACCAGCCCCACAAGCAGGGCCGAGATCAGGGCGCCACGCACGGAACCTATGCCGCCGATCACCACCACCACAAAACACATGATGAGAACGGACGAGCCCATGTTGGGATAGACGCTGGATACCGGCGCGGCCACCATGCCCGCGACGGCCGCCAGGCCCACGCCCAGCGCAAAGACGATGGCGTGGATCAGCTTGATGTTCACCCCCAGCGATTCGGCCATGTCGCGGTTGAAGGCGCCTGCGCGGATCTTCATGCCCAGCCGCGTTTTGGAGATCAGCAGGTACAGGCCCAGCGCCAGCGCCATGCAGACGCCGGAGATGAACAGCCGGTAGACCGGGTAGGAAAGGGTGTCGGTGAGCGGAATGGACCAGTCCAGCATCGCTGGAATCGGGACGCCGTGCACGTCGTCCCCCCAGAGGATGGAGCGCAGTTCCTCAAAGATGTAGATGAGGCCGAAGGTCAGCAGCACCTGGTCCAGGTGGTCGCGGTGGTAGAAGTGGCGAAACAGCAGCCACTCCAGCGCCAGGCCAAACAACACGGCCAGCCCGGCGCCCCCCAGGATGGCCAGCGTGAGGCTGCCAAAGTGGCCCGACAGCGAATAGCCCAGGTAAGCCCCCAGCATGTAAAAGCTGCCGTGCGCCAGATTCACCACCCCCATGATTCCGAAAATCAGCGTGAGGCCGGCGGCCAGCATGAACAGCAGCAGCCCGTACTGCACGCTGTTGAGCAACTGGATCAGGAAAGTGGCGAAGTCCATGGTGGGCAAACAGACAGGGGATCAGGTAGCGCGGCGTGTCGCCAGCAAAAGGGTGCCCATCAACGTGAACAGGCCGCCCGAAATGCGGTTGAACCAGCGCATGCGTGCGCCAGAGCGCAAAACGGGTGCCAGCCGTGCTACACCCAGTGCACACAGCGTGAGAACCGTGAATTCAAAAGCCACAAAGGTGCTTGCCAGCACGGCAAACTGCGGTGCCCATGCGGCGGTCGGGTCCAGAAACTGGGGGAAGAACGCCGTGAAGAACAGCAGGGCCTTGGGGTTGCTGCCGCCCACGATCAGACCCTGGATGTAGAGCTTGCGCGCAGGCACCACGGCCTTGGTCTGCGTGCTGTTTGCGGGCATCTCGTCGAACACCGTTGTCTGGCTGCGAAACGTCTTGATGCCAAGCCAGATCAGATACGCCGCGCCGGCAGCCTTGAGCACCCAGAAGGCGGTTTCCGATGCCGCCAGCAATGCGCCAAGGCCCAGGGCCGAAAGCAACATGGTGCCCAGCACTGCCGTCACGCTGCCTGCAGCAGCGGCGAGGGCCTTGCGCGGGCCGTGCTGCAGAGAATTGGTCATGCACATGAGCATCGTCGGGCCGGGCGAAAGAACCAGCAGGGCCACTGCGGCAAGGTAGAGCAGGTAGGTACTGAGCGACATAGGATTGGGTGGAAGGCAAGGTGGCCGCAAAGTCCGGGCGCACAGCAGACAGGCCTGCCATGGCGGCAGTCCATCAATGTATTGTGTCAAAGCTGCGGGGCGGACCGGACCCGAAGTCCAGCACGCGCCGTGCCCCGGGCAGTGGGGTGAGCGCGTCAGCCCATGCGGCAGCCGGCACCGCTGTCGGCCAGGGCCTTGGCGGCAATGCCAATCACCTTGTTTTCCTTGTTCTCGACGCGGCGCAGGTAGATGTCCTGCACGGGGTTGTGTGCCTTGCTCATCGTCCACTTGCCGCGCGGGCTGTCGATGGTGGCGCTTTCCATCGCCTTGATGATGGCAGCCTTGGCGGACAGGTCGCCCTTGACGGCGTTGGCGCCCTGCACCAGCAGAAGGCCGGTGTCGTAGCCCTGTACCGCGTACACATCGGGCTGGCTGCGGAAGGCCTTGGCGTATTCCAGGCGGAATTGCTTGTTGCGCGGTGTGTCCAGCGAGTCGCTGTAGTGCATGGTCGTGATGATGCCTTCGGCAGCGGGGCCGGCAGCGTCCAGCACGCCTTCGGTGAGGAAGCCCGAGCCGTACAGCGGAATCTTGTCCTTGAGGCCTGCGGCCGCATAGTCCTTGATGAACTTGGCAGCACCGCCGCCCGCGAAGAAGCAGGCCACGGCGTCGGGCTTGAGAGCGGCGATTTCGGTCAGCAGCGCCTGGAATTCCACGTTGGGGAAGGGCAGACCCAGTTCCTTCACGATGGTGCCGCCGGCTGCAGTGTAGCTTTGCTTGAAGCCTTCGAAGGCTTCGTCCCCTGCCGCGTATTTCCAGGTGATCCACACAGCCTTCTTGTGGCCCTTTTCGACCATGGCTTTGCCCAGGGCCAGCGTGGGCTGGGAATTGCTGAACGAAGTACGGAAAACGTTGGGGGCACACAGTGCGCGCGTGGCGGCATGCACGCCGGCGTTGGGAATCAGGTTGAGAACCCCCGTATCGCGCGCCACCTTCTGAATGCCCATCTGCACACCTGAATGCACGGTGCCAATCAGCACATCCACCTTGTCGCGCTGCACCAGCTTGCTCGCGTTCTCGACACCCTTGCTGGGCTCGGACTCGTCGTCCACCTTGAACCATTCGATCTCGCGACCGCCGAGCTTGCCACCCTGCTGGTCTATGGCCAGGCGCACGCCGTTTTCGATGGCGACCCCCAGTTGTGCAAAGGTACCGGTGTAGGGCAGCATGAAGCCCACGCGCACCTTGCCGCTTTGCGCACGCACGATGGAGGGCAGCAACAGCCCTGTAGATGCGGCGCCCACGAGGGCGGCGCTACGGCTGATGACGAGGCGGCGGGTGGTCATTGGACTTGTCTCCTTTGTTTAGGCTTAAAGTAATTTACTGCAAGCATTCGGTGGTGAATACCTATGGGTTACCCGTACCGTTGGGCAAGGGGCTCCCGCATTGCGAGGTGCCCGAGGACTGCAACCGGGCCCGGCGGCAGAGGCTCGCCGATGATGGGTTTACCAAGGGCTGCTTGACGGACATAGAACCAAGTTCATGAATTAAAGTGCAGTTTTGTGCTTTTTGTGCAGTATAGATCGTGTGATTTTTGCTGTGGGCAGCTATTTGAGCCTCCGGTATCAGTAGTTTCGAGCATAGGCACGGTTCTGAAAGCCCTGACGGGTTGTTTGGCCGCGAGTGTGGGGGCTCTCTGGATGGGAGTGCTTCAATGCCCTGCAAAATGGAGGCATGGGTAACTCTGGAGGCCGGTGTTGCCTGCTCTTGAAGGGGCTGCGCCCCGTCTCGCCGGAAGGCGGGCAAACCGCATGTTTCCGATTGCTTCATGCCCCTTTCATCAGCCCCATCTTCATCGTCCACTTCCCAATCCATGCGGGTGCGTCTAGCCCGGTGGTTGCGCCATTTCTGGCCCGCACCGTTAGGTATCGACGGACGCGAAAGGCTTCGCTTCATTGTGGGCGCCGTGATCGGTGTACTGCTGACGGGATTACTCAGCCGCTGGTGGGCAGGGGGAAGCAGCGCAGGTCCCTGGATGGTGGCATCGCTGGGGGCGAGTGCGGTCCTGGTGTTTGGCATGCCGTCCAGTCCACTGGCCCAGCCCTGGCCGGTCCTGGGAGGAAGTACTTTGTCTGCGCTGGTGGGCGCAGTTTGCTCCGCGTTCATCCCAGACCCGGCACTTGCAGGGGCGGTTGCGGTGGGGTTGGCTATTGCGCTGATGGTGCCCCTGCGTTGCCTGCATCCACCGGGCGGAGCAATGGCGCTGTATGTCGTGCTGACCGCGGGGGGCGGGTGGCATCTGGCCGCATTTCCCATCCTGTTCAATGTGATCGTTCTCTTGGTCTCGGCCGTGGTCTACAACGGCCTGACAGGGCGCCGGTACCCCCATCCTCAGTGGATGGCGGCCCGAACCGATATTGCTCAGGGCGCTTTTACCGCCTCGGATGTGGATGCAGCGTTGGCACACTACAACCAGGTGCTGGACGTGAGCCGTGCCGATCTGGAAGGGCTGTTGCACTTGGCGGGCCGTGCAGCCTTCCAGCGGACGCTGGGGGAGGTTCGCTGTTCGGACATCATGTCAAGGCCACCGTTTGCGGTGGAGGCGGGGATTTCCCTTAAAGACGCCTGGGCGTTGATGCGTGCCCAGCAGATCAAGGCGCTGCCCGTGGTGGATGCTCAACGCCTGGTGGTAGGTATCGTGACGGTGGCGGACTTCATGCGGCTGGCCAACCTGGATATGCATGAAGGTTTGGGGCAGCGTTTACGGATGCTGGTCATGGGGCGTACGGGGCAGCCCCAGAATGTGGGCGAAATCATGTCGCACCCGGTCCAGGTGGCCCACGTGGGGCAGCACGCCATGGATCTCGTCCTTCTGTTTTCCCAGGGCGGGCACCACCATATTCCCATTGTGGAGAGCGAGGGCCGTCTGGTAGGGGTGATCACACAGACGGACCTTGTGCGGACGTTGGCAGCAGCTGTGCAAGGGCGCGACGAGGGAGGCTCTGCGGGTGCCACCTCGGTGCGCGGGCGTGCGCCGACCGAAGAGCAAGCTGCCCCATAGGCAAGACGCGGTACATCGCGGTACAATTGACAGGCTTTGCACAGTGCTTATGCCTGTCCATTGAAGCCGTCTCCCCCGGCCCTCTGCCTGATCTGCGCCCCGGGTGCAGCGACTCCCACCGCCCGCAATGCACCGTGTGTCGAGCACCGACCACGCCGTAGCTGCCGTGGTGGATGCACAAGCGTCAGGTGCCGATCACAGAATATTTGTTTTGAAAAGATAGAACATGGCCAAAGAAGAACTCATTGAAATGCAAGGCTCCGTGACGGAAGTCCTTCCCGACTCGCGCTTTCGCGTGACGCTGGACAACGGTCACCAACTGATCGCCTACACGGGCGGCAAGATGCGCAAGCACCACATCCGCATTCTGGCGGGTGACAAGGTGTCGTTGGAAATGTCGCCCTACGATTTGTCCAAAGGACGCATCACGTTCCGCCATCTGGCCGGTCGCGGTCCCGGCCCTTCGGGCAATCGTTGATATTCGGCCCCGGGGAGACACGGACTGGCGCTTGCTTGTTCCGGCTCTTGGGGCAAACGGTTTCTTGTGTTCCTTCATCTGCGCACTGTTTCTCCCAGAGGCGGTGCTTTCCCGGTTCAGGTCTTCGCACCGTGCTTTTAAAAAAATCACAAAAAGCACGCGTTGAACCAAAAACAGGGAAATTGCCGGGTTAGAATACGAGCTGTCGGAGCGTAGCGCAGCCTGGTAGCGCATCTGCTTTGGGAGCAGAGGGTCGCGAGTTCGAATCCCGCCGCTCCGACCAATGTTTGAAGGCCTTGCAGCACATGCTGCAAGGCCTTTTTTCTTGCCCGCATTCTTTTTGCTTGTTGGAATGTATGGTTCGACCCGCGTGGCAAGACGGAGTTGGATTTGCGTACCATCTGGCCCATAGGGCGGGCAAGTGTCCGCACCGACACCTTCCGCTGGTATTGCCATGAACCGTGCGCTTCCCTTGCCGCCTGCCCCGTTCTCCTCGCTCCAGCCGTCACCACGTTATGACAGCGTAGATGCATTGCGCGGCCTGGCAATGGTGTGGATGACGGTCTTCCACTTTTGCTTTGACCTGAGCCATCTGGGCTTCTGGCCGCAGAATTTCCGCGCCGACCCATTCTGGACCTCGCAGCGGACGGTGATCGTGAGCTTGTTCCTGTTCTGCGCCGGGCTGGGGCAGGCCATTGCGCTGCACCAGGGGCAGGGGTGGGCTCGGTTTGGTCGGCGGTGGTTGCAGATCGCTGGCTGCGCGCTGCTGGTGTCTGCGGGGTCGTTCGTGATGTTTCCCCACAGCTTCATCCATTTTGGCGTGCTGCACGGTATGGCTGTGATGCTGCTCATTGCCCGGTGTACCGCAGGGTGGGATAGGTGGCTGTGGTTTGCCGGGTTGGTGGCTGTGGCGTTGCCATCGGTAGCGCACCAGCTTTTGGTGGGTGCATGGGCTGAAGCTGCGCCCTGGTTCAATGGGCGCGCGCTCAACTGGCTGGGTCTGGTGTCGCGCAAGCCTTTTACCGAAGACTACGTACCCGTGCTGCCGTGGTTGGGGGTGTTTTGGTGGGGGCTGGCTGCCGGCCAATGGGCCATGGCTGCGGGTCGGGGCCACTGGCTGGGGTGGCGGGTTCCCCAAGGCTTGCAGCCGCTGGCACTGCTGGGGCGGTGGAGCCTGAGCTATTACATGGTGCACCAGCCGGTCATGATTGGGCTGCTGATGGCGGTAGCCTGGATAACGAGGGGTTAGTGGGCCGGGGACCGCTCTGGGGTCTGCACCCATAGGCCCCGCTGCCGCTCCGGTCACCGTGGGGCGGTTTTCCACCCGCCCATAAAAAAACGCGGCCTGGGCCGCGTTTTTTGAGTGCATTGCCAAAGCAGATGCGCAGTTGCCTTGCCAGTTACTCGACCTTGGCCTTGGCGCGCAGGTCTTCCTGGAACTTGGCCAGCTTTTGCTGTTGCAGCTGCTGGGCCACCTGGGGCTTCACTTCTTCCAGCTTGGGCAGTTCTGCTTGGCGCACGTCGTCCAGGCGGATAACGTGCCAGCCGAACTGGCTCTTCACGGGAGCGTCGGTCATCTTGCCCTTTTGGAGCTTGACCAGTGCTTCCGTGAATTCGCTCACGTAGCTCGAAGGATTGGCCCAATCCAGGTCGCCACCCTTGGCGCCAGAACCTGGGTCCTTGGACTGCTTCTTGGCGATGTCTTCAAACTTGGCGCCCTTCTTGATGGAGGCGATGATGGCCTTGGCATCCGCTTCCTTTTCCACCAGGATGTGGCTGGCCTTGTATTCCTTGCCGCTGTTGGCTGCCACGAACTTGTCGTACTCAGCCTGGATCTCGGCGTCGGTCACCGGGTTCTTTTTCTGGTAGTCGGCGAACAGTTCGCGGATCAGAATGGTCTGGCGGGCCAGATCCATTTGTGCCTTGTAGTCTGCCGAGCCTTCCAGGCCGCGCTTTTGCGCTTCCTGCATGAAGATTTCGCGGGTGATGACTTCTTCCTTGATCTGGCCTTCGATGTCAGGCGTTACAGGACGGCCCGAGCGTTCCACCTGCTGCTTGAGGGCTTCAACGCGCTCTTTTGGCACGGCCTTGCCATTGACGATGGCGACATTCTGGGCGGAAACGGGCAGGGCCAACGTGCCCAGCACGGCAGCGGCCACGAGGCCGGACAGGAGCTGTTTCTTCATGCGGAATCCAAAAAATGAGAGGTTGTTTGCCAGCTGAGTTCCGGCAACAGAGGATATGGGGGCCGGTTCAGAGAACTTCAATGGCGAGGGCGTGAACGCCTTGGTCAATAAATTCTTGCAGCGCATCATACACAAGGCGATGCTGCGCAACGCGGGGCTTGCCTGTAAACAAAGGTGACGAAATGCGCACCCGAAAATGGGTGCCAAAGCCGGTGCCGTTGGCGCCCGCGTGCCCTGCATGGGCGGCACTTTCATCAAGCACTTCCAGGGCGGTGGGTGTAAGACGGTCCGCCAGGGTCTGGTGCATTTGCTGAGCGAGGGAGGTCATGGCAGGTTGTCCTTCAGGCAGCAGGCTCGTCGCCTTCGTCGCCCTTGATGTGGGGCGCCACATAGATGCCCTGGCCCACCAGGAAGACCAGAGGGAAGGCGTAGCCCCAGAGCTTGAAATCCACCCAGGCCTCGGTGCTGAAGTTGACCACGACATACGCGTTGATGGCCGACATGAAGGCGCAGTACACGATCCAGGCAACGTTCAGCCGGTGCCACACGCTCTCTGGCAGCGTCAGCTGGCTGCCCAGCAGCATCTTGAGGAAGTTCTTCTTCATGGCCCACACCGCTACCGCGAGGGCGATGGACATGGCGCCGTACAGCACCGTGGGCTTCCACTTGATGAAGCGGTCGTCCTGCAGCACCAGCGTGAGCGTGCCGAACAGCAGGATCAGCACCAGGGTGACCTTGTGCATGGTCTGCAGGCGCCGGTCGATGGCGTAGATCAGCGCCATTTGAGCGACCGTGGCACCCATCAGCACCGCAGTGCCCACATAGATGCCATAGAACTTGTAGGCCCCGAAGAACAGCAGGATGGGGAAGAAGTCGATCAGAATTTTCATGGGGTCAGGGGGCGGGTCTCGGGGCTCAGTCCTTGCCGGATTCGAAATCCAGCGAGGCCGAGTTCATGCAGTAGCGCAGGCCGGTGGGGGTGGGGCCATCTTCAAAGACATGGCCCAGGTGGGCCCCGCATTGTGCACACACGGTCTCCGTGCGGACCATGCCATGGCTGCGGTCCACGATCTCGGTGATGGCGCCGGGGATGGCTTGCGAGAAGCTGGGCCAGCCGCAGCCTGCGTCGAACTTGGTGACGGAATCGAACAGTTTCGCACCGCAGCAGATGCAGTGGTAGCTGCCATCGGCCCAATGGGCTTCGTATTTGCCGGTGAATGGCCGCTCGGTGGCGGCGTGGCGCGTCACCTGCAACGCGACGGGCTCGGCGCCCTTGTCCTTGAGGATGGCTTGCCATTCGGCATCGGATTTCTGAACGGGGTAGGTCATGATGAACAGCTGATCTCGATGGAAGAGGCCCAGTCGGGCGGGAAGGCTGCGTAGGCGTCGTGCCCGGGGTGCTCGTCAAAGGGGTGCTCCAGCAGCCGCTGCAGGGTTTGGAGTTCGCTGAAGTCGCCAAGTTTCGCGGCACGTATGGCCTGCTCGCCCAGGTGGTTGCGCAAAACGAACTTGGGATTGGTTTTTAGCATCAAATTAGCCGCTAGCGCTTTATTATCAAGCGCCAATAGCTCTGAATATGATAGCAACCAGTTGTTAAAGGCGGTACGGTCGGCGAACAGGTCGCGCACCGGCTCAAAATCGTCCTGTTGCACCGCGTGCGACAGGCGGCGCCAGAAGATGGTGTGGTCCACGGCGTTCTGGGCCAGCAGTACCAAGATGCCGTCGATCAGTTCTGCATCTTTCTCGCGTGCCTGGGCCAGCCCCAGTTTGCTGCGCATGCGGGCCATGAACGCTTCCGGGAACACGGTCTTGTAGGACTCCAGGGCCCCCTTCGCCAGTTCCTGGTCGCCGATCAGTGGCAGCAAGGCCTGCGCCAGGCAGAACAGGTTCCAGTACGCCACATTGGGCTGGCGGTTGTAGGCATAGCGGCCCTGGTTGTCGCTGTGGTTGCACACATGGCCGGGCACAAAGGCGTCCAGAAACTGGAAAGGACCGTAGTCAATGGTCAGCCCCAGGATGCTCATGTTGTCGGTGTTCATCACCCCATGGCAAAAGCCCACTGCCTGCCACTGTGCCATCAGGTGTGCGGTGCGTTCGCTCACGTCCTGCAGCAGGGCGGCATACGCGTTGCCGCCGAAGTCGCGGGTGTCCCGGCATTCGGGGTAGTAGCGGGCGATAACGTAGTCGGCCAGGGTCTTGAGCTGTGCTTGCAGGTCGTTGGCTGCAAAGTGCTCGAAATGGCCAAAACGCACAAAGCTGGGGGCCACCCGCGTCACTACGGAGGCCGTCTCAACCTCTTCACGGCGCACGGGTGCGGGCGAACCGGTGATGCACAGTGCGCGCGATGTCGGAATGCCCAGGCCATGCATGGCCTCGCTGCACAGGAATTCACGGATGCTGGAGCGCAGCACAGCGCGCCCGTCGCCCATGCGGGAGTAGGGGGTGCGGCCAGCGCCCTTGAGCTGGATTTCGAGGCCCGCCGCAGTTTCTCCCAGCAAGATGGCGCGGCCATCACCCAGTTGGCCGGCCCACACGCCGAACTGGTGGCCGCTGTAGACGCTGGCCAGGGGCCGAGAGCCTGCAAGCAGCGTATTGCCGGTGAAGGCTTGCAGGGCTTCGTCCCGCTGCAGCCAGTCAGCGTCAAGGCCGATCAGCTGTGCAACGGCAGTGCTGGTGCCCACCCAGTGGGGGGCGGGCAGCGGAGTGGGGCGCAGTTCGGTGAAAAAGTCCGGTCCCAGGGCGGCAAATCCGTGCTTCCAGGCCAGGCCGATATCGGCGGTGGGGGTCACGCTTTCGGCGGGCAGGTTCATGGGTGGATTGTCTCGCACCCCGGATGCCCCGGCGCTTGCAGGGCCTTGGACCACGGCCCGGCCTATGCGGCCTGGGTAGAGCCTTGGCCTTCGGCCTCGGGGTACAGCACCTGCGCGCGGTACTGGCCCGGCGGGAGGCCAAACCAGCGCTTGCAGGCCCGAAACAGGTTGCTCTGGTCGGCAAAGCCCAGCAGGTCGGCCACCTCGGCCAGGCTTCGGCGCTCGTCGCTGAGGTACTGGCGTGCCAGTTCACAGCGGGTGTCGTCCAGCAACTGCTGGTAACTGACGGATTCGGCCTGCAGGCGCCGCTGCAGCGTGCGGTCCGTCAGGTGCAGGCGCGCGGCCACGTCTTCGCGGCGGGGCTCGCCCCGGTGCAGGATGCGGGCTACCTCGGTGCGCACGCGTGTGCTGGTGAGAGACTGGCCCAGGTGGTCCAGTTCGGTCTCTACCAGCCGCTCGTGCAGGGCCCACAGGCTGGGGTTGTGTGTGGGGATGTCGGCCCGCAGATCGGCCTCGGCCAGCAAAAACCGGTTGGCTGCCTGCCCGAAGCGGGGCAGCATGCCAAACGCCACATGGTAGGGCGCCTCACCGGTAGCGGCGGGTTGTGGCGTGGTCAGCTCCACAGCCAGAGGGCGAAGCTCCCGGCGTGTGAGCCAGCAGCACAGCGTGAACAGTGTGAGCAGGGCGTATTCGACACGCTGGCGCGGAATGGGGCGGGTGGCGCCGATGTGCGCGATGGAGATCCAGTAGCCGCGTGCATCGTGGTCCAGCGCGAAGGTGGTGCAGTCCGAGATCACCGCCATGTGGCGCGTGAGGTGCTGAAAACCCACCAGCAGGTTGGGGCCGGACGCCAGCGCGTAGCCCACCACATCCACATTGCCGTAGCGCGCCGTGAGCTGCGGGCACAGCCCCAGCGCCACCTTGCCCGAACGTGCCACCGCCAGCTCCCACAGGCGGCTGATCTTGTCCACATCAACACGGGTTTGTGGCAGTTGCAGCGCCGCCAGATCGATGCCCGCTTCGGCGCATAACTCGGCAGCAGGCAAGCCTTCGGCGGCCATCATGTCGGTGATGCCGCGCACCCAGGCGGCAGAGCTTGTGCGGGGAGTCATGGGGTGGCGAGTAGAAGAAATGGCGGATCAGGGTTTACGCGCGGTGGTGGCCTGAAGTCAGTGTTTTGGCAAGGTTGCGATAGTAGCCAAACGCCACCCGGTTCCCACAATCGCCTCCGAGGTTGTGCCCTGCCCGTAGTGTGACTGCAGACAGAGGCCCGACCCATTCCTGAAAACCCCCAAGGAGACAAGACATGGTCGATTCGCGCTGGCGTTTGCAATGGTTGGGAGCGGTGTTTTCGGCCGCAGCAATGGTGGGCTGCGGCGGTGGTTCCGGCTCTGCGCCCGAGGTGCGCGAGACGGTGTACGGCACCTTGCGCGGTGTGGACGACAGTGCGGTGACCGGCACCTACGCGTGGAAAGGTGTTCCTTTTGCCAAGCCACCCGTGGGCGAGCTGCGCTGGCAACCGCCCGCAGCCCCAGCCGCCTGGTCCGGAGAGCGTGACGCCACACGTTTTGGCAGTGCCTGCCTGCAAATGGGCCGCATCTACGGCCCCGGTGCCAACAACCGGTTTGACAACACGATTGGCGAGACTCTGGGCACGCCGGTAGGCAGCGAGGACTGCCTGACCCTCAATATCTGGCGCCCAGCCACCTCGCAAGACAAGCTGCCTGTGCTGCTGTTCCTGCATGGCGGGAGTGCCATCTCGGGCTACACGGCCGATCCCGTCTACGACGGCGCTTCGCTGGCACGGTCTGCCAACGCCGTGGTGGTCACGGCCAACTACCGGCTCGACGTTCTGGGCTACTTCCAGATGCCGCCACTGCACGCCGGTACGCAGCCCTACACCGGCAACTACGCGCTGCTCGACAACGTGCAGGCACTTCGCTTCATCCAGAACAATATTGCCAGCTTTGGCGGCAATGCTGGCAATGTCACGCTGATGGGGCAGTCCGCGGGCGCCATCAACGCGCTGGCGCTGCTGGTCGCGCCCCAGGCCGCGGGGTTGTTCCACAAGCTCGTACCGGTCAGTGGCGGAATTTCGCTGGCGACGAACCTGCCGCCCGGTTCGATTCCCACGCTCAACCCGGCCTCCCGGTACACCGCGCAGGCGGGCATGCTGCTGGCGCATCTGGCGCTGGCTGATGGCCTGGCGCCTGCGCTTGCTGATGCACAGGCGCTCGTTGCGGGATGGCCCCCTGCGCAGGTAGCCAGCTACCTGCGTGGCAAGGACGCGCGGGTAGTGCTGCAGACGGTGCTCAAGAACGGTCTCACGGGCTCGGGCCCCATCCCTGATGGCGTGGTGGTGCCCGCAGATCCGATCGCCGAAATGGGCGCTAGCCGCTATCACAAGGTGCCCGTGCTGTCTGGCTACACGGGCGAGGAGGGCAAGCTGTTTGCGCCTTTCCTGGCGCTGCTGGGCGGCAAGCCGGGCATGAAGATCTCCGACGCCGAGCGCTTTGTGATGATGCAGAACTTCAACCCCGATGCTCCCACCACGCTCACGGCTGGCGACATCCTGGATGCCTCTTACCTGCCGGTCACGGCGCCCGGCACGGGCTACAACGCGCGCACCCGCCTGCTGGGCAGCGTGTTCATCGATCCGAGCCGCGACAACCTGCTCAATACCCTGCGCAGTCAGCAATCCACGGTATGGAGCTACCAGTTCAACTGGGCCCAGCAGCCCGCGCCCTGGAACGATGTGTACGGCGCGGCGCATGCGTTTGACCTGCCGTTCCTGTTCGGCAACTTTGGACCTTCGGTCTTTGCCAAGGCCACCAACAGCACGGCCAATCAGCCCGGCCGACTGGCGCTGTCGCGCGCGATGATGGACACCATGCGTGCCTTTGTGCACACGGGCAACCCGAACAACGCAACGGTCAACCAAAACTGGACGCCATGGCCCAGTCGGCTCGTGTTCGACGCCGACCAGAAGGCCATGCGCCTGAGCGTGCAGTGAGTGTGAACGTGCTTATGCACTCTGCAGTGCGTCAGCGTGCCGCAGTGGCGGCGAGGTATGCGTTCAGCGCCTCGTCGTCCACGATAGCCACACGGCCGAAGTCCAGCGACACGATGCCCCGGCCTTCCAGCACACGCAGTACCTTGTTCACCGTCTGGCGTGACAGGCCCACCAGTTGGCCGAGCTCTTCCTGCGTGAGGTTCAACCGCCGTGTGCTGCGCCAGAACAGGCGGCTCAGGTACAGCGCTACGCGGTGTTCGGGGGATTGCGTGCGCCCGGCCTCGATGATCGTCATGGCCTGGCCCAGGCGCATGTTTAGGTGCTGCACCAGAAACTGGTTGAAGCCCAGGCTGGTCTCGCGCAGCGTGGCAAACAGTGGCAGAGGCAGGCACAGCAGCGTGGTGGGCCGCAAGGCCACAACGTGGTACCGGCGGGGCTCGGGTTTCATGGCTGAGCCTTCGCCAAACCACTCGCCGTCAGGTACCCCGATGAACGCCGAGGCGCGGCCCTGGCTGGCGGGGCTTTGCAGCATCACCAAGCCTGACAACACTGCATGCCAGCCTTGTACCGCGCTGCCGGCCGGCATCATGACTGTTCCCTTGTCGGCGTGCTGCACGGACACCTCGTCGCGCAGCCTCTCCTGCAGGGCCACGGGGACACCTGCAAACCAGGGCTGGGCTTCGATGAATCGCTGTGCGGACGGCGCGGAGCTGAGCATGGGCGTGATTGTCGTTGTTCGGGGACCGTACGTTCAGGGTATTCCCTTGCCCTTTGTCAACGGGACGACAGGTGTTGGCAGGCACGCTGGACACGCGCACACTGAACCCCTGTTGGGGGTGTCGGTCTGGCGGGGCCGCTTGCCTGGGCGACACCGCCATGAGAACCCCCGCGCTACGATGATCGTTCCCTTCACTACAACATCCAAGGAGCACACATGCTGGGCCTGATGCAGAGCCAACCGTTGCTGATTTCGTCGCTGATCGAGTTCGCCGAGCGCCACCATGGCGACGCCGAAATCGTGTCCCGCCGGGTCGAGGGCGACATCCATCGCTACACCTACCGCGATCTGGCTGTCCGCGCACGCCGCCTGGCCAATGCGCTGGATGAAATGAAACTGCAGTTCAGCGACCGCGTAGCCACGCTGGCCTGGAACGGCTACCGCCACATGGAGATGTACTTTGGTGTGAGCGGCTCGGGCCGTGTGCTGCACACCGTGAACCCGCGCCTGCACCCCGACCAGATTGCGTGGATCATGAACCATGCCGAAGATCAGGTGCTGTGTTTTGATGTGACCTTTCTGCCCCTCGTGCAGGCCGTGCATGCCAGGTGCCCCACGGTGAAGAAGTGGGTGGCGCTGTGTGATGCCGACAAGCTGCCTGCGGATTCAGGCATCCCTGGCCTCACCAGTTACGAAGCCTGGCTCGGTGCGCAGTCGCCCGACTACGCCTGGCCCGAGTTTGACGAGAACTCCGCGTCGAGCATGTGCTACACGAGCGGCACCACGGGCAACCCCAAGGCCGCGCTGTACAGCCACCGTTCGACCACGCTGCATGCCTATGCGGCAGCGCTGCCTGATGTGATGTGCCTTTCCGCACGCGACTCCGTGCTGCCGGTGGTGCCCATGTTCCACGTCAATGCCTGGGGCATTCCTTACTCAGCGGCCCTCACGGGTTGCAAGCTGGTGTTCCCTGGTCCCGCCATGGATGGAAAGTCGATTTACGAACTGATCGAAGGCGAAAAGGTTACCTACGCAGCTGGCGTGCCCACCGTGTGGCAGATGATGCTCGGCCACATGAAGCCTGCGGGTCTGAAGTTCTCCACGCTGCGCCGCACTGTCATCGGTGGCTCGGCCTGCCCGCCCGCCATGATCCATGCCTTCAAGGAAGACTACGGCGTGGAGGTGCTGCACGCCTGGGGCACGACCGAGATGAGCCCGCTGGGCACGCTGTGCACCTTGAAGAACAAGCACCTGGCCATGTCCAAGGATGACCAGATGAAGATCCTGCAAAAGCAGGGCCGCGCGATCTACGGTGTGGACATGAAGATCGTAGGGGGCGATGGCAGCGAGTTGCCTTGGGATGGCAAGACCTATGGGGATTTGCTGGTCAAGGGGCCGTGGATCGTCGGCAGCTATTTCAAGGGCGAGGGCGGCAATCCGCTCGTCAAAGACGCGCAGGGCCGGGGCTGGTTCCCCACGGGCGATGTGGCCACCATCGACGCTGACGGCTTCATGCAGATCACCGACCGCAGCAAGGATGTGATCAAGTCCGGTGGCGAGTGGATCAGTTCCATCGACATCGAGAACATTGCGATGGCCCACCCCGCAATTGCCATGGCGGCCTGTGTGGGTATGCCCCACCCCAAGTGGGACGAGCGCCCCATCGTGGCCGTGGTCAAGCGGCCGGGCACCGAGGTGACGCGCGAAGAGCTGCTGGCCTTCTACGAAGGCAAGACGGCCAAGTGGCAGATCCCCGATGACGTGGTGTTCGTTGATGCCATTCCATTGGGCGCCACCGGCAAGATGCTCAAGACCAAGCTGCGTGAGCAGCTCAAGGATTACAAGCTTCCAGGCCTGTGATCAGGGTGGGGCAGTGCACATGCGCGCATCGCTTGCGAACGCCATTTTTTGCATTGCCCCAGGCTGGTGCGCGCTCGGGGGAGTGCTGCGCCAGTCACGTGTGCGACGCTGGTAGGGGCAATCCCTGAGCATCGCTTTGTTGCAACGCGGTACGCTGCGTTGTGTCGATTTACAAGGAGACAAAAGCATGAAGTTCGCTATTAAGGCTGTAGCAGCCTCGGTAATCTTGGCAAGCGCTGGCGGGGCCTTCGCTCAAAAGGGCGAGACGGTGAAAATCGCCTGGCTCGACCCCCTGTCTGGCCTGATGGCGGCAGTGGGAACGAACCAGCTCAAGAGCTTCCAGTTCATCGCAGAAGAGTTCAACAAGAAGAACCCTGCAGGCGTCAAATTCGAAATCATCGGCATCGACAACAAACTCAGTCCCCAGGAAACCACCAGCGCCCTGCGCTCGGCCATGGACCAGGGTGCGCGCTACGTGGTGCAGGGCAACGGCTCCGGCCCCGCACTGGCGATCATGGATGCGCTGGAAAAGCACAACGCGCGCAACCCTGGCAAGGAAGTCCTGTTCCTGAACTACGCTGCCGTGGACCCAGACCTCACCAACAGCAAGTGCAGCTACTGGCACTTCCGCTTGGACGCTGACACCTCCATGAAGATGGAAGCCCTGACCACGTACATGAAGGACATGCCCGAGGTCAAGAAGGTCTACCTGATCAACCAGAACTACTCGCACGGCCACCAGGTCTCCAAGTTCGCCAAGGAAATGATGCAGCGCAAGCGCCCTGACGTGCAGTTCGTCGGCGACGATCTGCACCCGCTGGCTCAGGTGCGTGATTTCTCTCCCTACATTGCCAAGATCAAGCAATCGGGCGCCGACAGCGTGATCACCGGCAACTGGGGTTCTGATCTGGCGCTGCTGATCAAGGCCGCCAACGACGCGGGCCTGAACAACGTCAACTTCTACACCTACTACGGCTCGGTCACTGGCAGCCCCACCGCTATGGGCTCGGCCGCAGCAGGGCGCGTCTACATGGTGGCCTATGCCCACATGAACCTGCCCGGGCCGCTGAACCAGATCGTGGTGGACTACAAGAAGAAGTTCAACGACGACATGTACACGGGCGCGGTTTACCACGCATTCACGATGCTGTCCGAAGGTTTTACCAAGGCCAAGTCGACCGATCCGGTCAAGGTGGCTGCTGCGTTCGAGGGCATGAAGTTCAAGAGCTTCAATGGCGAAGTCGAGATGCGCAAGACCGATCACCAACTGCAGCAGGGCCTGTTCATCTCCAAGTGGGAGAAGGCTGGCGGCAAGTTCCCGATCGACTCTGAAAACACGGGTTACACCTTTGTGCCTGTGAAGTACTACGAGCCCTATGTGGCGAGCACGCCCACGTCGTGCCAGATGAAGCGCCCGTAAGCCTTGCGCAATCGCTTCGAGGCCCGACCACTCGGGCCTTTTTTTTACCCCTGCAGTGAAAAATTCCAATGAATCCTGAGTTTTTCGTGATCTCTTTGCTGAACGGCGTGAGCTACGGGCTCCTGCTGTTCATGCTGAGTTCCGGCCTCACGCTGATCTTCAGCATGATGGGCGTGCTCAACTTTGCACACACCAGCTTCTACATGCTGGGTGCCTACTTCGCGTTCACCATCTCTGGGGTGGTGGGCTTCTGGCCAGCGCTGGTGCTGGCACCCCTCGTCGTGTTTGCGCTGGGGGCCGCGTTCGAGCGCTATTGCCTGCGCCGGGTGCACAAGTTCGGCCACGTGCCCGAACTGCTGGTCACGTTCGGCCTGTCCTACCTCATTCTGGAAGTGGTGCAACTGGTCTGGGGCCGTTCCACGGTGCCTTATGGCCTGCCCGAGCAATTGCAGGGTCCGCTGTTTTCGCTCTATGGCACGCAATTTCCCAAGTCGCGCTCGTTTGTGATGCTCGTGGCCCTGCTGATGCTGGTGTCGGTGTGGCTGCTGCTCACACGCACGCGCATCGGTCTCGTCATCCAGGCCGCCCTCAAGTACCCCGAGATGGTCGAGGCGTTGGGCCACAACGTGCCGCGCGTCTTCATGCTGGTGTTTGGCGGTGGTGCCGCGCTGGCCGGCCTGGCGGGGGTGATCGGTGGCAACACCTATGTCACCGAGCCTGCGATGGCGGCCTCAGTGGGTTCCATCATCTTTGTCGTGGTGGTGGTGGGTGGCATGGGCTCGCTGGCAGGTGCCTTCCTGGCATCGCTGCTCATCGGTCTGGTGCAGACCTTTGCCGTGGCGCTGGACTACTCTCTGATCCATGTCTTCAAGGCCGTGGGCGTGGCGGTGACTGACCAAACCTTCGGCTACCCCTTGCTCAAGCTCACGATTTCCCAGGTCGCGCCCATCCTGCCCTACCTGTTCCTCGTGCTGATCCTGATCTTCCGCCCCAAGGGCTTGCTGGGCACGCGGGAGGACTGATGCCATGAATTCCACTACAACCACTACTGTCGCTTCCAGCGCCACGTCGCACTACCGGTTCAAGCCCTGGAACGTCGGGCGCCTCATCATCTGGACGTTGTTCGCGGTCATGCTCATCGTGGCGCCCATGCTGTTTCGCAGCAGCCTGGCGCTGACCATGCTCTCGCAGATCGGCTACCTGATCATCATCTGCCTGTCCTACAACATCCTGCTGGGGCAGGGCGGCATGCTGAGCTTTGGCCATGCGGTCTACACCGGCCTGGGTTCGTTCATCGCCATTCATGCAATGAACATGGCCACCAAGGGCTCTGTGCACATTCCGCTGGTTTTCATTCCACTGGTGGGCGGCCTGGCAGGGGCATTTTTTGCCATCCTGCTCGGTTTTGTCACTACCAAGAAGTCGGGCACCACCTTCGCAATGATCACGCTGGGTATTGGCGAACTGGTGGCCTCCATGGCGCTGATGTTCCCCGAGTTCTTCGGCGGAGAAGGCGGCATCACCACGGACCGGGTGTATGGCAAAGCCTTCTTTGGCATCACTTTCGGGCCTGCGATTCAGGTGTACTACCTGATTGCAGCGTACTGTTTTGTCTGCACTGCCGCCATGTTTGCATTCACCGGCACGCCGCTGGGCCGCATCCTGAACGCTGTGCGCGACAACCCCGAGCGCGTCGAGTTCATCGGCTACAACACTCAGCGTGTGCGCTACTTCGCATTCATCATCGCGGGCTTTTTTGCCGGTATCGGAGGTGGGCTGGCCACAATCAACTTCGAGATCATCACGGGAGCTGACAGCCTGAGCGTGATTCGCTCCGGCGGCTACCTGCTGTTCACATTCCTCGGGGGGGCAACGTTCTTCTTCGGCCCCATCATCGGCGCGGTGCTGTTGGTGCTGGCATCGGTGTTGCTGTCCGAACTGTCCAAGGCATGGTTGTTGTACCTGGGCCTGGTGTTCCTGTTCATGGTGATGTATGCGCCCGGAGGCATTGCCAGCCTGATCATGATGAACCTGCGGCTGGCCAAGTACGGCAAGCTGCGTCAGCTCTGGAGTTCTTACCTGGCGCTGGGCGGCACGGCGCTGGTGGGGGTGATGGGCGCAGCCTGCATGATCGAGATGACCTACCACCTGCAGCTCAACGCGGCCCTGGGGCCAGAACTGACGTTCCTAGGGGCCACGCTCAATGCCGCGGGCTTTACGAGCTGGTTTGGCGCCATTTTCGTGATGGTCACGGGCTTTGGACTTTTTGAACTCTGCCGCCGCCAGTTCCTGCGGCAGTGGAGCACGATCCAGGAAGAGATCGAACATGAAATCAAGCGTGGGGAGGCGCTGTAAACATGGCAGCTGACAACCCAACCAACACCACCTATGCCCTGGAACTGCGCGACCTGCGCAAGAGCTTTGGCAAGACGGAAATTATCCGTGGCGTTAACCTGTCCGTGGCCTCGGGCGAACGCGTGGCCATCATCGGCCCCAATGGCGCGGGCAAGTCCACGCTGTTCAATCTCATCAGTGGGCGTTTTGCGCCCACAAGCGGGGATGTGATCCTCAATGGCCAGCGCATCAACGGGCTGGCGCCGTACGAGATCAACCGCAAGGGGCTGTCGCGCAGCTTCCAGATCACGAACATCTTTCCCAAGCTCTCGGTGTTCGAGAACCTGCGCTGCGGTGTGCTCTGGAGCATGGGCTACAAGTACACGTTCCTGCGTTTCCTGTCGAACCTGCACGATGCCAATGAGCGCGCCAAGCAGCTCATGGAAATGATCAAGCTCGACAAGAAGCGCGACACGCTGGCGATGAACCTCACCTATGCCGAGCAGCGCGCGCTGGAGATCGGCATCACCATCGCGGGTGGTGCCAACGTGATCCTGCTCGACGAGCCCACGGCCGGCATGAGCAAGACCGAGACCACGCGCTTCATCCACCTCATCAAGGAAGTGACCGAAGGCCGCACGCTGCTGACGGTGGAGCATGACATGGGCGTGGTCTTTGGCCTGGCGGACAAGATTGCTGTGGTGGTCTATGGCGAGGTCATTGCCTATGACACGCCCGACAAGGTGCGCGCCAACCAGCGCGTGCAGGAGGCCTATCTGGGCTCTGTCGTTGCGGACGAGCAAGGGGCGGGACATTGACATGCTGAAAATCGAAAATCTCCACGCCTATTACGGCAAGAGCCATGTGCTGCATGGCGTGACCTTCGACGTACAACCCGGTGAAATCGTGGCCCTGCTGGGGCGTAACGGCTCGGGCCGTTCCACCACCGCCAAGGCCATCATGGGCCTGGTGGACTGGGAGGGCACGCTGAACTGGAAGGGGCAGGACCTCAACGGCAAGAAGGCTTACGAGATCGCCCACCTGGGGGTGGGCTACGTGCCCGAAAGCCGCGATGTGTTCCCCAACCTCACCGTGCACCAGAACTTGCTGCTGGGCCAGAAAGGCAAAGGCAAGAGTAGCCGCTGGTCGTTTGACGACATGTACGAGATGTTCCCGCGCCTCAAGGAGCGCCAGCACACCGAGGCGGGCGTGATGTCGGGCGGCGAGCAGCAGATGCTTACGCTGTGCCGCACCCTGATGGGCGACCCCGACCTGATCATCATCGACGAGCCCACCGAAGGCCTGGCCCCAAAGATTGTCGAGCTGGTGGGGCAGTACCTGCAGACCATCAAGGCGCGGGGTATCTCGGTGCTGCTGATCGAGCAGAAGCTGACCATTGCCATGAAGATCTCGGACCGCGCGCTGGTCATGGGGCACGGCTCGATCGTGTTCCAGGGCACACCGGACAGCCTGCGGGCCGACAACTACATCCGCAAGGAATGGCTGGAGGTATGAAAGCCCCCCTGAGTCGCTTCGCGCCTTCCCCCCAAAGGGGGGACGCCCCCAGCGCGGCGGGGCGGCCCTTGCGCGGGGGCACTGGCCTTGGCCGCGCCGGTCTCACCGGCTGCGGGCCGTGCCCCAGCCTGTGATTGGCCAATAGAGGCGCCTGGAATCCCCATGGCGCCTTCTTTATGTCCGGTGGAGCCGTTTGGCGGCGACAGCCTTGTCCCGCCCGGGACAAATTGACACTGTCAATGTCACGCGAAGTCTCTACAATAAAAACGCACGACCGTTCTTTTTCACTTTTCCAAGCAAGCAAGGAACACCAGCATGACCGCTGAATACAAAGTCCACGGCTCCGTTGCCGTGATCACCATGGCCAACCCTCCCGTCAACGGACTGGGCCTGGCGACCCGCCAAGGCATCGTGGACGGCCTTGGCCGTGCCAATGCCGATGCAGCGGTCACGTCCATCGTGATCACCGGTGCCGGTGGTGCGTTCTCTGGCGGCGCCGACATCAAGGAGTTCGGCACCGACAAGTCGCTGCAAGAACCCAACCTGCTGTCGGTGATTGCCGCCATTGAAAACTCGGCCAAGCCTGTCGTGGCCGCCATGCACAGCGTGGCCATGGGCGGCGGGCTGGAGCTGGCCCTGGGTTGCCACTACCGCATTGCGGCGCCTGGCTGCTCGATTGCACTGCCCGAAGTCAAGCTGGGCCTGATCCCCGGCGCGGGCGGCACGCAGCGCCTGCCCCGCGTGATTGGTGTTGAAGCCGCGCTCAACCTCATCGTGAGCGGCGAGCCCGTGAAGAGCGAAATGATTGGCGCCGTGCCCGGCCAGAAGCTGTTTGACAAGATGGCAGCGTCGGCCGAATCGCTGGCCGCAGAAGCCCTGGCATTCGCGCAGAGCGTGGCCGATGCCCGCCCGCTGCCCCTGGTGCGCAACTTCCCCTGCAAGCACCCCGAAGGCGACGCGTACTTCCAGTTCGCGCGCAACATGGTCAAGGGCATGGCCAAGAACTTCCCCGCACCCGCCAAGTGCGTGGACGCTGTTGAAGCCGCCACCAAGAAGAAGTTTGCCGAAGGCATGCTGGTCGAGCGCGAGATCTTTATCAACCTGATGTGGACGCCGGAGTCGCGTGCATTGCGCCACCTGTTCATGGCCGAGCGTGCGGCGAGCAAGATCCCTGATGTCGCATCCGACACCCCCAAGCGCGACATCAAGCTGGTGGGCGTGATTGGCGCGGGCACCATGGGCGGCGGCATTTCCATGAACTTCCTGAACGCAGGCATCCCCGTCAAGATCCTGGAAATGAAGCAGGAAGCCCTGGACCGTGGCGTGGCCACGATCAAGAAGAACTACGAAGCCCAGGTCAAGAAGGGAAAGCTCAAGCAGGACAAGTACGAGCAGCGCATGGCCCTGCTGAGCACCACGCTGAGCTACGACGATCTCAAGGACTGCGACCTCATCATCGAAGCCGTGTTCGAAGAGATGGGCGTCAAGGAAGCCGTGTTCAAGCAACTCGACGCTGTGGCCAAGCCTGGCGCCATTCTGGCTTCCAACACCTCCACGCTCGACGTGGACAAGATCGCAGCGTTTACCAAGCGTCCGCAGGACGTGGTGGGCATGCACTTCTTCAGCCCTGCCAACGTGATGAAGCTGCTGGAAGTGGTGCGTGGCAAGGAGACCGCCAAGGACGTGCTGGCCACGGTGATGGCCATCGGCAAGAAGATCAAGAAGACTTCAGTGGTCTCGGGCGTGTGCGATGGTTTCATCGGCAACCGCATGATCGAGCAGTACAGCCGCCAGGCTGGCTTCCTGCTGGACGAAGGCTGCACGCCCCAGCAGGTGGACAAGGCCATCGAAAAGTTTGGCTTTGCCATGGGTCCGTTCCGCATGGGCGACCTGGCGGGCAACGACATTGGCTGGGCCATCCGCAAGCGCCGCTCCGTCGAACGTGCCGACATGAAGTACAGCCGCACGGCCGACAAGCTGTGTGAACTGGGCCGCTTCGGCCAGAAGACCGGCGCAGGCTGGTACGACTACCAGGCCGGCAAGCGTGACGCGATCCCGAGCGACCTGGTCAACAAGATGATCGAAGACCATCGCAAGGAACTGGGCATCACGCCGCGCAAGATTTCGGACGAAGAAATCGTGCAGCGCCTGGTGTTCGCCCTGGTCAACGAAGGCGCGCACATCCTGGAAGACGGCATCGCCAGCAAGTCCGGCGACATCGACATGGTGTACTTGACCGGCTACGGTTTCCCCATCCACCGTGGCGGCCCCATGCACTACGCCAGCGAAGTGGGTCTGTTCAACGTGGTGCAGGCCATGGACCGTTTTGCCAAGAACCCGCTGGATGACGCAGCGTTCTGGAAGCCCGCTCCGCTGCTGGCCAAGCTGGCCGCCGAAGGCAAGGCCTTCCAGTAAATAGCCGCGTGCACCCATCCACAGAATCAAAGGAATTCACATGACCTCCGCAGTGATTGTTTCTACCGCCCGCACGCCGCTCGCCAAGAGCTGGAAGGGTTCTTTCAACATGACGCATGGCGCCACCCTGGGCGGCCATGCCGTGCAGCACGCCGTGTTGCGCGCCGGCATTGATGGCGCTGACGTGGACGACGTCATCATGGGTTGCGCGACACCCGAAGGTGCCACAGGCAGCAACATCGCGCGCCAGATCGCCCTGAAGGCCGGCCTGCCCATCACCGCCTCCGGTGTCACCGTCAACCGCTTCTGCTCGTCGGGCCTGCAGACCATTGCCATGGCCGCCCAGCGCATCATCGCTGGCGAAGCCGATGTGTTCGTGGCCGGTGGTGTCGAAAGCATCTCCTGCGTGCAGCAGGAGATGAACCTGCACATGATCCAGGACCTGGCCTTGGCCAAGCAAAAGCCCGAGATCTACTGGAGCATGCTGCAGACCGCCGAGCAAGTGGCCAAGCGCTACAACATCGGCCGCGAAGCCATGGACGAATACGGTGCCGCCAGCCAGCAGAAGGCTTGCGCAGCGCAGGCCGCTGGCTTGTTCGACGCAGAAATCGCCCCCATCACGGTGACGGCCGGTGTGGCCGACAAAACGCTGGGCCTGATCACCAAGCAGGTCACCGTGAGCAAGGATGAAGGCACACGCGAAGGCACCACGGTAGAAGCCATCAGCGGCCTGCGCTCGGCGCTGCCTGGCGGTTTGATCTCTGCCGGCAACGCCAGCCAGTTCTCCGACGGCGCCGGCGCCTGCGTGGTGACCAGCGAAGAGTACGCCAGCAAGAAGGGCCTCAAGCCCCTGGGCCGCTTCCTCGGCTTTGCGGTGGCAGGTTGCGAGCCCGACGAAATGGGCATCGGCCCCGTGTTTGCCGTGCCCAAGGTGCTGAAAAAGCTGGGCCTCACGGTGCAGGACATCGACCTGTGGGAGCTGAACGAAGCCTTTGCCGTGCAGGTGCTGTACTGCCGCGACAAGCTGGGCATTCCGGCCGACCGCCTGAACGTCAACGGCGGCGCGATTGCCGTGGGCCACCCCTACGGTGTGTCGGGCCAGCGCCTCACGGGCCACGCGCTTATCGAAGGCAAGCGCCGTGGTGCGAAGAAGGTGTGCGTGACGATGTGCATTGGTGGCGGCATGGGCGCTGCGGGCATTTTCGAAGTGCTGTAAAACTTGGCTTGGGGCGGCGCAACAGGCGGCACCTACACGTGTTTCCTGTGCGCTTGCCCCTTTGTGGGTGGCGCAAGCAGCAGTGGTGGGGCCCATGGGCGGACCGCATGTGTTGGCTCTCCGCACAGCAAATTTCAGATGGATGCCTGAACTACCGGTAGAAGGGGATGAGAGGAAGACACCAGGGCCCAGCAGTGCCGGGGGGGTGAAGAGGCGCTGGCTACAAATTGTTGCTTTGCCGGGGCATGATGCGCCCCTCGGCGCGGTTGGCGCGGGCAGAATCCGCGCGACCACCGGCTTGCCTGTGGCCCTGAACCACTCTCCTTTCTCCATCCCGAACCCGGTACCTCCCATGCGTTGTCTGCTTCCTTCCTTTCGCCACTGTGTCGCCCTCTCGGCCCTTGCCGTTGCATGCGGTGCCCATGCCCAGAGCCAGACTTACAAGCTCCAGCTGCCGCTGGAGTCGGACTCCGACGTGGTTTTGCAGGACATCGTGGTGGACGCCAAACAGACGCGGGTGACGCTTGCCGTCAAGAACACCACCGATGAATCGTTCGAGGCCTGTGCACAACCCACCGGCTCGCCCGATGCGTTCACGCTCAAGGACCTGGGCACCGGCACCGTGCTGCAGCAGTTGTCGATTGGAGGCCTGTCTTTCTGCAACGTGAAGATGGATGTGGTCAAGCCCGGCCGCAACAAGCTCGTCAAGATCACGTTCCCGCCACTGCCTGCAGGTGCCACACGCCTGCAGCTCGGAGAAGCCAATTGCCAGCCCAAGCCCGATTCGGACATGGACTACTGGTGTTTCAAGAACATCGTGCTGCCTGCACGCTGAGGCCCTATCAGGCCATTGGAGATCGGGCATGCACGCAGCCACAAGGAGACCTTCTGATGACCCTGCGTTCCACGCTCGACTTTCTGCTGTATGACTGGCTCGATGCCCAGTCCCTCACGGCCCGCACGCGTTTTGCAGACCACTCGCGCGAAACCTTCGATGCGGTGCTCGACACCTGCGAGCGCATCGCTCGCGAGAAGTACGCGCCCTTCAACCGCACCGTAGACATCGAGGAGCCACACTTCGACGGTGAAAAGGTCATCCTGCCCCAGGCGACTTACGAGGCGCGCAAGGCCTACGCGGAATCCGGCCTGTTGTCGGCCGCGCAGGACTACGAGGTCGGCGGCATGCAGCTGCCCTATGCCGTCGAGGCGGCCGCCAACAGCTTCTTTGCGGTGGCATCCATCAGCATCGGCTCGAACCTGCTGACTTCGGGCAACGCCAACCTGCTCATGGTGCATGGCACCGAGGCGCAAAAGCAGGTGTTTGCACTCAATGAATTCAACGGGCGTTGGTCGGGCACCATGTGTCTGTCCGAGCCGCAGGCGGGCTCCTCGCTGTCGGATGTGGCCACGCGCGCAGTGCCTGATGGCGATGGCTTCGAGGCCGACCCATTGGGTGCAAGGTATCGCCTCACGGGCAACAAGATGTGGATCAGCTCGGGCGACCATGAGCTGACCGAAAACATCGTGCACCTGGTGCTGGCCAAGATCCCGGGGCCGGACGGCAAGCTGGTGCCGGGCACCAAGGGCATCTCGTTGTTCATCGTGCCCAAGAAACTGGTGGACACCGAAGGCAAGCTCACCGGCGTGCGCAACGACGTGGCGCTGGCGGGCCTCAACCACAAGCTGGGCTGGCGCGGTACCACCAACACGCTGCTTAATTTCGGTGAAGGCAGGTTCCCGGTTGAGGGCAAGGCCGGGGCCGTGGGCTACCTGGTGGGCCAGCCCGGCAAGGGCCTGCACTGCATGTTCCACATGATGAACGAGGCGCGCATTGGCATCGGCATGGCCGCCACCATGCTGGGGCTGGCGGGCTACTACGCCAGCCTGGACTACGCCAGGAACCGGCCCCAGGGGCGCCCGGTGCAGGGCCCCAAGGATGGCGCTGCTGCCGTGGTCAAGGACGCCGCCCAGCCCCAGGTGCGCATCATCGAACACGCCGACGTCAAGCGCATGCTGCTGGCCCAGAAGTCGTATGGCGAAGGGGCGCTCGCGCTCAACCTGTTTTGCGCCAAGCTGGTGGACGAGCAGCACACGGGCGACGCGGCGACGGCCGACGAAGCCCGCCTGCTGCTGGAGGTGCTCACCCCCATTGCCAAGAGCTGGCCCAGCGAGTTCTGCCTGGAGGCCAACTCATTGGCCATCCAGATCCATGGTGGCTATGGCTACACCCGCGACTTCCCGGTGGAGCAGTACTGGCGCGACAACCGCCTGAACATGATCCACGAAGGCACCCACGGCATCCAGGCCATGGACCTGCTCGGCCGCAAGGTGCTGATGGAAGGCGGCCGCGGCCTGCAACTGCTGGCCGGGCGCATCAACGCCACCATCGAACGTGCGATCCAGGTGCCCGCACTGGCGGCCCATGCCAACGCGCTGGGCAAGGCGCTGCAGGACGTGGGCGCCGCCACCAAGGCCGCCTGGGCCACGGGCCAGCCTGCCGATGCGCTGGCCAATGCCGTGCCCTACATGCAGGCCTTTGGCCACACGGTGCTCGCCTGGGTTTGGCTGGACGTGGCCCTGGCCACGCTGGCCCGGGATGCCGATCTGGCCCAGCCCGCGAGCGTGGGACGCATGGGCGGCATGCGCTTTTTCTTCCACTACGAGCTGCCCAAGATCGGTGCCTGGCTGCAGGTGGTGAGCACGCGCGATGCCACCTGCGCGGCCTTCCCTGAAGAGGCATTTTGATGGCGGCGCAACTCACCCTGCAACGCCTGCACAAGCTCATCTGGCTGCTGATTTACGGCGGGTTGCTCACGCTGATACTGGGCATCGCCACCGCCCGCACCGATCAGGCTCTGGGCTGGAGCCTCATCGTGGGCGGCGGGGTGCTGGCCGTGGTGGGTGTGGTGCTGATCGCGGTGCGGGCCCGGTTGCACACCGACCCCGGCCCTTAGAGCCTGTTCAAAGTCTTTTTGGAGACCGCATTGGAGTGCAATCGGGATGAGTGGATGCTTCGGATGCGCCGCATGGGCTCATGCCCATGCAAGCAGCCGGGGCGTCCAATCGCCCGATTTCACTCCAACCCTTCGGGCAAGTGCCTTGCCGGGCTGTCTGCGGCGTTGCGGCGCTTGCCAATAGCCGCGCTATTGGCTGCCCACCGCGCCTTGCATCCCATCCCGGCAAGGCACTTGTGCGGCTCCAGAAAAATTTTGAACAGGCTCTTAGCTGAACGCCCGACACCCCCGCGACACAAAGCGCCCGCATTGCATCGCACAATCCTCGGGCGCGTGGGGCAAACACCCAACGACAGATCCATCCAAAACCGAAGGAGACTTTCAGCATGACCCGTACCATCCAACAACTGTTTGACCTCACCGGCAAGACCGCACTGGTCACCGGCGGCTCGCGCGGCCTGGGACTGCAACTGGCTCACGCGCTGGGCGAAGCGGGCGCCAAGATCATGCTCAGCTCGCGCAAGGCGTCTGACCTGGAAGAGGCTGCCGCCGACCTGCAGGCTGCGGGTATCGACGCACGGTGGATCGCCGCTGATTGCGCCAAGGAAGACGACATCCGGCGTCTGGCCGACGAGACCCTGGAGCGCCTGGGCCATGTGGACATCCTCGTCAACAACGCAGGCGCAGCCTGGGGTGCCCCTGCCGAAGACCACCCTGTGGACGCGTGGGACAAGGTGATGAACCTCAACGTGCGCGGTTACTTCATCCTGAGTCAGCACATCGCCAAGCACAGCATGATCGCGCGCCGCAGCGGCAGCATCATCAACGTGGCGTCCATCGCAGGCTTGGGCGGCAACCCCAAGGGCATGAACACCATTGCTTACAACACCTCCAAGGGCGCGGTGATCAACTTCACACGGGCCCTGGCCGCTGAATGGGGCGCGTACAACATCCGCGTCAACGCCATCTGCCCGGGTTTCTTCCCAAGCAAAATGACGGTGGGTACGCTCAAGGCCATGGGCGAGGAAGCGCTGGCCGCCCACGCCCCCCTGGGCCGTCTCGGCGATGATGAAGATCTGAAGGGCCTGTGCGCGTTGTACGCGTCGGATGCGGGCAAGCACATCACCGGCCAATGGCTGGCGGTGGACGGAGGCGTGAGTATCGTCACGGGAGGGTGAATTCGGTACATCCCCCTGAGGCGCTGTGCGCCTTCCCCCTTCTCTCGGCTTCGCCGGGAAGGAGGACGCAGCCCTCGCCGCGGGGCGGCCCTTGCTCGGCTGCCCTGGTCTGGGCCGCGCCAGTTTTTGAGTTCGTGTACTGAGGAAATCCCTTGAAAAGTTTCGGTGTCGAAATTCCCTTTGTCCACCACCTGGGCTTTACGCTGCAGCGTATGGAAGGCGGCGAGTCTGAGCTGCATTACGAAGCCCAGCCCGAGCACTTGAACTCGTTTGCCGTGACCCACGGCGGTGCGTCGATGACGCTGCTGGACGTGACCATGGCCACGGCGGCGCGCAGCGACACGCCCGACATGGGCGTGGTCACCATTGAGATGAAGACCAGCTTCATGCAGCCCGCACGCGGGCCGCTGGTGGCCAAGGGGCGGCTCATTCACCGCACGGCCACCATGGCTTTTACCGAAGGCACGGTGTATGACGCGCAGGGCAAGGTGTGTTGCCATGCCACCGGCACGTTCAAGTACGTGCGGCGCCTGCCAGTCGATGGGCGCAATGTGAATGACCTCAAGGTCATTTCCACCGATTGAGTCAGATTTTTAAGTCAAATTGGCCTCTAGCGCTTTATCTATAAGCGCTGGCAGCTATTGAATTCATAGTGATAGACATTCTGAAGGAGCCTCTCATGCCACGCAACCAACAAATCGTTCTCGACAACCGCCCCCAAGGCGAAGCCGTGGCCAGCAACTTCAAGCTGGTGGCCACCGACACGCCGGCGCTCAAGGACGGCGAGGTGCTGGTGCGCCACCACTTTCTGAGCCTGGACCCCTATATGCGTGGCCGCATGAACGAGAGCAAGAGCTACGCCGCATCGCAGGCGCTGGGCGAAGTCATGATCGGCGGCACCGTGGGCGAGGTGGCCGAAAGCAAGCACCCCAAGTACGCGGTGGGCGACAAGGTGGTGGGCATGGGTGGCTGGCAGGAGTACAGCGTGGTCAATGCCGAGCAGCCCGGCGCGCTGCGCAAGGTCGATACGACCCATGTGCCGCTGTCGCACTACCTGGGCGCCGTGGGCATGCCTGGCGTGACCGCCTGGTACGGACTGGTCAAGATCATTGCGCCCAAGGAAGGCGACACCGTGGTGGTGAGCGCCGCTACTGGCGCCGTGGGCAGCGCCTTTGCCGCTCTGGCCAAGGCCCGGGGCTGCCGTGCGGTGGGCATTGCCGGTGGCGCCGACAAGTGCAAGTACGCAGTGGAAGAGCTGGGCTTTGACGCCTGCATCGACTACAAGGAACACAGCGACGTGAAGGCCATGTCCAAGGCCCTGAAGGAAGCCTGCCCCAACGGCATCGACGGCTACTTCGAGAACGTGGGCGGCTGGATCATGGACGCCGTCATGCTGCGCATGAACGCCTTCAGCCGCATTGCCCTGTGCGGGATGATCGCTGGCTACGACGGCGCGCCGCTGCCCATGGCCAACCCCGCGCTCATGCTCATCAACCGCATGAAGGTCGAAGGTTTCATTGTGAGCGAGCACATGGAAGTCTGGCCTGATGCCCTCAAGGAACTGGGCACGCTGGTCGGCACCGGCAAGCTGCGCCCACGCGAGACCATTGCGCAGGGCATCGCCGCTGCGCCCGAGGCCTTCCTGGGCCTGCTCAAGGGCAAGAACTTTGGCAAACAGCTGGTGAAGCTGATCTGATGATGCTGAGGTGGACCTGGGCCCGCTTCGACGACCTCGGCGTGCACGCCCTGCACGATGCGCTGGCGCTGCGCTGCAAGGTGTTCATCCTGGAGCAGGGCCCTTACCAGGACCCGGACGGAGCGGACAAGCAGTCCTACCACCTGCTGGGCTACGACGAGGCCGGGGTGGCGCAGGCCTGTCTGCGCGTGGTGGACCCGGGCGTGAACTACCCCGAGCCCTCCATCGGCCGCGTGGTCACCGCCAAGGAAGCGCGCGGCAACGGCACGGGCAGGGCGCTGATGGCCGAGGGCATCGCTCGCTGCAGCCAGGCATGGCCGGGGCGGGGCATCCGCATCAGTGCGCAGGCGCACCTGCAGGGCTTCTACGGCAGCCTGGGCTTTGAGACCGTGTCCGATGAGTACCTGGAAGACGATATCCCCCACATCGAAATGCTGAGGCGGGGTGACAGCCCCGCCGCCTGAGGAGCCGCCATGACCGCTGCCAGCCCTGCCGCCACCCATGAGGTGTTCAACCAGAGCACGCCCTGGGCCGATGTGAACCTCTTCACCGCCAACCAGCCCTTGCAGGACGCGCTGCGCCTGCATGCCCCCAGCCTGCCGCTGGCGGGCCTCGCGGCGCTGGGCGCGGAGATGGGATCGGCCGAAATGCAGACCCATGCTCGGCTCGCCAACACCTACAAGCCCCAACTGCGCACCCACGACCGCTTCGGCCACCGCACCGATGTGGTGGAGTTCCACCCCAGCTACCACGCGCTCATCGGCACTGCGCTGCGCCACGGCCTGCACGCCACGCCGTGGTCGCGCCAGGACACGGGCCACGCGCATACCGAGCGGGCCGCAGGCTTCATGCTGTTCACCGAAGCCGAGCCCTCGGTGCTGTGCCCCGTGTCGATGAGCTACGCCGTGACCCCGGCATTGCGAGGCAATTCAGCGGTATGGGCGGACTGGAGCAAGGGTTTGGCGAGCACGCAGTACGACCCGCGCCTCGCGCTGTTCTCGCAGAAATCCGCGCTCACCATGGGCATGGGCATGACCGAGAAGCAGGGCGGATCGGACGTGCGCGCCAACACCACACAGGCTGTGCACGATGGTGACGATGCCTGGGGCGCGCGCTACCGCATCACCGGCCACAAATGGTTCTTCTCGGCCCCCATGTGCGATGCGTTCCTGATCCTGGCGCAGGCGCCCGGCGGGCTCACCTGCTTCTTCCTGCCGCGTGTGTTGCCGGATGGTGGTGAAGGGGCGGTCAACACGATCCGCATCCAGCGCCTGAAAGACAAGCTGGGCAACCACGCCAACGCGAGTTCCGAGGTCGAATTTATCGGCGCCACGGCCTGGCGCGTGGGCGAGGAGGGCCGGGGCGTGGCGCAGATCCTGGAGATGGGCACCATGACGCGGCTCGATTGCGCTTTAGGCACCAGCGGCCTCATGCGCCAGGCGCTCAGCATCGCTCTGCACCACACGCGCCAGCGCTCGGCCTTTGGCAAGAAGCTCATCGACCAGCCACTCATGCGCAACGTGCTCGCCGATCTGGCGCTGGAAAGTGAAGCGGCTACCGCTCTCTCCATAAGGCTTGCGAGCGCCTTTGACCACAAAGACAAGAGCGAGCACGAGGCCATCATGGACCGCCTGCTCACACCCGTGGCTAAGTTCTGGGTGTGCAAGCGCGGCAGCGTGTTTGCGCAGGAGGCCATGGAATGCCTGGGCGGCAACGGCTATGTGGAAGAGGGCGGCGAAGGCGTGATGGCCCGCATCTACCGCGAGATGCCGCTTAACTCCATCTGGGAAGGCGCGGGAAACATCATGGCGCTGGATTTGATGCGCGCCGTGCGCCGCGCCGACACCGCTGCCGCTCTGGACGCCGAACTGGCACCCGCACGCGGCGCCCACCCGGCGCTGGACCGTCTGGCCGGCGCATTGCCCCTGCGCGTGGACGCCATGACCACCGAGGCCGAGGCCCGGCGCCTCGCGCAGGATGTGGCGCTGGCCGTGCAGGCGGCCCTGCTGCTGCGCAGTGCGCCCGGTGCCGTTTTCCGCGCGTTTTGCGACTCGCGCCTCTCCGGCGACTGGGGCTACAGCTTTGGCACGCTGGGCGCGGGTGTAAACCTTGACGCCATCCTGGCCCGTGCGCTCCCTGCATGAAGCTCCCCCTGAGTCGCTTCGCGCCTTCCCCCTCTCTCGACTCACTGCGTGAGTCGGGAGGGGGACGCCCCCAGCGCGGCGGGGCGGCCCTTGCGCGGGGGCGCTGGCTTTGGCTGCGCCAGGATCACACGTTGTCACCAGTGTCAGCTCCAGCGGGCACTTCGTAAATCTTCCGAGGAGTAACCCATGTCCCACCTCATCCTGCACCACTACCCCTCGTCGCCGTTCTCCGAAAAGATCCGCGCGGTGCTCGGCTTCAAGCAGCTGGCCTGGAAGTCCGTGATCATCCCCAGCGTCATGCCCAAGCCCGATGTGGTGGCGCTCACGGGGGGTTACCGCAAGACGCCGTTCTTGCAGATCGGTGCCGACATCTATTGCGATTCGGCCCTCATCTGCGACGTGCTGGAGCATGAACAGCCCGAGCCGGTGCTGTACCCGCCGCACCTCAAGGGCGTGGCGCGTGTGTTTGCACAGTGGGCGGATAGCACGCTGTTCTGGGCCGCCATGGCCTACAACCTGCAGCCCAAAGGCGCTGCGGTGCTGTTTGCCAACTTGCCGCCTGCCGCCGCGCAAGTGTTTGGCGAAGACCGCCGTGAGATGAGCGCGGGCATGCAGCGCCTGCGACCGGCCGACGCGACGGCTGCCTACCGCTCGTACCTGCGCCGCATCGCCCACATGGCCGAGGAGCACGACTTTTTGTTTGGTGCTGAGCCCTGCCTGGCCGACTTTGCGGCCTACCACCCGCTGTGGTTCACGCGCCAATGTGTGCCGGTGATGGCCGACATCTTTGCCGCCACCCCCGCCGTGCTGGAGTGGATGGACCGCATCGCAGCGCTGGGCCATGGCCGCATGGAAAAGTTCAGCGCTCAGGACGCCGTCACGGTAGCTGCGGGCATGGACCCTTTGCCCCTGATGGACGACGTGTTCCAGGACGAACACGGCATCCCGCTGGGCAGCCAGGTCACGATTTCCGCCGAGAGCTTTGGCACGGAGCCCACCGAGGGCGAGCTGATTGCTGCCACCCGCACCCGCTACACGCTGCGGCGTACCGACCCGCGCGCGGGCACGGTGCATGTGCACTTCCCGCGCATTGGGTATGTTCTAAGACCATCCCCCTGAGCGGCTGTGCCGCTTCCCCCTTCTCTCGGCTTCGCCGGGAAGGGGGACGACGCCCTCGCACGCAAGCGAGGCGCCGCATACGCGGCTCGGCGGCCCTTGCTCGGCGTCCCCGGTGTGGGCCCCGCCAGTTTCAGCCCAACGCTCTAAATTGTTACGGACTCAAGGAGACAAAAACCATGATCGACAACTTTTCCGGCAAAACCGCCGTTCTCACTGGCGCAGGCTCGGGCTTTGGCCTGGAATGCGCGCGCATCGGTGCCCGCCTCGGCATGAACCTGGTGCTGGTGGATGTGCAGCAGGACGCGCTGGACGCCGCCGCTGCCGAGATGCAGGCCGCAGGCAGCCAGGTGCTGGCCCGCAAGGTGGATGTATCGAACGCTGCGCAGATGGAGCAGCTGGCCGCCGATGTGCAGCAGCGCTTTGGCGCGCCGCACCTGGTGTTCAACAACGCGGGTGTGGGCGCGGGCGGGCTGGTGTGGGAGAACTCGGTCAAGGACTGGGAATGGGTGCTGGGCGTGAACCTGTGGGGCGTGGTGCACGGTGTGCGCCTGTTCACTCCCATGATGCTGGCAGCGGCCAAGGCTGACCCCGCCTGGCGCGGCCACATCGTCAACACCGCCAGCATGGCGGGCCTGCTGGCGGCGCCCAACATGGGTATCTACAACGTGAGCAAGCACGCAGTGGTCAGTCTGTCGGAAACGCTGTACCAGGATTTGTCGCTGGTCACTGACCAGATCGGCGCCAGCGTGCTGTGCCCCTTCTTTGTGCCCACCGGCATCAACCAAAGCCACCGCAACCGCCCCGGCGACCTGCCTGCCGAAAAGCCCACCAAGAGCCAGCTCATCGGCCAGGCCATGAGCGACAAGGCCGTGGGCAGCGGCAAGGTGACCGCCGCCGAGGTAGCGCAAAAAGTGTTCGACGCAGCGGCTCAAGGCCAGTTCTACATCTACAGCCACCCCAAGGCACTGGCCTCGGTGCAGACGCGCATGGAAGACGTGATGATGGGCCGCAACCCCACCGACCCGTTTGCCGCCAAGCCCGAGCTGGGCGCGCAACTGCGCGCGGCGCTGCGGGCCGATTGATGGCGCACGCGCATGCTTTGGTGCCGAAAATATGAGAAAAATTAGCCTCTAGCGCTTATCCAGTAAGCGCTGGTAGCTATAAAAAGAGTAGTGAACACCAAGCCTGCAAGGATGGACCCGCACTGTGCCTGATGCCGCCCCTGGCCACGGCCATGCGCTGTTCGACACCGCCATCGGCACCTGCGGCATTGCCTGGGGTCCGGGCGGCATCGTGGCCGTGCAATTGCCCGAGGCGGATGCCGAGGCGACCCGGGCGCGTTTGCTGCGCAGCCATTCACACTGCGCGCAGTCTGGGGAGCCCCCCGCCACCGTGCGCAGCGCCATCGAAGGCATCCAGGCGCTGCTGGCGGGGCACCCCCGCGACCTGTGCGAGGTGCCGCTCGACATGTCCGGCATTTCGCCGTCTCACCAGCAGGTCTATGCCATTGCCCGGGCCATCCCGCCGGGCAGCACGCGCACCTATGGCGAGGTGGCCGAACAGATCGGCAGCAAGGGCCTGTCGCGCGCCGTGGGGCAGGCGCTGGGCCTGAACCCGTTTGCGCCCGTGGTGCCGTGCCACCGGGTGCTGGCTGCGGGTGACCGGCCGGGCGGCTTTTCGGCCGGAGGCGGCGCGCTGACCAAGCTGCGCATGCTGCAGATTGAAGGCGTGTGCCCGGGTGGAACACCATCGCTCTTTGATTGGTAACTGATCGTTTCAGTTCTTGGTGGGTTGCCTTTGGGCTGAAAAAGGCCTCTCTGGTGGTCTGTTCGACAGCGTACAGACTCGCGGCCCCAGCCCCTTGTACAAGAGGATCAGAGCGCTGCCGCAACGCGGTGGCGCCATTCACTTGTGTACCAGGAGCCGCCTATGTCCCATCCATCCACCCTTGCCTCTGCGTGGGACACGTCTTGCGTCGGGCAGCCGGCAGACGTATCGCTGCTGGAGCTTTCCCGCCTGGGTGAACACTTGGCGCACTGCGGCGCCTTGCGCGGGCCGGTGGACCAGTTGCTCGCTGGTGCTGCATGGCTGCAGACCCTGGTGGCCGAACATGTGGTGACCGTTGCACTCTTGATCACGTTGCTGGTGGGGGTCGTATCGCTGGTGCGATAGGGGGCGCACGCATGGGCTTACGCACACCATGGCCCTGGGTTCCTTCCGCGCTGGACCGCATGCTCGATGCCCGGGCAGGCCTGGTGCTGGACCCCTTGCGGGCCGAAGTGTTTGGCGTGGCCCGCTTCGAAGAGCATGGCCGGCACCTGGGCGCGTCCCACGACGCAGGCAGGGCACCGTTTGGCCGCACCACCTTTTACCCACGCCTGCAGAGCAACATCCGCGCGCTGCGGGCCGCATACCGCTACCTGTTCGATGCACCGCATGACGAGCATGCCATCAGCCCCGCCGCTGAATGGCTGTTTGACAACTTTCATTTGATCGAAAGCCAGCTCAAGGAGATCCGGGCCGGGCTGCCGCCGCGTTACTACCGCTCGCTGCCCGTGCTCAAAGACGCTCCGCTGGTGGGTCTGCCGCGTGTGTACGGTGTGGCCTGGTCGTTTGTGGCCCATACCGACAGCGCGTTTGATGAGTCGCTGCTGGTGCACTATCTCAATGCCTACCAGCAGACCCGCGAGCTGAGCCAGGGGGAGCTGTGGGCGTTGCCCACCACGCTGCGTGTGGTGCTGGTGGAGAACCTGCGCCGATTGGCCGAGCGCCTGGCCAGCCACAAGGCCGCGCAGGAGCTGGCCAGCCTGTGCGCCGCCCGCAGCAAGGACCTGAACGTGCTGACGCTGGATGCCGCCTGCGCAGCCATGGAGCAGCGTGGCGTGGCCCCGGTGTTCCTGGCCCACCTGGCGCAGTCAATGATGGGGCGCGGCGTGGTGGGCGGGCATGCCGCTGCAGGCACGCCAACGCCCGTACAGCAGTGGTTGCTGACCGCTGTGCCCGACTTGGTGGCGCTGCAGGCCCAGCAGCAGATCAACCAGGCCGCCGACCAGCTGAGCATGGGCAATGCCGTCACGGCACTGCGGCGGGTGGGCGCGGCCGACTGGTCCGACATCATCAGCCAGACCAGCCTGGTGCTGCGCGCCATGCTGCAGTCGCCCGTGTTCGCGGCCGAAGACGAGTCCACCCGCAACACCACCTTGCACGGCATTGAAAACCTGTCGGCCCGCAGCGGGCAGGGCGAGGCCGCCGTGGCGCAGGCGCTGCTGGTGCTGATGTCGGGTGCCGACGGCGAGCCTCCAGATCATCCGGGAGCTGCGCAGGCCTTGGCAGGCTATTGGCTGCAAGGCGCCGGGCGCAACCAGCTGGAGCATGCCCTGGGTGTGCGCCGACATGCCACTGACGCGGTGGCCCTGTGGCGGTCTGCGGTGGGCCTGTCGCGTGTGCCGTTGTACCTCGGCGCCTTGCTGGTGGGCTCGCTCGGTCTGCTGGCCTGGCTGATGGCGCCCCTGTGGGGTGTGCAGGCGGGGCCCGATACCAGCGCAGCCCATCTTGCGGGCCTGGCGCTGCTCGCCGTCTTGTTGCTGCTGCCGGTGTCCGAGATCGTGGTGGCCGTGGTCAACCGGCTCATTGGCGAATCCGTCCGGCCGACCTACATGCCCCGCTACCTGCTGCCAGCGGGCATTCCGGTATCGGCACGTGTGCTGGTGGCGATCCCGGCCCTGCTCAGCAGCACCGGCACCATCGAGCGGTTGGTGCACCGCCTGCACCTGCATTACCTGGCCAACCCCGAGCCCTTTGCGCAATTTGCGCTGCTGACCGACGGTGTGGATGCCGATGTGCAAGACCTGCCCGAAGACGGCGTGCTGCTGGCCCATGCCGAGGGCTTGATGTTGGCCCTGAATGCCCAGCACCCGTCTATCACGGGCGGTGCCCCGCGGTTTTTGCTGCTGCACCGCACCCGCACCTACAGCCCCACGCAGCAGCAGTGGATCGGCTGGGAGCGCAAGCGCGGCAAGCTCGAACAGCTGGTGGCGGCCCTCGCCACTGGCGGGCAAGGCGCCTTCCTGGACCTGGGCGAACTCTCGCACCTGGCACCGCAGACCCGCTATGTGCTCACGCTGGACAGCGATACGCAGCTGCCCCCGGGCCGCCTGCGCAGCCTGGTGGGGGTGGCCGAGCACCCCGAGAACCAGCCCCGGCTGGATGCCACAGGCCAGCGCGTGGTACAGGGCTACGGCATCCTGCAGCCCCGGGTGCTGGCGCCACTGCCCACCGCTGCCACCACCTCGTTGTGGCAATGGCTGTTTGCGGGCCAGCAGGGGCTGGACCCGTATAGCGCCATGACGTCCGACGTCTACCAGGATTTTTTTGCCGAAGGCAGCTTCACCGGCAAGGGCCTGCTGCATGTGGCCACGGTGCACGCCGTGCTGGGCGGGCGCTTGCCGGCCGACCAGGTGCTGAGCCACGACCTGCTGGAAGGTGCGCTGGCACGCTGCGCCGTGGTCAGCGATGTGACGCTGGTGGAGGCGGAGCCCGAACACAGTGACACCGCAGCCGCCCGCCTGCACCGCTGGACGCGGGGCGACTGGCAGCTGTGGCCCTTTCTGGCCCAGGCCCAGCGCTGGGGCCTTTCGCCCATCAACCGCTGGAAGCTGCTGGACAACCTGCGCCGCTCGCTCGTGGCGCCCGCATCGCTGGTGCTGGTGGTGCTGGCCCTGGCGGGGCTGGGCCTGCCCTTGGCCAGCACGCTGGCGCTGGTGGTGGCGGCCTATGCGGCTGCGCCCTTGATGGGGGCACTGGCGGGCTGGGTGCCCAGTCGTTTTGGGCTGGTCGGCATGCGTTTTGTGCACGAAGCATCGGGCGACCTGTTGAGGGCCCTGGCCAGTGGTGTGTGGCACTTGGCCCTGCTGCCGCAGCAGGCGCTGCTGCTGGGCGATGCCGTGGTGCGCACCGTGCACCGGCAGGCCGTGAGCCGCTGGCATCTGCTGGAGTGGACCACGGCCGAGGCTGCGCAGAACACCCTGATCACAGGCCTGGGCGCCACGCTGCGCAGACACAAGGCGGCACCCTTGCTGGCGCTGGGCTGTGGCGTGGCGCTGTGGGCCGGTGGAACCCAGGCACCCTGGGCCTTGGTGGGGCCGCTGCTGGCGCTGTGGGCGCTGTCGCCGCTGCTGGTGTGGCTGGCCAACCGCGTTCCGTCTGGCCTGGGCAACCCAACACTGTCGGCACAAGACCAGGACCTGTTGCACGGCGTGGCGCGCGACACTTGGCGTTTGTTCGAGCGCTGTGTAGACGCCCACAACCACCACCTGCCGCCCGATAACCTGCAGACCGCCCCGTGTGAAATGGTGGCGCACCGTACCTCGCCCACCAACATCGGGCTGTACCTGCTGAGCGCCAATTGCGCGCGCCAGTTCGGCTGGATCGGCACGCTGGAACTGCTCGACCGGCTCGAAGCCACCCTCGTGACCCTGCAAGCCATGGAGCGGCACCGGGGCCACTTCCTGAACTGGTACGACACCGAAACCCTGCAGCCCCTGCACCCGCGCTATGTGTCCACGGTGGACAGCGGCAATCTCTGCGCGCACCTGGTTGCCGTGGCGCAGGCCTGCAGCGCGCTGGCGGCGCAGCCACTGTCACCGCTGGCGGGTGCGCAGGCCATCCGCACCTCGCTGGCTCGACTGCAGCCCCGGCTGGGCGTCCACCACCCGGGCTTGCGTGGGATGCAGCCCTCGTCCGCCTTGAGCCGTCTGCTGGGAATGCGTCTGCCGGACCCGGCGCACCAGCCGGAGGCCACGGCGTTTCGCGCGCTGCTGGCGCAGGCGCAGGACGAACTGCGCAGCATGGCCCAGCCACGCCACCCGGCCATCGTGCACAGCCCGCCCACGGCGCAGGACGAACTGCTGTGGCTGCTGACCGACCACCTGGCCACACTGCAGTCGGTGGACCGCGACCAGCATGCCGCGCACAGTGGCGGCGCGCCCGATGCCACGCGGCGCCTCACGGCCTTGGCCGATGCGCTGGACGCCCTGGCCTGGCAGGCCGACTTCCGGTTTCTGTACCACCCCCGCCGGCACCTGTTGCACATTGGCTACCGGGTGGACGAGCAGCAGCTGGACACCTCGTTCTACGACTTGCTCGCGTCCGAGTCGCGCACTACCAGCCTGCTGGCCGTCGCCAAGGGCGACTTGCCCGTCAAGCACTGGGCGGCCCTGGGGCGGCCGTTCTTTGCCAGCGGCCACCATGCGGTGCTGCGCTCGTGGTCAGGCTCGATGTTCGAGTACCTGATGCCTACGCTGGTCATGGACGAGCCGTATCACAGCGCCCTGGGCGAGGCAGGGCGGTCCGCCCTGCGTGAGCATGTGGCGCTGGTGCTGGCCTTGGGCAAAGACATGCCCTGGGGCATTTCAGAATGCGCCTACGCCGGGCGCGACCACACGCTGGCCTACCAGTACGCTCCGCAGGGCGTGCCCCGCCTGGCCTTGCGCCGCACGCCCGTGGGCGAGCTGGTGATTGCCCCCTATGCCACGGCGCTGGCCACCCAGGTGGATGCCCGTGCAGCTTGCGCCAACTTCCGCACGCTGGCCGCACTGTCGGCGCGGGGGCGCTACGGCTTTTACGAGGCGCTGGACTTCACGCCCGAACGCCAGACCCATGGCGAACGGCTCACGCTGGTCAGCACCTACATGGCCCACCACCAGGGCATGACCATCGTGGCGCTGGCCAACGTGCTGCTGGGTGGCGTTGCGCAGCGCTGGGGCACGGCGCATGCCCGCATCGAAGCCGTGCTGCCGCTGCTGCAGGAGCGCGCCCCGCGCGAGCTGCCCACCTTGCAGGCCACACCGCCGCGCCTGCCGCTGCATGCGCGCCAACAAAAAACACCCGACCATGTGCGCCCCGTCACCCCGGGCGCCCAGGTCTTGGAGCCCACACACCTGCTGGGCAACGGGCGCTACAGCGTTACCCTGCGCGCCAACGGGGCAGGGTGGAGCCGCTGGCACCAGACGGGCATCACCCGCTGGCGCGACGATGCGCTGCGGGATGCACATGGCAGCTTTCTGTATGTGCGGCAGATGGGCTCCAGCGTGCCCGCGTCCGTCACCAGCCACCCCGCGCCCGATGCGCGTGCGGTGTATGGCAGCATCTTCCACACCGACCGCGTGTGTTTTGACGCACTGTGGCCGGGGCTGCGCGTGCACACCACCGTGTGGGTGAGCCCGGAAGACGACATTGAACTGCGCAAGGTGGTGGTGAGCAACCTGGGTGATGAGGTGATCGAGCTGGAGCTGATTTCGGCCCTGGACATCACCCTGGCCACCCACGCGGCCGACGAGGCGCACCCCGCGTTCTCCAACCTTTTCGTCGCGGCCGACTGGCTGCCCGCACAGCAGGCGCTGAGGTTCATTCGAACGCCCCGCCTGCAGACCGAGACCACCCTGCAAGCCGCCCACTTTGTCGCAGATACCCAAGGGCAGGTGCTGGGCCTGCGTTGCCAGACCGACCGGCAGCTCTGGCTGGGGCGCAACCATACGCCCGGCCAGCCGTTGGCTTTGCTCAGCCGCGTGCCTGAAGTGCCTGCATCGCTGGACACGGGCCTGGACCCTGTGGCGGCGCTGGGCGTGATGCTGCGCATTGCGCCCGGTGCGCAGGCCTGCGTCACTTTTGCCACGGCGGCATCGCAAGACCCGGCCACGCTGCTGGCCATCATCGACAAGTACCGCCAGCCCACCTATCTGGAGCGCGCTTCGGCCATGTCGGCCACGCTGGCCAGCATCCAGTGGGCGTCGCACCGCCCGCACCGCGACTACCTGCCCGCGCTGCAGGCACTGACCACGGCGCTGGTGTTCACGCTGCCCAAGGTCCACACCCCCTACGTGGGCGTGCTGACCGAGGCCCAGGCCGCCCACCCCGTGTGTGACCGGCGCACGTTGTGGCAACTGGGCCTCTCAGGCGACCGGCCCATCGTGCTGGTGATGGCCGGATCGCCCCAGGGCATGGGCTTGCTGCGCACGCTGGCCCAGGCGCTGCGCGAATGGGCGCATGGCGGTGTGGCCTGCGACCTGGTGGTGCTCAGCAGTGAATCGCACTCGTACCACATGCCCCTGCAGCGGGAGCTGACGCTGCTGCGCGAGCACCACGATGCCGACCTGGCCACACACACCGGCCCGGCGGTGACCAGCCTGCGGGTGCTACGGCTGGATGAGCTGTCGGCTGCGCAGCTGGGCACCTTGGTGAGCCTGGCCCGCATCACCCTGCAGGCCGACGGCCATGCGCTCGTGCACCAGGTGAAGGCTTGGGTAGGAGCCCATGGCGTCTCGATGGCCAGCCCCTGGCGCGGCGGCGCCACGGACGAAGTGCCCACGCACCAGGGCAGCACGCGGGCGCCCGCGCCGGTGGGCGGTTTTGCGCCGGTGACCGGCACCTTTGGGTTTGATGTGTCGGCCGCGCTGCGGCCTGCCAAACCTTGGGTCAATGTGCTGGCCAATGCCCAGTTGGGGGCCATGGTGTCGGAAACTGGCGCGGGCAACACCTGGGCGCTCAACAGCCGCCTGAACCAGCTCACCGCATGGTCCAACGACCCGGTGGCCGACCCGCCCGCCGAATGGCTGCTGCTGCAAGACCGCCGCACGCGCGAGGTGTGGGGCCTGACGCCCTCGGCCTGGGGTGCGGCCGATGTGGCGTACCGCGTGGAGCACGCCCAGGGCACCACCACCATCCGCCACCGCAGAGGCGCGCTGGATGTGGAGGTGCGCTGGTGTGTGGACCCCGTCACCGCCATCAAGCAGGTGTTTGTGCAGGTGCGCAACCTGGGCAACCGGCGCGAGCACTTGCGCCTGGTGGGCATGGTGGAGTGGATGATGGGCGAAAAACGCGGCGACCGTGCCACGCTGGCCACCGCCCCGTGTTTTGCACCACTGCCCGATGGCCGCTTGCTGGGCCTGCTGTGCACGCAGACCGAGGCGGCCGCAGGCTTGGGCGGGGGCACGGCCTTTTTCTGCGAAGCCTCGGCTGGGCCGGGCACGGACGACCGTGCCAACGACAGCCTGGACTGGACTTGCGACCGCCGCGAGTTCTTCGATGCGCAGGGCAATCTGGTGGTGCCCCTGCAGCTGGGGCAGCGCAGCGGGTATGGGCTGGACCCCTGTGCAGCCCTGTCGCGTTTGGTGACCTTGCGGGCCGGGGCGGTGTTCGAGCGCGTGTACCTGATGGGCTACGCACCCACCGAGGCTGCAGCACGCACGCTGGGCGCCGAGGCCATGGCCGTCGCGGCCCGCACGCGGGAGAAGGCGACCGTCGACCAGTGGAATCTGCTGCTGGGCGCAACGCAGGTGACCACGCCCGACCCGCTGTTCGACGTGTTGGTCAACCGCTGGCTGCTGTACCAGACGGTGTCTTCACGCCTGTTTGCCAAGGCGGGCTTTTACCAGGCGGGCGGTGCCACGGGCTACCGCGACCAGTTGCAGGATGCCATGGCGCTGGCTTGGGCGCAGCCGGGCACCTTGCGCGCCCAGATTGTGCTGTGCGCGTCGCGCCAGTTTGAAGCGGGCGATGTGCAGCATTGGTGGCACACGCCGGGCGGAGCCGGGGTGCGCACGCATTTCTCGGACGACCTGCTGTGGCTGCCCTTTGCCTGCGCGCATTACCTGGAACGCACTGCAGACTACAGCTTGCTGGAGGAGCAGGTGGCGTTCCTCGAAGGCTCTGCGATCCCCGAAGGGGCGGAAGACATCTACGAAGCGCCCAGCGCCAGCACCACCACGGCGAGTGTGTACGAGCATGCCGCCCGCACCATAGACCGCAGCCTGCGCACCGGCGCACACGGCCTGCCGCTGATGGGCGGCGGCGACTGGAACGACGGCATGAACCGCGTGGGCGACGGTGGGCGCGGCGAATCGGTGTGGTTGGCGTGGTTCCTGTGCGCCATCGTTGCTGACTGGATTCCGATCGCCCGCGATCGGGGCGATCTGGATCGCGTGCAGCGGTGGGACGCCGCCCTGACCGGCTGGCGCGCCGCATTGGAAAACCAGGCGTGGGACGGTGATTGGTACCAGCGCGCCTTTTTTGACGATGGCACGGCACTGGGCTGCCACACGCGGGACGAGGGCCGCATTGACCTCATCGCCCAGGCCTGGGCAGTGCTCTCTGGCGCAGCAAGGCCTGCGCGGCAGCGCCATGCGATGGACGCGGTCGAGGCGCATCTGGTCAACCCCGCAGCAGGCTTGATCCAGCTGCTGGCGCCCCCGCTGCGCCATGCAACGCCCAGCGCGGGCTACATCCAGGCCTACCCGCCCGGCGTGCGCGAGAACGGGGGGCAATATGCCCATGGCGGCGTGTGGGCGCTGATGGCCGCCGCAGAACTGGCCCTGCAGGAGCCTGAGCACCCCGGTGCGTTCGATGTGCCTTACCGTTACTTCACCTACCTGAGCCCGGCGCACCGGGCCCAGCACCCGGTGTGGGGGCCGGTGTACGCCGTGGAGCCCTATGTGATGGCGGCTGACATCTACAGCCAGCCACCCTATGTGGGGCGCGGCGGCTGGAGCTGGTACACCGGCGCGGCGGGCTGGCTGCACCGGGCGGCGGTGGAGTCCATCGTGGGGTTGCAGATGGGCGCGCAGGAGCTGTTCTTCACCCCTTGCCTGCCATCGCACTGGCCGGGCGCAGAGTTGACGCTCGTGCGCGGTGGGCGCACGCTGCGGTTCATCCTGGTGCGGATGGCCCCAGGGGCGGAGCCTGCCGCGTTGCCGGACGGTGCCCCATCTGGCGCACGCTGGCTCCAGGTGGGAGAGCGGCTTCGCTGGGTCGATCTGCCTTTGGACCTGTGTTGTGTGATTCCCCTCTCGGTACATGCCGACACGGTTTCTGGCGCTGTGTAGTACCTACGGATGGGCGCCATTTGGTAAATGTGTGTATGTGCGATACCGTACAGACCCGAAGGGCGTGGCCCCACAAACTGGCTGCTTGCCCAGCGGGGCAGGCACAACCGCGAGGGTGGTGCGCCCCGCGTTCCACAAGGTGCTGCCATCAAACGATCCAACTCCCCCCTCCAGAATCAATTGCTGGCCGCTTTGCCGAAGGTGGAGTTGCAGCGTTGGCTGCCGCAGCTGGAGTCGGTGGAGCTGCCTTTGGGGCAGGTGCTGTACGAATCCGGTGCAGCCATGCCATTCGTGTATTTCCCCACCAACGCCATCGTGTCTCTGCTGTACGTGCTGGAGGATGGTGCCTCGGCGGAGATTGCGGTAGTGGGCTTTGAGGGCCTGGTGGGCATCTCCATCTTCATGGGTGGCGGTTCTACCCCGAGCCGGGCTGTAGTGCAAAGCGCGGGTTCGGGTTACCGCATGCGCGCCGACGCCATGAAGCAAGAGTTTGCCCGCTCCGGGCCGGTCATGCACCTGCTGTTGCGCTACACCCAGGCACTCATTACCCAGATGGCGCAGACCGCCGTGTGCAACCGCCACCATTCGCTGGACCAGCAGCTGTGCCGCTGGCTGCTGCTGAGCCTGGACCGCCTGCAAAGCAACCAGCTGGTGATGACGCAGGAACTGATCGCCAACATGCTGGGTGTACGGCGCGAGGGCGTGACGGAAGCGGCCCTCAAGCTGCAGCGTGCGGGGCTGATCAGCTATGCCCGGGGTCATATCAATGTGCTGGATCGCCCGGGCCTGGAAGCACGCACCTGCGAGTGCTACGAGGTCGTCAAGAAGGAGTACGACCGGTTGCTGCCCACGGGCGTTGCCAGCTAGCGCGTTTTCGAAGTGGTGCCGGGTCGGGCGGGGCAGGCGTGCTGTGTGCGCTGGCAGACAGTCGCGCGGCAAAGGGACGCCCACACTGGCCGCAGACCTGCGCTGGGCAAGCCCTCGTGCGGTTGTCATGATGCCGCTTCTTTGAGCGGCGCGGACCGACCTATGAGACGCCCCGATGCACCGCCCCGAAAATGCCCTTCTTCTCAAGTTGCGCCCTGCCGCGCGCCAGCAGTTGTTGGACCACTGCGAACCGTTCGAACTGGTGCTTTCCGCAGAGCTGAGCGTGCGTGGCAAGCCGCTGCAGCATGCCCACTTTCCCATTGAAGGTTTCCTGTCCCTGGTGATCGATGTGGACAGCCACCCCCCGCTCGAAGTTGGCATGGTCGGGGGAGAGGCGATGCTGGGGGCGGAGCTGATTCTGGGGCTGGCGGCCACACCTTGGCGGGCGCTGGCGCAGGGGGCCGGGTCCAGCTGGCGCATCGGCGCCCAGCAACTGCGCACGCAGATCGACGCGATTCCCGAACTGGAGGCCTTGCTCCAGGCCTGCCTGCTGACGCGCCTGCACCAGCAGACGCTGGCGGCGGCATGCCAGCGCTACCACCAGATTGCGCCGCGCCTGGCACGCTGGCTGCTGATGATGCAGGACCGCTCGCATTCAGAGTGTTTTCACGTCACCCAGGAATTCATGGCCCTGATGCTGGGCGTGCGCCGCGTGGGCGTGACCGAGGCGGCCAGCCATTTTCAGGACAGCGGGTTGATCGTCTACCACCGGGGCGAACTCACGGTGCTCGACCGCAAGGCGTTGGAGGCCGAGGCCTGCAGCTGCTACGTCGCAGACAAGCAGATCTATCAGCGATTGATGAAGGCCAAAGTCTGACCATCCAGAAGACCTCAGGAGGCTCTGAGAGCGCAGCGCCCGCACGGTTGTGCCCCGTTCCGGGCAAGGGGCCGCGCCTACTGCTTGATCAACAGTTCTTCTTGAATGCTGCGAATGCCCAGCACGCGGTGGGCCAGGTGGACCCAGCCGCTCTGCTTGCGTTCAGTGTCGGCAGGCAGCCCGGTTTCCAGAGCCAGGGGATGGCTCAATGCCATCCCAACGGGGGACGGTGCTGGCGGCGTCCCATCCTGCGCGGCGGATTCAGGGTGTGAGAAATTGCCCAAACTGCGCTGGTTGCGCAACGTGTCTGAGTCGGGAACGTAGCTCTTGCCGAGGGTCGGGCTGGGTGCCACGCCTGTAGAGAACATGAAGCTGTCCACCGAACTCACACCGGGCACGGTTTGCGCCACAAACACAGCAAGGTCGATCTGCGTGGGGTCTGCCGCCATGCCGCTGAGCAGCACCACCCCCTGGTGCGATTCGACGCCGATGTTGAAGCTGTTTACCACCGGCGACAGGATGAGTGCGGCGCGGACGCGAGACGTCAGCACGCTGTCTTCCAGGTAGGCGGTGGCGGAGGGTGCGGCAAGCGTCCAGTCGGTGACAAGCTCGATGCGCTTGCAGCCTTGCAGCGACATCACCGCCAACGCCCCCAGAAGGGCACTGGAAAGCTTACGGGGTGTGGGATGTCGCATGCAAAAGTCCTTTGGAAAGGTTGTCACCATGGTGGTGGCCGTTGTTTGCACTGTCCCATGGCACGCTGCAGCCGTCTGTTCGTAACCGTACTCATGGGAATGTTTTACTTTGTGAGGAAGGCACCTGCGGGATCACGCGGCTTCGCCGTAGAACGCGAATCCGCGCCGTTCGCGCTTGGCCGCATACATCGCCGCATCGGCGCATGCCATCAGGTCTTTGGCCGCCGTGCCATGCTGGGGGCACATGGCTACGCCAATGCTGGGGCACACCAGCAGTTGTAGGTCGGCGACCTTCATGGGGCGGGACACGGCCTCCAGCAACTTGGCGCACAGCTGGCGCAGCGGCGCAGCGTCGGCCACGCCTTGTAGCAGGCAGACAAATTCGTCGCCCCCAAGGCGCACCACCAGGTCGCCGTGGCGCACTGCTGCACTCAGCCGTGCTGCGGTAATGCGCAGCACCTCGTCCCCCACGCCGTGTCCATGGGTGTCGTTCACGGTCTTGAAGTGGTCGAGGTCAATGTAGATCACCGTTGGCCCAAGGTCTTCAGGCCCGCGCTGGGCAAGGGCCTGGCCCAGTTGCTGCATCAGGTGGCGGCGGTTGGGCAGGGTTGTCAGCTCATCATGCAGGGCTTGGTGGCGCGCGTGGCGCTCGCCCCCACGCACGCAGGCCAGATCGGCCTCGGCCTGAATGAGTGCCTTGCGGGTTCCGCGGAAGGCGCGTTCCAGCGCTTGCCGCTGGGCGGTTTCGCGCTGGAGGGCCTGGCGCATTTCCTCAAGGGCCGCAACGCACTCTGGCAAGCTGACATCGGCGCCGGGCTTGGGATAGGGGGTGTGGGTGGTGCGGGGAAGGAGGACTTTCGCATGCGGTGCTGCGCGGTGGAACCACTGCGCACGTATCGCCCGGAACACCTGGTTCCAGCGCCGCAGTTGCACGGTGGTTGGCCAGGATGTGGTGAGGGCTTTGCCCCACAGAAATGATCTTTGGTTGGTACCCATATGCCGAGCCCTGTTGTGCCTTCACCTCAAGGAAGGAGATTTGATTTGCCTTACGGCGTGTGGTCAGGGCGCACGTGCGCTATTGCCAGCGCAGACAGACTCCCTGTTGCCACAAAGTCTGCAGGGTTGCTGCCGGTGTCACTGTCTGTCACCGCACATATCTGGCCGAGGACGGGCCGGTGAAGGCGGCCTGTTGCAGCTTGTCTCAGGAGGGGCAGTGGTGGCATGTTGCGAGTGTTACATTCAGTTATACCGTTTGAAGCAACTGTTTTTGCCCTTGCTGCGCGACCCTTGGGAGATCGCCTCCGGGCTCTTGGCTGCTGTGGCAGCTTCGCTGGCTGTCCGTGAATTTTTGAAGTCTCAGGCAAGGAATCCCTCCCATGTCCCCAGAACGCCAACGGCTGATTCGCCTGCTGTTCGACGAATACATCGAGATGTATGCCGCACGGGATGCAAGGCTGGTCACCCGTTTTAGTGACAACTTCAGCGGCTTTGCGGGCAGCAGCGACCAGCTGGTCAAGAGCCGTAGCGATTGGGTTGACGTCACCTTGCAGGACTTTGCCCAGGTGCCCGGCCGCATCGGCATTGACGTGGTGGACCTCTTCCCCCAGGAGCTGAGCGATGACGTGGTGGCCGTCACGGCGTTTTTCCACATCCGGCTGCCCATTCCTGACGCACTGTTTGCCCGGGAGACCGTGCGGCTGGTGCTGGTGTTTCGCCATGAGGAGGGCAACTGGAAGATTGCCCACAGCAGCATTTCCATCCCCTACGGCCTGGCGCGTGACGGCGAGGTGTACCCGGTAGGCCGCCTGCAGCAGCGCAACCTGGAGCTGGAGGCGCTGGTGGAAGAGCGCACCCAGGCCCTGGCGCAGGCCAACCAGCGGCTACAACTGATCAGCAACACCGATGGGCTCACCGGCATTGCCAACCGCCGCCATTTTGACCAGACTCTGGCGCACGAATGGGCCCGCGCCCAGCGGGCGCAGACGCCGCTCTCGCTGATCATGCTGGACGTGGACGTGTTCAAGCACTTCAACGACCACTATGGTCACCTGGCGGGCGATGCCTGCCTGCAGGCGCTGGCCCTGACCCTGGCGCAAACCGGCGGGCGCCGCGAGGGTGATCTGGCGGCACGCTTTGGTGGCGAGGAGTTTGTGGTGCTGCTGCCGGCGTCGGACGCGCAGGCTGCCATGGAAGTGGCCCGCCAGATCCAGCAGGCCATCCAGGCGCTGGCCTTGCCGCATGAGGGGGCACCCTTTGGGATCGTTACCGTGAGTTTTGGCGTGGCCAGCCTGGTGCCCCAGCGTGACCAGGCCCCCGAAGAACTGGTGCGCCGCGCCGACCTCGCCATGTACCGCGCCAAGCAGGCCGGGCGCAACCGCATCGAACTGGCTCCGGACTGAAGGGTGGGCGCAGTACCTGCCGTGCCCGGGTAGCGCTTTTGGCCATTCATTCAGGGTTTACCCGAGTCCATGCACCGAAATGGTGACAATGGGCGGCTATGCATTTTTCCCGCTTCCTCAAAATGGCCCTCATCCTGGGCCTGCTCTCGGCCATCGGCCCCTTTGCCATCGACATGTACCTGCCCGCGCTGCCCGATATTGGCGCCAGCCTGGGGGCATCGGTGGGCGCTGTGCAGTGGAGCCTGACGGCGTTTTTCCTGGCGCTGGGGGCTGGCCAGCTGTTCTACGGCCCTATCTCCGACATGGTGGGGCGCAAGCCGCCGCTGTACTTTGGCCTGGGCCTGTTCACGGTGGCCAGCGTGGGGTGTGCGCTGGCCAGTGACATCGAAACCCTGGTGGCCCTGCGCTTTTTGCAGGGTTTGGGCGCGGCGGCGGGTATGGCCATACCGCGTGCCGTGGTGCGCGACCTGCACACGGGCACCGATGCAGCGCGGCTGATGTCGCTGCTGATCCTGGTGTTCAGCGTGTCGCCCATCCTGGCGCCGCTGGCGGGCAGCGGGGTGATTGCGCTCACGGGCTGGCGCGGCGTCTTCTGGGTGGTGGCCGTGGCCGCCGTGGCGGGGCTGGCGCTGGTGTACGGCAGCCTGCAGGAGACACGCCCCGCATCCGACCGCGTGGAAAGCAGCCTGGGCGGCGCCCTGCGCGCCTACGCGCTGCTGCTGCGCGACTGGCACTACCTGGGCCTGGTGTTCATTGGCGGCTGTGCCATGGCCGGGTTTTTTGTGTACCTGGCGGGCTCGCCGTTTGTGCTCATCAACCACTACGGGCTGACGCCCACGCAGTACAGCCTGGCCTTTGGGGTTAACGCGGCGGCGTTCATCGGCGCCTCCCAGTTCACTGCCACGCTGGGTGAGCGCTTTGGCATGGTGCGGGTGGTGAAAGCGGCGGCCACGGCGTCCGGCACGGTGATGGCGTCGTTGCTGCTGTACTACCTGCTGGGCGGCGATGACCTGGCCGTGCTGATCGGTTTGTACTTTGTGGCCAGCGCGCTCATGGGGCTGGTCATCCCCACCACCTCGGTGCTGGCGCTGGAGAAACACGGCGCCATCGCCGGCACGGCATCTGCCCTGCTGGGCACACTGCAGATGCTGACGGGCGCCTTGGCCATGGGCGTGGTCGGCCTGTTTGCCACCGGCAAGCCCTTGCCCATGGTAGTCGGCATGGCCACCGGGGCGCTGGTGGGCGTGGCGCTGGCGTGGATCACGCTGGGCGGCAGGCGCGGGGCGATGGTGCATGCCTAGGAGCCTGTCGGACTTGGAAATCGTCGGCTGCAAATTGACCGCAGCGGTCCATTTTTCACCGTCTTTTTGCCCCATAGCCGGGCTATGGGGCTGCAAATCCGGCAAAAACTGTCCTCGCTGGGGCCAATTTTCGCTATCGACGCTCCAAGTCCGACAGGCTCCTGACCCATGCCACAAGCGCTTGCAGAAAATTTGAATAAAAAGTGCCTCTAGCGCTTGATGGATAAGCGCTAGCAGCTATGAATATGTGAGTATTTCGCCTTCCAGAGCGGTACATCGCATCCGGCTCACACCGCGCTCAGACTCACCCGCAGGGACGTCGCTGGTGCGCGTGCACATCAGCGTGGCGCTGCCGTCAGCACCGCGGCCACTTCTTCTGCCACGCCCCGCACGGTCAGCGGCGCGCAGCCCTCGGCATGGTTGCTGATGGTCACAAAGGCGTTCTGCCCCCGGCGCGTGATGCCCGCAATCACTCTGGCCAGCTCCGCCCGGGTGGGCAGGTCGGGGTGGTGCAGGCGGTCGTAAGGGGCGTACAGGCGTTCCGCCTCTTCATAGCCATAGGGGCCATGCACCGGGTTAAGGTTCCAGCGGCACACCAGGGGGCCTGGCCACAGCGCGCGCAGCATCGGTAGCTGCTGCTGCAGTGGCGGCATCTTGGCGTGCAGGCCCAGGCAGTAGGTGGCACCGGCTTCGCGCAGCACGGCGGCAAAGTCGGGGGTCAGCCATTCGGGGTCGCGCACTTCCACCGCAATCACCCCATCGGGCGCCGTGGGCGCGAGGGCTGGCAGGGCGAGCAGCATGGTGCGCAGGCGCTCCAGCAGCAGCGGCAGGCGGTCCAGCTGCGCCAGCGGCAGCGGGCTGAGCTGGAACACCAGCGCACCCAGCTTGTGCCCCAGGCCTTGCAGGGCAGGCTCCACACACTCGCTGCGGGCCAGTTCGGGGCTCAAGAATGCTGGATTGGCCTGGCGGCCCCGGCCGTCTTCGCTGCGCACCAGGGCGTCGGTCACCACACTTGGTGCCTTCACCACAAACCGGAAGTCGTCGGGCACCTGCGAGGCGTAGCTTTCGTACTGGCTCACGGTGAGCGGCCGGTAAAAGCTGCGGTCAATGCTCACGGTGCGCATCAGCGGGTGCTGGGCATATACCGCCAGGCCTTGCTTGGACAGTTGCGTGTCGGAATGTTCGCCCTCCCACACCAGGCCTTTCCAGCCGGGGTAGGTCCAGCTGGAGGTGCCCAGGCGCAACTGCCGGGGCAAGGCGGCGGCCAGGGCGGTGAGCGCATCGTCGTGCGCCATGGCGGTTACCCGGCTGGAGCGCTTGCGCGGGGCAGGCGGCGCGGCGTGTTCTGCGGCTTCGGGCGCATCGGCTTTGGTCGGCCGGGTGGAATGCCGCGAAGGCACAGGAGGTGTTGGGGCTTCGGGGCTGCCGAACAGGTCGTCTTGCATGCGGCGGGCAGGGCGGGTGGGCAAAGAGACGGATGCGCGGGGTCACAACCCCGAGAACAACCCGCCCTCGTTCAGCAGCTCGTACGTGATCTCCGGCTGCTGGTCCATGCCCTTCTTGATGGCTGCCGGAATCGCTTGGCGTGTCTTGCGGCACAGGCCGCGCTGCTCGTGGACCAGGATGGTGATGCCGCGCAGGGTGCGCACTTCGTTGGGGCTGGGGGCAATGGTCAGCCGCAGGCCCAGCTGCTGCTCCATGCGCTCCTGCAAACGCCGCAGGTCGCTCAGGCTGGTGATGTTCTCCAGCCGTTGCAGCAACTTCTTTTCTTCAGCCTGGGTGAGCTGCAGGATGCGTGCCTCCAGCACGGCATCGGGGGATTGCAGCAGCGCGTCCCGGTCGCAGACACAGGCACCGGGCGGGCATTCTGTGCGGATGGGGAAGGGCAGGGGCTGCATGAAGGGGCGGTCTTGAAGGCTGGAGCATTCTAGACAGCCCACCCCGCCCTCATGGCAAGGCCGGTTGTTCCCACGGGTTGTTACCAATAGTGCCTGTGGCAAACTCCCGCGCTTCGCGTTTTTGTTTGTTCGTTTGTTTGACCGAGTCTCAGAGAGTTTGCCCACACATGCAGCAGATCATCCGGCAGTTGGCCGCAGAAATCAGGGTTAGTGAACAGCAGGTGCGCGCAGCGGTGGAGCTGCTGGACGGGGGCGCCACGGTGCCCTTTATCGCGCGCTACCGCAAGGAAGTCACCGGTGGGCTGGACGATATCCAGCTGCGCGAGCTGGAAGCCCGCCTGTCTTACCTGCGCGAGCTGGACGACCGCCGCGCTGCGGTGCTCAAGAGCATTGACGAGCAGGGCAAGCTGACCGATGCGCTGCGTGCTGCCATTGCCGCAGCTCCAACGAAGCAGGAGCTGGAAGACATCTACCTGCCGTTCAAGCAAAAGCGCCGTACCAAGGGCCAGATGGCCCGCGAGTTCGGCATCGAGCCGCTGGCTGACAAGCTCTTTGCCGACCCCACGCTGGACCCTGCCGTGGAGGCTGCCGCCTTCACGAAGCCGCCCGAGGTGCTGGACGATGGCAAGACGGGCGCGGACTTTTCGACCGTGCCCGCAGTGCTGGATGGCGTGCGCGACATCCTTTCCGAACGCTGGGCCGAAGACCCGGCACTGGTGCAAAACCTGCGCGAATGGCTGTGGGCCGAGGGGCTGCTGCGCAGCAAGAAGGTCGAGTCCAAGAACGAGAACGACCCCGAGGTCTCCAAGTTCCGCGACTACTTTGAATACGACGAACCCATCGGCCGCGTGCCTTCGCACCGCGCGCTGGCGGTGTTCCGGGGTCGGGGCCTGGAGATTCTGGAAGCCAAGCTGGTGCTGCCCGTTGAGCCCGAACCCGGCAAGCCCAGCATGGCCGAAGGCAAGATTGCCCTGCACCTGGGCTGGAGCCACCAGGGCCGCAAGGCCGATGACCTGATCCGCAAGTGTGTGGCCTGGACCTGGCGCGTGAAGCTCAGCCTTTCAACCGAGCGCGACCTGTTCGCCCGCCTGCGCGACGACGCTGAAAAGGTGGCCATCAAGGTGTTTGCCGACAACCTGCGCGACCTGCTGCTGGCCGCGCCGGCGGGGCCGCGTGTGGTGATGGGCCTGGACCCTGGCATCCGCACCGGTGTGAAGGTGGCCGTGGTGGATGCCACGGGCAAGCTGGTGGAAACCGCGACTGTCTACCCGCACGAGCCGCGCCGCGATTGGGAGGGCTCGCTGCATACCCTGGCCAAGCTGGCCGAGAAGCACGGCGTGAACCTGATTGCGATTGGCAACGGCACGGCCAGCCGCGAGACCGACAAGCTGGCCGCCGACCTGATCAAGCTGGCGGCCAAGGTGGACCGCGTGATTGAAAAGGTGGTGGTGAGCGAGGCCGGTGCTTCGGTCTACAGCGCCAGCGAATACGCCTCGCAAGAGATGCCCGATGTGGACGTGAGCCTGCGTGGCGCGGCATCCATTGCACGCCGCCTGCAGGACCCGCTGGCCGAGCTGGTCAAGATCGACCCCAAGAGCATTGGCGTGGGCCAGTACCAGCACGACGTGAACCAGAGCGAGCTGGCGCGCACGTTGGGCACGGTGGTGGAAGACTGCGTGAACTCCGTGGGTGTGGACCTGAACACGGCCAGCGTGCCCTTGCTCAGCCGTGTCTCGGGCCTGTCGGGCAGCGTGGCCAAGGCGGTGGTGCGCTGGCGTGAGGCCAATGGCGCGTTCAAGAGCCGCAAGCAGCTCATGGACGTGGCAGGCCTGGGCGCCAAGACGTTTGAGCAGAGCGCGGGCTTCTTGCGCATCCGGGGCGGCGACAACCCCCTCGATATGACCGGCGTGCACCCCGAGACCTACCCCGTGGTAGAGCAGATCATGGAGAAGACGGGCAAGCCCGTGGCCGAGATCATGGGCCGCGCCGACATGCTCAAGACCTTGAAGCCCGAGCTGTTTGCCAACGAAAAATTCGGTGTGATCACCGTCAAGGACATCCTGGCCGAGCTGGAAAAGCCCGGCCGCGACCCGCGTCCGGACTTCAAGGTGGCGCGCTTCAACGATGGCGTGGAAGACATCAAGGACCTGAAGGAAGGCATGATCCTGGAAGGCACGGTGAGCAACGTGGCCCAGTTTGGCGCCTTCATCGACCTGGGCGTGCACCAGGATGGCCTGGTGCACGTGAGCCAGCTGGCGCACAAATTTGTGAACGATGCGCGCGAAGTGGTCAAGACCGGCGACATCGTCAAGGTCAAGGTCATGGAGGTGGACGTGGAGCGCAAGCGCATCGGCCTGTCGATGAAGCTGGGCGACGCGCCACCGCGCCAGGGCGGCGACCGGGGTGCACCCCGCGACAACCGTTTTGAGGGGGCTGGCCGCGGCTATGCACAACCCCAGCGCCGCGCGCCTGAGCCCGTGCAACAGTCGGCCATGGCGTCGGCATTTGCCAAGTTGCAACAGGCCAAGGGCCGTTGACGGATTGCGGCGGGATGGCCTGGGTTTGCGGCAGGTTGGGGGCCATAATCGCCAGCAACCCCAACTCTGGTGCCTGACCCCATGGAGCTGAACGCACTGCTGGCCCAACCCGTAGCTCTGCCCAGCCTTCCGCGCACGGTGGCATTGCTGATGAGCGAGCTGGCGCATGAAGAGCCCAGCCTGCGGCGTTTGAACCAGCTTTTCGGCACCGATCCGGCTCTGGCCGGGCGGCTGCTGGAGCTGGCCAATTCCCACACCTTCCAGGTACCGCGCCAGATTGCCGGCATCCCCGAAGCACTGGCACTGCTGGGTATTGCCCAGGTTCGCACACTGGTCACGTCGGCACCGCTGGGCACCGCGTCGCGCTCGGTGCCCGGCGTGCACATGCAGCAGTTCTGGCGCTACAGCCTCAACACGGCCAAGCTGGCACGGTCGCTGGCGGGCATCGTGCACCAGAACCAGACCGCTGCGTACACCACCGGCCTGTTGCACGCGCTGGGCGAGTTGGTGATTCACCTGGCCGACCCGGACAAAGCCCAGTCGGTGAACACACTGGTGGCCCCGTTTGACCTGCGGCGCGGCAAGATCGAGCAGCGCATCTTTGGCTACTGCTATGGCCATGTGACGGCCGGGCTGGCACGCCGCTGGCGTTTGCCCGAGGTGGTGGTGGATGCCCTGCACCACCAGAGCGCGCCGTTTGACAACAATGCCTATGAGCCCCTCGCGGGCGTGATCCACCTGGCGTCCTGGCGCGCCCGGGCGCGTGAGGCAGAACTGGGCGAAAAGGAACTGGCCGTGTCGTTCCCCGGCGAAGTGGGTTTGGCCCTGGGGCTGGACATCGACATGGTGCTGCAGCAAGACCCTATCGACTGGACTGCGAAGCCTGAGGCTGCTGACTACGTGGTGTGAGAGCTGGTTTTGAGCCGCCTTGCGGCTTTGCGAAAATGCCGCCCATGAAAGCCCTGCGCATCCATGCCGGCCCCCGCGCCCGCCAACACCTTCAAAACCACGGGCTGCAGCCCGGCGATGTGGGCGTGATCCCTGCGGCGGCAGGGGGCCCCAAGGGCCTGATCCTGGGTCCGCTGGACCGTTTCATCTTTGGGGAGTGGCTGCCCCAGTCCAGCCAGCCGGTGCACCTGGTGGGCGCCTCGATCGGCGCCTGGCGCATGGCCACGGCGTGCCTGCAGCAATCGGTGGCGGCTTTCGAGCGGCTGGAGCACGACTACATCCACCAGCACTACGACCTGCCGCCGGGCAAGAAGCGCCCCACGGCCGCGCATGTGAGCGAGCGGTTTGGGCAGAACCTGCAGGCGTTCTATGGTGGGCGCATCGACGAGGTGCTGAACCACCCGCGCTACCGCCTGCACATCGTCACCTCGCGCGGGCGGCACCTGCTGGGGCGCGAGCACCGCGTGGCCACGCCGCTGGGCTATCTGGGCGCGTTTCTGACGAACACGGTGCACCGCAAGGCGATGGGGGCGTGGCTGGAGCGGGTGGTGTTTTCCTCGTCCGATGCAGCCACGGCCGATGGTGTTGGTGTGAGCGTTGGTGCTGCGTGCGCTGCATTGCCGTTTGGCACCTCGGACTACCGCACGCGGCAGGTACTGCTGCACGGCGGCAACTTCATGCCAGCGCTGCAAGCCAGCTGCTCGATCCCGTTTGTGCTGCAGGCCGTGCACAACATTCCGGGTGCGCCCCGTGGAGCGTATTGGGACGGGGGCATCACCGACTACCACCTGCACCTGGCCTACGGTCAGCAATCGCAGAACGCTATTGAATTAGTAGCTGGCAGCGCTTATCCAACAAGCGCTGGCGGCCAAAAACCCTCAGATTCTGGCCCGACTGCCTCGCCCGGCCTGGTGCTGTACCCGCATTTCCAGCACCAGGTGGTGCCCGGCTGGCTGGACAAGGGACTCAAGTGGCGCCACCGTTCCACCCCGGCGCTGGACAACATGGTGGTGCTGTCGCCCAGCCCCGACTGGGTGCGCTCCTTGCCCAACGCCAAGCTGCCCGACCGCAACGATTTCACCCACTACGGCACCGACAGCGCCGCGCGCGCCAAGGCCTGGCTTGCGGCTACGCGGGCCAGCCAGCAGCTGGTGGACGAGTGGCAGGCGTGGCTGGCGCGGCCCGACATGAACGCAGTGCAACCGCTGTAGTGCTCAGGTTGAGGCAGGCCGCCGCGCCGCCTCCTGCACCGCCCGGGCCGCATGGCGAGCAGCGTGCTCCCGGGCCCAGGTCAGCACCTCGTGCGCAGGCATGGGCCGTGCAATGCCAAAGCCCTGGGCGCGCTCGCAGCCCAGCGCCAGCAGCTTGGCGCATTGCTCGGCGGTTTCTACGCCCTCGGCCACCACATGCCGGTGGAAGGCGGCGGCCAACGCGACGATGGCGCTCACGAGTGTGAGGTCGTCGCCGTCTTCCAGAATGCCGCGCACGAACGACTGGTCGATCTTGATGGTTTCGGCGGGCAGGCGCTTCAGGTAAGACAGCGAGGAGAAGCCGGTGCCGAAGTCGTCCAGCGCAAAACGCACGCCCAGCGCCTGGCAGCTTTGCATCATGTGGCGCATGTACTGCATGTCTTGCAGGGCCGCAGATTCGAGGATTTCCAGCTCCAGGCGGGTGGGCGACACCTCGGGGCAGGTGTGCAGGATGTCCTTGAGCCGCTCCACAAAATTGGCCCGGTGAAAGTGGGGCGCGGAGATGTTCACGCTCACCTCCCACAGCATGCCGGCGTCCGTCCACTGCCGCATCTGTGCCAGGGCCTGGCGCAGCACCCATTCACCCACTTCCACCTCCAGTTCGGCATCCTCGATCAGGGGCAGCACATGCTGCGGGCCCAGCAGGCCTTGATCGGGGTGTTGCCAGCGCAGCAGGGCCTCCAGCCCCAGGATTTCGCCGGTGCGCAGGTTCACCTTGGGCTGGTAGTGCAGCACCAGCTCGCCCGCGTGCAGCGCTTGGGCCACGCGGGTCTGGCGCGTGTGCTGGGTCTGCACGGCGTGGTCCAGCTGCACGTCGAACACATGCATCTGGTTGCGGCCGAAGCCCTTGGCCTGGCACATGGCCTGGTCGGCGTGGCGCAGCAGGGTGTCGGGGTTGGCGTCGTCTTGCGGAAACACGGCCACGCCCACACTCACGGTGGTGTGCAGCACGCGGTCGTCGATGGCGTAGGGGGCGGCCAGCTGCTGCATGAGCACGTCCACACGCGCCTCGATGGCGGGCACGTCGGGCAACTCGCCCAGCAGCAGCACAAACTCATCGCCCCCCATGCGCGCCACGGCGTCCTGCGGCGTGATGAAGGCGCCCAGGCGCCGCGCGGTTTCCTTGAGCAGGCGGTCGCCCACGCGGTTGCCGTGGGCGTCGTTCACGGTCTGGAAATGGTCCAGGTCGAGCATGCACACCGCCAGCAGCAGCCCTTTTTGCCGTGCCACGAAGATGGCATGGGTCAGCCGCTCGGCCAGGGCGGCGCGGTTGTACAACCCGGTGAGCGGATCGTGCCGTGCGTGCCATGAAATCTGGTGGCGCAGGTTGCGGGTTTCGGTCACGTCGCGGAACACCAGCACGCAGCCTGCGGCCGTGCCATCGCCCTGGCGGATCGCTGACGCGGTGTACTCGATGGCGTAGCGTTCGCCCGAGCGGTGAATCAGCACCTCGTGCGTGACCGGCTGCAGCGCGCCGGGCACGGTGTCCCGCTCGGCCGCAGAACTGGCGTTGCGGCTGGCAAGCTCTTCATACAGGCGAAACACGTCGTCCAGCTGCCGCCCCAGCGCCTGGTCGGCGGTGAAGCCGGTCATGAGCTGTGCGGCCTCGTTGATGGTTTCGATGCAGCCCGAGGGGTCGGTGGTGATCACCCCGTCGCCGATGGAGGCGAGCGTGACCTCGGCGCGTTCCTTCTCGGCGCGCAGGGCCTCCTGGGCGCGTTTGCGTTCGGTCACATCCACCAGGGTGCCAATGGTGCCGGCCAGCGTGCCCCGGGTGGTGGTGAATGGGGCCTCGTAGTAGGCCATGTCCCTTGGGGGCTGGTGGTTGGCGGGGGGCACGCGGATCTCGTTGTCCTGCGCCTGGGCGATCTGGGTGGAGCGCTCGGGCGACAGCTCCTGGGGATACGCGGGTGGCGAGGCCTGAGCGCTGCCAGCACCGGCAGGGGCATGAAAAAGCCGCTGCCAGGCGCAGTTGACTTCGAGGGTGACACCCTTCGCATCCCGCACGAACACCGGCAGGGGCAGGGCGTCGATCAGCTGGCGTGTGAAGTGCAGTTGTTCGCTTTGCTGCTGCTGGGTTTCGCGCAGCGACAGCACCAGCGACTGGACCTTGCCCGCCATGTCATTGAAGGTGGCCGCCATGGCGCGCGATTCGAGCGTGCCCGTCACCTCCATGCGCGTGTCCAGGCGGCCCTGGCGGAACGCATCGGTGGCTTCTGCCAGGCGGCGCAGCATGCGGGCATTGGCCCGCAGCAGCAGGGTGAGCAGCAGCAGGATGGTGAAAATGTTGAGGGCCGAGATGCGCAACTGCACCACCACCGTGCTCCAGACCTGGCCGACGAGGGGAGCCGCCTGCAGCGTCACCGTCAGGCGCCCGGAGGCCCCGCCGCTGGACAACGCCTGGCTGAACTGCTGCGAGGGCGGTGCAATGTTGACCCATTGGGCAAACCAGTCTGGCGCGGTGGCGGGCAGGCGGGGCGCCCGGGCTTCGGTGGCGGGCTCGTTGTCCACCTGCCATTTCAGCGAATGGATGCCCGGCCCGAAGCTGGCAATCCCTTCGCTGAGCAGCGTGGCCTGGGCCTGGCGGTCCGAGGCGGGCAGGGCCGCCAGTGACGGCAACAGCGCATCGCCCGCACGGCGCAGTTCGGTGGCGGCATGGCGGCGCACCTCGTCGGTTTCTGTGGCCACCAGGTAGTGGTAGCGCACCGTGCTGACCAGCACGATGATCAGCACGATAGGCACATACAGCCGGGGATAGGTGCCCCGCAGGAGCCAGGTGCTGAGATTTCCGGTGCGCATCGACAGTGGCCCTCCCCCCATGGACTGATCAAAGTCTCTGGGCAGCGCCAGAACGACATTGAACTGGCTCTCCACCAGGGTAATGAATTGTTAATTAATTGTTGACGAGTCGGAGTCTAGCGCGTAGTGAATCGCGTGAGATGGGTTTGGACAGCGCAATCCCGCAGGAGCGGTCACGGCAGGAAGGCTTCTATGTGCGTTGGAGGCGGCGGCACGCCAGGTGCTGTGGCGCCGCCGCAGGGAGATCGCCAATACGCTTTGGGCAGGCTCTTACAGCGACTGCGCCAGCATGTCGCGGTATTCCTCGGGCGTGGCAATGCGCGGGTTGGTCTTGTGGCAGTGGTCGGCCATGGCGCCCTTGATGATGTCGTCGAACAGGGCTTCGGTCACCCCCATGGCCGCCAGGCCCGTGGGCAGGCCAAGGCGGGCGTTCATGTCACGGATGGCTTCGGGAATGTCGCCTGCGCTGACCAGCCCCATGGCGTGGGCCATGCGTTCCAGGCGCTTTTCCTTCTGCACCGATTCCGCCGTTGCGTTAAAGCGGATCACGGCGGGCAGGAACATGGCGTTGAGCGTGCCGTGGTGCAGGCGCGGGTTCACGCCGCCCAGGCTGTGGCTGAGCGAATGCACCGCGCCTAGGCCCTTCTGGAAGGCCATGGCGCCCTGCATGCTGGCGCTCATCATGTGCAGGCGCGCGTCGCGGTCGCTGCCGTTTTGGGTGGCCTGCTCGATGTTCGCCCAGCCGCGCGTGAGGCCGTCCAGCGCAATGCCGTCGGCGGGTGGGTTGAAGGCGGCGGACATGAAGGTTTCCATGCAGTGCGCGATCGCGTCCATGCCCGTGGCGGCCGTGAGCATGGGGGGCAGGCCCAGCGTGAGTTCGGGGTCGCAGATGGCGGTCTTGGGCACCAGGTGCCACGAGTGAAAGCCCAGCTTGCGGTGGTCATCCACGATGATGATGGCGCCGCGCGCCACTTCGCTGCCCGTGCCGCTGGTGGTGGGCACGGCGATCAGCGGCGCGGCGCGTTCGGTGATGCGTGGGGAGCCGCCTTCGATGGTGGCGTAGTGGGTGAGGGGACCTTCGTGCGTGGCGGCAATCGCAATGCCCTTGGCGCAGTCGATGGCCGAGCCGCCGCCCACGGCGATCAGGCCATCGCAGCCCTGGGCCTTGTACATTGCCACGGCCGCGCGCACGGCGGCTTCGGTGGGGTTCGACGGCGTCTGGTCAAACACGGCCACGGTCATGCCGGGCAGCGCGTCCAGCGCCTTTTGCAGCACGCCTGCGGCCTTCACGCCAGGGTCTGTCACGATCAGCGGACGTGTGATGCCCACACGCTCGCACTCTTGTTTCAGCAGCTTGACGGCGCCGAATTCAAACTGGATCTGGGTGACGTAATAGATGAAAGCCATGGTGCAACAAGATGTGTGAATGGGAGTGCCAGCGATTACGATAGCTCGCCAGCCTTTGATACAGGTTCCAAGCCCACTTTATAAGGAGGAGACACATATGAAAACGAAGCAAACCCTGATGGCCGCCCTGGTGGTCGTCGCCTCTGCGACAAACGCCCAGGCCCAGTGCCTGACCGACACACAAGCCGCCGAGCTGGTGGCCAACTATGTGGCCAAGACCCCGGCCGCCAACCCCGAGAACCTCACTGACGCCGACGGCGCCTGCACACGCGGCAAGGTCAACGCATTGCTGGCACAGCGCATGGGCAAGGTGATTGGCTACAAGGCGGGCCTGACCAACCCTGCTGTGCAAAAGCGCTTCAACACCGACAAACCCGTGTGGGGCAAGCTCTACGAAGGCATGGTGCTGCCCAGCGGCGCCACGGTGGATGCAGCCTTCGGTGCCCGCCCCCTGTACGAGGCCGACATGCTGGTGCGCGTGAAAAGCGCCGCCATCAACCAGGCCAAGACCCCCATGGACGTGCTGGATGCCGTGGACCAGATCATCCCGTTCATGGAATTGCCCGACCTGATGGTGCAGGCGCCGCCCAAGCTCAATGGCGCAGGCGTGACGGCCATCAACGTGGGCGCGCGCCTGGGCGTGGCGGGTACGCCCATTGCTGTGCCAGCCTATCGCGGCGAGCGTTTTGCCATGCTGAAGGCGCTGGCCGACATGAACGTATCGCTGACCGATGGTGCGGGCGCGCGCCTGGGCGGTGGCAAGGGCAGCGACATCCTGGAGCATCCGCTCAATGCCGTGGTGTGGCTGGCGGGCGCGCTGGCGCAAGAAGGCCTGGCCATGCAGCCGGGCGATCTGATCAGCCTGGGCTCATTCTCGCCCCTGCTGCCACCCAAGGCCGGTTTGTCGGTGACGGCCACCTACGATGGCCTGCCCGGCGCCGCACCGGTGCGCGTGACCTTCAAGTAAGCCACCGATGAGCGGCCCGCCGCCGTGCGGGCCGTTTTCTTTTTTTGCCGAGACCCCAACCGTTGACCGACCTGCACATCCACCACACCCGTCTCACCCCCCAGATGCGCAGCGTTCTCGAACGCATGGCCCGCGCGGGGCACCCACCGCTGCACACGCGCACGCCGCAAGAGGCACGCATCGCTTACCAGGCGGGCGCGGATGTGCTGGAGGTGCCCAAGGCCGCACTGGCGCGGGTGGAGGACCTGCAGATCCCGGCCCGCGACGGCGCCATGCTGCCCGCACGGCTGTATGCGCCCAGCACCGACGCGGGCCTGCCCATGCTGCTGTACACGCATGGCGGCGGCTTCACCATCGGCAGCGTTGCCACGCACGACATCCTGTGCCGCGAACTGGCACGCCTTGCCGGTTGCATGGTCGTGTCGCTGGACTACCGTCTGGCGCCGGAGCACCGCTTTCCCACGGCCAGCAACGATGCGTGGGATGCGCTGCAGTGGCTGGCTGCCAACGCTGAGCGCCTGGGGGCCGATCCCCAGCGGCTGGCCGTGGGCGGCGACAGTGCAGGCGGTACGCTGGCCGCCGTCAACGCCATCCTGGCGCGGGATGCGGGCCTGCCGCTGGCGCTGCAACTGCTGATCTACCCCGGCTGTGCAGCGCACCAGGACACGCCTTCGCACACCACCTTCGCGCGCGGCCTGGTGCTGGAAGAGCCTGCCATCAGCTGGTTCTTCGGCAACTACGTGCAAAGCCGCGCCGAGCGCGAAGACTGGCGCTTTGCCCCGCTGCATGCCCCGGATGTCGATGGTGTGGCCCCCGCCTGGATCGGTCTGGCCGAGTGTGACCCGCTGGTGGACGAAGGCATAGCCTACGCCGACAAGCTGCGCCTGGCAGGCGTGCAAGTGGACCTGGACATCTACCGCGGCGTGACCCACGAATTCATCAAAATGGGCCGCGCCATCCCCGAGGCGCGCAAGGCCCATGCTGACGCAGCCCGTGCGCTGCGATTGGCCTTTGGAATGGAGTGAAGACAACATGCAACGCAACGAATTCCGCTGTTTCCACCGCCTGCGCGTGCGCTGGGCCGAGGTGGACATGCAAAAGATCGTGTTCAACGCGCACTACCTCATGTACATCGACACGGCCATGAGCGACTACTGGCGCGCGCTGGGTTTGCCCTATGAGGCGAGCATGCATGTGCTGGGCGGTGAGATGTATGTGAAGAAGGCCACGGTGGAATACCACGCCTCTGCGCGGCTCGATGACACGCTGAATGTGGGCCTGCGCTGCACGCGCATCGGCAACTCGTCGTGCCTGTTCACGGCTGGCATTTTCTGTGGCGACCGGTTGCTGATCTCGGCCGAACTGGTCTATGTGTTTGCCGACCCGGCCACGCAGACCTCGCGCCCGGTGCCACCCGCGCTGCGCGCCATCTTCGAGGGCTTTGAGGCCGGTGCCGACATGGCCGAGGTGCGCACGGGCGACTGGAACACGCTGGGCCGCGATGCAGGCCGTGTGCGCACGGAAGTGTTTGTGCACGAGCAGGGCATTCCCGCCGAAATCGAAGCCGATGTACAAGACATCTCGGCCCGCCATGCCGTGCTCTACAACCGGCTGGGCATGCCCATTGCTGCAGGCCGCTTGCTGCAGCAGTCACCGGGTGTGGGCCGCATCGGCCGCATGGCCGTGGACCGCTCAGTGCGTGGTGCGCAGTGGGGGCGGCAGTTGCTGGATGCGCTGGTCGCCGCCGCCCGCGCCCGGGGCGACACGGAGGTGCAATTGCACGCCCAGCGCAGCGCTGAGGGCTTTTACCGCCGCGCCGGTTTCTCCGTGGTGGGTGAGCCTTACGAAGAGGCTGGCATCGCGCACATTGCCATGGCGCAGCGGTTGTAGTCGATTTTGCTATTAAAAAATGAGCTGCTTGCGCTTGTTGGATAAGCGCTGGAGCCCATTTTTATTCAAATATCTTCGAGCAGCGCGTAGGGCAGCGGCAGCAGGGCCAACGCTACGCCGTCCGTGGCACCCACCTGCAGGCTGCCTTCCTGCGCGGCGCTGATCTGCAGCGACACAATGGTGTCGAATCCGCCGCTCGGCGCAGAAGCCACCTGCACCACGGTGCCGCAGGGCTGTTCCAGGTCTGCCGTGTTGAACACTTCGGCTCCCACTGCCACTTCGGCCGCCGCATGGGCGATGTAGGCCCGGCGCTTGAGCGTGCCCCGGAACTGGCTGCGCGCCACCACTTCCTGGCCGGGGTAGCAGCCCTTCTTGAAGTTCACGCCACCCACGGATTCATAGTTCAGCATCTGGGGCACAAAGGCCTCGACCACGGGCGTGGTCAGGGTTGCCACGCCGCTCTTCACCTCGCTCCAGAGCCACAGCGCGGCGTCCAGCGCGGGGCCTGCGGGGGCCGGGTCAACGGCCGGGGCCACCCACAGGGCCCGGGGCTGGCCATCGGCGGGGTACAGGTGGACCACCGACGCGGTGCCGATATCGGCCTTGGTCCAGGCGGGTTGGCTGCCGTCGGGCACGGTGTCTCCGGCCAGACCGTACAGGGCAAAGTCGTTGGTGGCGTCGGTCAGCTTGGCCTTGGCGCGCAATACAAACATCGACAGGCGCTTGAGCGTGGGGGGCAGCAGGTCGCGGCTGCACACCAGCAGCACCTCGGTAGCGCTACGCTTGAAGCCGATGAAGCTGGCCTGCATGCGGCCCTTGGCCGACAAAAAGGCTGCGAGGCGGGCCTGGTCCATGCCCAGCAGGGCGAAATCCTGGGTGAGCTGGCCGTGCAGAAACTTGGCGGCGTCTTCGCCTTCCACGCGAATCACGCCCAGGTGGGACAGGGGGGCAATGCCGTTCAGGGGGTAAGTCATCGCTGAATTATGATGCCCTGTTTCATACACACAGACGGCAGGGTTGTGCGACGTTTACTGGCTTTGATCGCGTTGGTTTTGATCGCATCCGGTGGTGCGGCTTTTTGGTGGCTGCACCAGCCGCTGGTGACCGGCAGCGAGCCTCTGGAGCTTGCCATCGAGCCCGGCACCACACCCCGGGGCGTCGCCCGCGATGTGGTGTCTGCTGGCGCGCGTGTGGATGCCCGCATGCTCTACGCCTGGTTCCGCTTCTCGGGGCAGGACCGTGCCATCAAGGCCGGCAACTATGAAATCCCCCCTGGCACCACGCCCCGCAGCCTGCTGCAAAAGCTGGTGCGCGGCGAAGAGAGCCTGCGCGCCATCACCCTGGTCGAGGGCTGGAACTGGCGCCAGGTGCGCCAGGCGCTGGCCAAGGAAGATCAGCTCAAGCGCGACGTTGCCACGTTGACCGACGAAGCGCTGATGGCCCAGCTGGGCCGCCCCGGTGTGCCACCCGAGGGGCGCTTCTTTCCGGACACCTACACCTACGCCAAAGGCTCCAGCGACATCGCTGTGTTGCGCCGGGCGATGCATGCCATGGACCGCCGCCTCGAAGCCGCCTGGGCGCAGCGTGCGGCAGACACGCCCCTCAAGTCGGCCGAAGAGGCCCTGATTCTGGCCAGCATTGTGGAGAAGGAAACGGGCAAGGCCAGCGACCGGGGCCAGATTGCGGGCGTGTTTGCCAACCGGCTGCGCGTGGGCATGCTGCTGCAGACCGACCCCACGGTGATCTACGGCCTGGGCGAGAAGTTTGATGGCAACCTGCGCCGCCGCGACTTGCAGACGGACACGCCCTGGAACACCTACACCCGCGCAGGCCTGCCGCCCACTCCGATTGCCATGCCCGGCAAGGCGTCGCTGCTGGCCGCCGTGCAGCCGGACGCCACGCGCGCCCTGTACTTTGTGGCCAAGGGCGATGGCGCCAGCCACTTCAGCACGTCGCTGGAGGAGCACAACCGTGCCGTCAACCGCTACCAACGCGGCCAGCAGTAGATTCTTCCACCAAGGTTTTCATGTCACGACCCGGTCTGTTCATCACCTTTGAAGGCATCGACGGTGCGGGCAAGTCCTCGCACATCGAGGGGCTGGCCACCGCCTTTCGGGCACAGGGCCGTGCCGTCACCGTCAGCCGCGAGCCGGGCGGCACGCCGCTGGCCGAGAAGCTGCGTGAGATGGTCCTCAACGACCCGATGGATGCGCTCACCGAGTCGCTGCTGATTTTTGCGGCCCGCCGCGATCACCTGCGCAATGTGATCGAGCCCGCCCTGGCGCGGGGCGACGTGGTGCTGTGCGACCGCTTCACCGATGCCACCTTTGCCTACCAGGGCGCGGGGCGCGGCTTTGATCTTGATGTGCTATCAATATTGGAGCGTCTTGCGCAGACTGGACTTTCGCCAGAGGCAGATTTGATGCGTGAACCCGATCTGACGGTGTGGTTTGATCTGGCGCCGGAAGTGGCTGCAGAACGCCTGGCCGGTGCGCGTGTGCCCGACCGTTTCGAGGCCCAGCCTGTGGAGTTCTTCCGCCGCGTTGCCCAGGGCTATGCCGACCGCGCCGCTGCAGCGCCGCAGCGCTTTGCGCGCCTGGACGCGGCCCAAGACCGCCACCGCGTGTGGCAGCAGCTCACCAGCGTGTTTGTGCGCAAGGGGTGGCTGGCGATCATGGTGGCGTCCCAAGGGGGGCCGCAATGAGCGAGGCCACAGTGGCATTGGCGCCGTGGATTGCCGCGCAGCGCACCAGCCTGCTGGCCCAGCGCGGCCACGCGTGGTTGTTGCAGGGGCCGTCGGGCCTGGGCCAGTACGCCCTGGGTATGGAGCTGGTGCGGGCCTGGCTGTGCGATGCGCCCACAGAGCAGGGCGCGTGCGGCCAATGCAGCAGTTGCCACGCCATCGACGTGCGCACCCACGCCGATCTGTGTGTGCTGATGCCCGAGGTGCAGATGATGGCGCTGGGCTGGCCCTTGTCGGAAAAGGCCCAGGCGGACATCGACGACAAGAAGCGCAAGCCCAGCCGCGAGATCCGCGTGGAAGCCATGCGCGATGCGGTGGAGTTCTCGCAGCGCACCTCGGCGCGCGGCAAAGGCAAGGCGGTGCTGGTGTACCCGGCCGAGCAGATGAACCACATCACGGCCAATGCCTTGCTCAAGACCCTGGAGGAGCCGCCGGGTGACGTGCGCTTTGTACTCGCTAGCGAGGCGGCGCACCAATTGCTGCCCACCATTCGCAGCCGCTGCCTGGGCCACACCATGGTCTGGCCCGCACAGGATCAGATGCTGCAGTGGCTGCAAGGGCAGGGCATCGCTGCGGATGCAGTTGTGTCTTTTTTGCGGGCCGCAGGCGGGCGGCCCGACGATGCGTTGGCACTGGCGCGCTCGGGCCGAAGTCCACAAGCCTGGTCGGCCTTGCCGCAGGCGGTGGCCAAGGGCGATGTGACTGCCTTGGGAGACTGGTCGCCCGCGCAGGTGATCGACGCACTGCAAAAACTCTGCCATGACCTGCTGGCGGCCAGCGTAGGCGGCGCGCCGCGCTACTTTGCACCCGCAGACCTGCCCAAGACGGTGCCGCCGTTGGGAGCTCTGACCCGCTGGTCGCGCGCACTGGCCAAGGCTGCACGCACGGCGGACCATCCTTTCAATGCTGGCCTCATGCTGGAGGCGCTTGTCGCCCAGGCGCGAAACACCCTACACTCCAAGCACTGAGCCGCACCCATCCATCCATGAGCAGTCCATCCACCGCCCCTCGCCCCAGCGTCATGCAGCTGGCCATCAAGGAAAAGGGGGCCCTGTACGCGGCCTACATTCCCTTTTTTGCCGAAGGGGGCATTTTTGTCCCCACCCAGCGGGACTACAAGCTGGGCGATGATGTCTATGTGCTGCTCACGCTGCCGGACGACACGCAGCGCTATCCGGTGGCGGGGCGCGTGGCATGGGTCACGCCAGCACGGGCTGCGGGCAACCGCACCCAGGGCGTGGGCATCCAGTTTCCCAAGGACGAAAAGTCGCGCCAGCTGAAGGCCAAGATTGAGGAGCTGCTGGGCACATCCCTGGGGTCCGACCGGCCCACCCAGACCATCTGAGTTTGGCGCCGCCACCGTGCCGACCTGCGCAGGCTGGTCGGCATTTTTTATGGGCGCCCACGACGAGGGAGCGGATGGCGTATCTTTGCTCCAGAGCGCTGCGCCGCCTTTGACGGCCCGCGTTGCGCCCCAGAAACGACTAATTTGAAACCGCATGTTCACTGATTCGCACTGCCATCTCAATTTTCCGGAACTGGTGAGCCAGCTGCCCGCCATCCGCCAGGCCATGGCCGAGGCACAGGTCACCCGGGCTCTTTGCATCTGCACCACGCTGGAAGAATTCGACGGGGTACATGCCCTGGCCATGGCCCACGACAACTTCTGGAGCACGGTGGGGGTGCACCCCGACAACGAAGGCATTGCCGAGCCGTCGGTGCAGGACCTGCTGGACCGTGCTGCCCTGCCGCGCGTAGTGGCCATTGGCGAAACGGGGCTCGACTACTACGGCATGGAAGACCGCAAAGGCGGGCGCAGCATCGCTGATTTGGAGTGGCAGCGCGACCGTTTTCGCAACCACATTCGCGCGGCCCGGGTGTGCGAAAAGCCCTTGGTCATCCATACGCGCAGCGCGTCGGACGACACCCTCGCCATCCTGCGCGAAGAGGGCGAAGACGGCCCCGGAAACCGTGCAGGCGGTGTCTTCCACTGCTTTACCGAGTCGATGCAGGTGGCGCGTGCGGCGCTGGATCTGGGCTACTACATTTCTTTCTCGGGCATCGTGACCTTCAAGAGCGCCCAGGAGCTGCGCGACGTGGTGGCCTTTGTGCCGCTGGACCGCACGCTGATCGAAACCGACAGCCCCTATCTGGCGCCCGTGCCGTATCGCGGCAAGACCAACAATCCCTCGTATGTGCCTTATGTGGCCCGGCAGGTGGCCGAGACCAAGGGGCTGACGCTGGAGGAAGTGGCCGACGCCACCAGCCGCAACTTCGACATTCTGTTCAAGGGAGTGACCGCATGATTTGCCATCGCCGCAATGCGCTGGCCACCCTGGCGCTGGGGCTTGCCGCCCCCGGCATCTGGGCCGGAGCCTATGAGGATTTTTTTGTCGCCATCCTGCGTGATGACGATGCTGCCATTGCCGCGCTGTTGCGGAGGGGTTTTGATCCCAATACGCGCGACCCGAAAGGGCAGGTGGGCCTGACCATCGCTTTACAGAATGGGTCGTCCAAAGCGTTTGCAGCCTTGCTGGCATCCAGCCAGGTGAACGTGGAAGCCCGCAATGCGCAGGACGAAAGTCCCTTGATGATGGCGGCCCTCAAGGGCAATCTGGAAGCCGTCAAGGCGCTGCTGGCACGCGATGCAGATGTGAACAAGACAGGCTGGGCGCCCTTGCACTATGCGGCCTCTGCAGGTTCGCGCCAGCATGTAGCCATCATCGCGTTGCTGCTGGAAAACCATGCCTACATCGACGCCACATCACCCAACGGCACCACGCCCCTCATGATGGCGGCGCAATACGGTTCCAACGAGGCCGTTCAGCTGCTGCTGGATGAGGGCGCGGACCCTACGCTCAAGAACCAGCTGGGGCTCACGGCCGCCGACTTTGCCTTGCGGGTGAGTCGTACCGAATCTGCCGACAAAATCGCCGCAGCCATCCGCAAGCGCCAGCCCAACCGGGGCCGGTGGTAGATGTAGCGCTGGGATCGGCCGTTGTCGCGGGCCGGTTAGCGCGCAATGGCGTGTTTAGTGCAATGCGGCGGTTTCGCCCGAGTCAGGCCGGGCCTGCAGGCGTGCGTACAGTCCGCCCATCGCCATCAACTCAGCGTGTGTGCCTTGTTCGGCAATGCGCCCACGCTCCATGACGATGACCCGGTTGGCATGCTCGATGGTGGACAGGCGGTGCGCAATGACCAAGGTGGTACGTCCCTGCATCAGGCGCTGAAGGGCGTCCTGTACCAGCCGTTCGGATTCGGTGTCCAGCGCCGAGGTGGCTTCGTCCAGGATCAGGATGGGGGCGTCCTTGTACAGCGCCCTCGCAATTGCCAGCCGCTGGCGCTGCCCCCCCGACAACTGCGTGGCGTTGTGACCCACCACCGTGTGCATGCCCTGGGGGAGTGCTGCCACGTGTTCGGCCAGGTTGGCCGCCGCCAGGCACGCCTGCACGCGTGCTTCATCCACCGCGTGTCCCAGTGCCACGTTGGCCGCAATGGTGTCGTTGAACATCACCACGTCCTGGCTCACCATGGCGAATTGCGAGCGCAGCGATCCTAGGTCCCACTCTGGCAACGGGTTCCCGTCGACCAGGATTTCACCCGAAGCGGGCGTCACAAACCGTGGCAACAGGTTGACCAGCGTGGTCTTGCCTGCCCCGGAGGGGCCGACCAGTGCGACGATTTCGCCAGGCTCCACACGCAAGCTGATGTGGTCCAGTGCAGGGGCGTGGTCAGGGCCAAACGACACCGTGACCTGCTTGAGTTCCAGCTCCCCCTGGGCGCGGTCCTTGCGGAACTGGCCGCCCGCTTCGGCTCCGGTGTCTCCCAGCAGTGCCAGCCCCCGCTCCAGGGCGGCAACACCCCGCGTGATCGGGCTGGCGACATCGGCCAAGCGGCGTATGGGGGCGATGAGCATCAGCATGGCCGTGATGAACGACACGAAGCCGCCGACGGTGACATCCTTGGCGTCCACAGTGCCGCGGCTTTGCCACAGGGCAATGCAGATCACTACGGAGAGCGCAGCAGCGGCGAGTAGCTGCGTCAGCGGCGTCATGGCTGCGGAGGCGATGGTGGACTTGATCGCCAGGCGTCGCAGGCTCTGGCTCAAGGCGGCGAAGCGCCCGGCCTGGCCAGGCTGCGCGCCATGCAGCCGGACCATGCGGTGGGCAAGCACGTTTTCTTCCACCACATAGGCGAGTTCGTCGGTGGCCTGCTGGCTGCTTTTGGTCAGGTGGTAAAGGCGCCGGGACAAGGTCTTCATGATCCACGCCACGCCCGGCACGACCACGGCGACGATCAGCGTGAGCTGCCAGTTGAGGTACAGCAGGTACACCAGCAGCGCCACCAGTGTGAATCCGTCGCGCGACACCCCTAGCAGTGCCTGTACGAGCAGGGTTGCGCCGGTTTGCACCTCGTACACCACGGTGTTGGACAGCGTGCTGGCCGACTGGCGCGAGAACAGGCCCATCTCGGCAGCCAGCACCCTGTCAAACAGCGACTGGCGCAGCGTCAGCATGCCTTCGTTGGCAATGCGTGCCAGTGCGTACTGGCCGACGAACTGGGCAACGCCCCGCACAAAAAACACGCCCAGGATGGCCAGTGGCACCATCCACAGTTGGAGGGTGCCTTGCGTGAAGCCCCGGTCCAGCAGGGGCTGCAGCAATGCGGGAATCAGCGGCTCGGTGATCGCGCCGACGAGGGTGGCAACAACGGCAAGGCTCCAGGCCATTCGCTGGTTGCCAAAGTAGACAGACAGTCGGCGCAGGCGTGTGGCCAGGCTTGCAGCGGGCGGGGAGGGAGTGTTGGGAGGCGCGGTGCCCGTATCTGTGGCTTGCATGTGGCCCGGATTCTACGGTTGTGGGCGGTCAAGGTGCCGGTGAGATATTTCTGCGCAGCAGGTTGTGGGCTGCAAGAAATCGGTGCGAATAGGTTTGGAGGTCGCACGTTTTGTCACAGGGGTTTCCCCGCTGTGTGTAACATTCGGGTTTGCCTTTCGGCATTTGTTCGGCCACCGCTGGATGCCAATGACCACAGATCGAATCCCAACACACCCATCCCCTGCGGCCTTGCCGCATCCCTTGCGCCGCCACATGCTGGCTGCGCTGATCTCGACCCCCGCACTGCCCGCCCTCGCGCAATTTCGCGTTGAGGTCACGGGTGTTGGTTTGACCCAGTTGCCCATCGCAATTGCGCCGTTCCGGGGCGAGGCGCAGTCTCCCCAGAAAATATCGGCCATCGTCCAGGCCGACCTGGAGCGCAGCGGACAGTTCCGCGCGGTAGACGCCTCCGGCGCGGTGCTGGACGAAACCGCGCGCCCGGATGTCGCACTGTGGCGCCAGAAGAGTGCGGACTCCCTGGCTACTGGCAGTGTGACTCGCCTGGCAGATGGGCGTTTCGATGTGCGCTTTCGCCTTTGGGATGTGGTGAAGGGGCAGGACCTTGGTGGCCAAAGCTTTGTGGTCACCCAAGGCGATCTGCGCCTGGTGTCGCACCGCATTGCGGATTTCATCTATGAAAAGCTGACGGGCGAGCGCGGCATTTTCTCGACGCGTATCGCCTATGTCACCAAGACAGGCTCCCGGTACAGCCTGTGGGTGGCAGACGCTGACGGAGAGAATGCCCAATCGGCACTGTCGAGCCCGGAGCCCATCATTTCCCCTGCATGGTCGCCCAACGGGGGGCAACTGGCCTATGTGTCGTTTGAATCGCGCAAGCCGGTGGTCTATGTGCATGATGTGGCCTCCGGCCGCAGGCGTCTGATTGCCAATTTCCGGGGGTCCAACAGTGCCCCTGCCTGGGCTCCGGATGGTCGATCCCTCGCCGTGACGCTCAGCCGTGACGGGGGATCTCAGCTCTACACCATCGACGCCAACGGTGGCGAACCGCGCCGCCTCATGCAAAGCGCTGGCATCGACACGGAGCCCATGTTCTCCGGTGACGGCCGCAGCATTTACTTTGTCAGCGACCGTGGCGGCGCGCCGCAGATCTACAAGGTCTCCACATCTGGCGGCAACGCGGAACGTGTGACGTTTACCGGCAGCTACAACATCTCCCCCAGCGTCAGCCCCGATGGCCGCTGGCTGGCCTACATCTCCCGTGTCGGTGGGGCTTTCAAACTGCACGTGATGGACCTGTCCGCGGGCACTGTGAATGCGGTCACCGACACAACGGCAGATGAGAACCCCAGCTTTGCCCCCAACAGCCGCCTTATCGTTTATGCCACCCAGCAGCAAGGGCGTGAAGCGCTCATGACCACCACGCTGGACGGCAAGATCAAGGCCCGGCTCGCGGGGCAGGCGGGCGATATCCGTGAGCCCGATTGGGGCCCGTTTCAAAAGCAATGAACTTATCAGCACTTTCAAGTATCAAGTTTTCAGGAGAATTTTGGATGATCAAACGTTTTACCCTTGCCCTTACCGTTGTCGCCCTCGTTGCCGGGTGCAGCTCTGGCGTGAAGCTGGACGATGTGCCGGTCGAAGACAAGAACGCCACGTCTACCATGGGTGGTAATACTGGCGCCAACTCTGGCAATACCGCGCAGAGCGGTGTTGCTGGTGTGGACCTCGGCCAGTCGGGCCGCGATGCTGCAGGCCCGGTGGGCGTGAGCCGTATCGTTTATTTTGATTACGACAGCTACGTGATCAAGCCCGAATTTCAGTCGCTGATCGAGGCGCACTCTCGTTTCATCAAGGCCGGCACCAATCGCAAGCTGATGATTGAAGGCCACACGGACGACCGAGGTGGTCGTGAGTACAACCTGGCGCTCGGCCAGAAGCGCGCCGAGGCAGTGCGCCGTTCGCTGGCTCTGCTCGGCGTGCAGGACAGCCAGATGGAAGCTGTGAGCTTTGGCAAGGAAAAACCAGCAGCCCAAGGCAATTCTGAAGACGCGCACGCCCAAAATCGCCGGGCTGAACTGTCCTATCGTTGATGCGCACGATTTCTTTGTCCTACCCGCTCAAGGCGCTGGCGGCAGTGATGCTGTCCGTGACCTTGCTGCCCACTGGCCATGCCGCAATTTTTGAAGATGGCGAAGCCCGCCGCGCCATTCTCGAAATGCGGCAGCGCGTGGATGGCATGCAGCTGTCTCAGCAACGGTCCGCAGAGGAAGTGCGCAGGCTCAGTGAAGAGAACGCCCAGCTGCGGCGCAGTCTGCTGGATCTGCAAGGTCAGATTGACACACTGCGCGCGGAGCAGTCCACACTTCGCGGCCAGAACGAACAGTTGTTGCGTGATGCTGCCGATTTGCAGCGGCGCCAGAAAGACATCGCCCAGGGGGTAGACGAGCGCCTGCGTCAGTTTGAACCTGTGAAGGTGACCTTGGACGGCCAGGAGTTCCAGGCAGATCCTGCTGAGAAAAAGGACTTTGAAGCCGCACTGGCCGTGTTTCGCTCAGGCAAGTTTCCAGAAGCTGGGGCAGCATTTGCAGCCTTTGTGCGGCAGTATCCGCGCAGCGGTTTTGTCCCATCTGCGCGTTTCTGGCTTGGGAATGCCCAATACGCTACCCGGGACTACAAGGAAGCCATTGGTAATTTCAAGCTGATGTTGTCTGATGCCCCGGCTCATGCGCGGGCGCCAGAGGCGGCTTTGTCCATTGCCAACTGCCAGATTGAACTCAAAGACACGCGAACTGCCCGCAAGACCCTGGAAGACCTTGTACGCGCCTACCCGCAGTCCGAGGCGGCTGTGGCGGCCAAAGAGCGCCTTTCCCGATTGAAGTAATGGTCGGCGAAGCGCCTTTGCAAGCCCCGGCAGGGAGTGTTGAAGATGCAGCGCAGGAGCGTCGCTTTGGCGGACTGGAACGGCTGTACGGCGTACAAGGCGCTCGGCGTATCCGCCGGGCGCATGTGGTGGTGGTGGGTGTTGGGGGGGTG